>NZ_JBJJLA010000012.1:0-164332 GCF_045449715.1 Marinobacter shunpengi | reverse complement strand
TGGCCGTTGACAGGAATCGGTGAGGCTGTAGAATGCGCCCCACTTCGACGGACACGGCCCATGAGGCTTGAACGGGAAGGCGAAGTAAGCGGTTGTTTGATTTGGGTTTTTGCGGTTCAGGTCTTCTTCGGGAGCGGCGTTAAAAACCTTGAAATAATCGTTGACAAGGTGGCGATCTGATGTAGAATACGCGGCCTTGATTGAGCAGATGCTCAACGCTCTTTAACAAGTTGACCAAGTAATTCGTGTGGGCGCTGGCCGAGACTATCTGGCGACAGATAATCGAGGCAAGCGACTCGTCGAGAATGAGTTTTGTCTTGAGCAAGATTAGAGATCTTCGGATCTTGTATGATTTAAACTGAAGAGTTTGATCATGGCTCAGATTGAACGCTGGCGGCAGGCCTAACACATGCAAGTCGAGCGGAAACAGGGGGAGCTTGCTCCCCGCTGTCGAGCGGCGGACGGGTGAGTAATGCATAGGAAACTGCCCAGTAGTGGGGGATAGCCCGGGGAAACCCGGATTAATACCGCATACGCCCTTCGGGGGAAAGCAGGGGATCTTCGGACCTTGCGCTATTGGATGTGCCTATGTCGGATTAGCTAGTTGGTGGGGTAATGGCCTACCAAGGCGACGATCCGTAGCTGGTCTGAGAGGATGATCAGCCACATCGGGACTGAGACACGGCCCGAACTCCTACGGGAGGCAGCAGTGGGGAATATTGGACAATGGGGGCAACCCTGATCCAGCCATGCCGCGTGTGTGAAGAAGGCTTTCGGGTTGTAAAGCACTTTCAGCAAGGAGGAAAACGTGTTGGCTAATACCCAGCATGCTTGACGTTACTTGCAGAAGAAGCACCGGCTAACTCCGTGCCAGCAGCCGCGGTAATACGGAGGGTGCAAGCGTTAATCGGAATTACTGGGCGTAAAGCGCGCGTAGGCGGTTTGATAAGCGGGATGTGAAAGCCCTGGGCTTAACCTGGGAACGGCATTCCGAACTGTCAGGCTAGAGTATGGTAGAGGGTAGTGGAATTTCCTGTGTAGCGGTGAAATGCGTAGATATAGGAAGGAACACCAGTGGCGAAGGCGGCTACCTGGACCAATACTGACGCTGAGGTGCGAAAGCGTGGGGAGCAAACAGGATTAGATACCCTGGTAGTCCACGCCGTAAACGATGTCTACTAGCCGTTGGGACTCTTGAAGTCTTAGTGGCGCAGTTAACGCACTAAGTAGACCGCCTGGGGAGTACGGCCGCAAGGTTAAAACTCAAATGAATTGACGGGGGCCCGCACAAGCGGTGGAGCATGTGGTTTAATTCGACGCAACGCGAAGAACCTTACCTGGCCTTGACATGTTGGGAACTTTCCAGAGATGGATTGGTGCCTTCGGGAACCCAAACACAGGTGCTGCATGGCCGTCGTCAGCTCGTGTCGTGAGATGTTGGGTTAAGTCCCGTAACGAGCGCAACCCTTATCCCTAGTTGCCAGCACATCATGGTGGGAACTCTAGGGAGACTGCCGGTGACAAACCGGAGGAAGGTGGGGATGACGTCAGGTCATCATGGCCCTTACGGCCAGGGCTACACACGTGCTACAATGGCGCGCACAGAGGGCTGCAACCCCGCGAGGGTGAGCTAATCTCATAAAACGCGTCGTAGTCCGGATCGCAGTCTGCAACTCGACTGCGTGAAGTCGGAATCGCTAGTAATCGCGAATCAGAATGTCGCGGTGAATACGTTCCCGGGCCTTGTACACACCGCCCGTCACACCATGGGAGTGGATTGCACCAGAAGTGGTTAGTCTAACCTTCGGGAGGACGATCACCACGGTGTGGTTCATGACTGGGGTGAAGTCGTAACAAGGTAGCCGTAGGGGAACCTGCGGCTGGATCACCTCCTTAACGATAGCTGGAGGTTTCGGTCAGAGTCCACACGAATTACTTGGTCAATGAGAAGAGAGCAAAGGGTCTTTCGGGCCCGACTTGGCTTGTTTGTGACAAGCAAAACCGGGTCTGTAGCTCAGGTGGTTAGAGCGCACCCCTGATAAGGGTGAGGTCGGTGGTTCAAGTCCACCCAGACCCACCAAAATTGACCAGCTCGTCGTTGCGCCAGGACTCGCGTACTGATGTACGCTTCACCTTGGCGCGCCTAGATCTGATCAATTTTCCGAGTACGGCGAGTGAACACGGTTTGCCGGCTTGGTGAGTGGCTGATATTAGGGGCCATAGCTCAGCTGGGAGAGCGCCTGCCTTGCACGCAGGAGGTCGGCGGTTCGATCCCGCCTGGCTCCACCAAAACCTGGTCGACGATCCCTGAATACCTGACGCAAGTCAGTGTGCAGAAACAAGTGTTTCGAATTGATGACCATCGAAGCCCTTCTTTCTGATCACTGGGTCAGAATTGCTCTTTAACAATTCGGATGAGATTGAAACACGAGATTGATTCTTCTAGTTCAGAGTCAATCTCAGCGATAACGATCAAGCGTTATCCGGTGTGTCGTTGAAGTGGTTGTTTATAGCTTCAGTCGGCTGTCTCTGAATCTCGTCGAGAAGCGAGAAATGGTGAATCACTTCGGTGGTTGGCGATTTCCTGTTGAACGATGAGGCGCAGGTCAGTTGTCTTGGGGTTATATAGTCAAGCAACTAAGCGCATACGGTGGATGCCTTGGCAGTCAGAGGCGATGAAAGACGTGGAAGCCTGCGATAAGGCTCGGGGAGCTGGCAAACAAGCTGTGATCCGGGCATCTCTGAATGGGGAAACCCACCGACTTTCGGGTCGGTATCTTACACTGAATCCATAGGTGTAAGAGGCGAACCGGGGGAACTGAAACATCTAAGTACCCCGAGGAAAAGAAATCAACCGAGATTCCCTTAGTAGCGGCGAGCGAACGGGGACCAGCCCTTAAGCTGGACGACTGGTAGGAGAAGGTTCTGGAAAGGACCGCCATAGTGGGTGATAGCCCCGTATCCGAAACCTGAGTTCAGTGAAATCGAGTAGGACGGGTCACGTGTAATCCTGTCTGAACATGGGGGGACCATCCTCCAAGGCTAAATACTCCTGACTGACCGATAGTGAACCAGTACCGTGAGGGAAAGGCGAAAAGAACCCCTGTGAGGGGAGTGAAATAGACCCTGAAACCGTATGCGTACAAGCAGTCGGAGCCCCTTCGTGGGGTGACGGCGTACCTTTTGTATAATGGGTCAGCGACTTATGTTCAGTGGCGAGGTTAACCGTGTAGGGGAGCCGTAGGGAAACCGAGTCTGAATAGGGCGACTTAGTCGCTGGGCATAGACCCGAAACCGGGCGATCTATCCATGAGCAGGGTGAAGGTGCCGTAACAGGCACTGGAGGCCCGAACCCACTGTCGTTGAAAAGCCAGGGGATGACTTGTGGATCGGAGTGAAAGGCTAATCAAGCCCGGAGATAGCTGGTTCTCCCCGAAAGCTATTTAGGTAGCGCCTCGGACGAATACCACTGGGGGTAGAGCACTGTTTCGGCTAGGGGGTCATCCCGACTTACCAACCCGATGCAAACTCCGAATACCAGTGAGTACTATCCGGGAGACACACAGCGGGTGCTAACGTCCGTTGTGGAGAGGGAAACAACCCAGACCGCCAGCTAAGGTCCCCAAGTACCAGTTAAGTGGGAAACGATGTGGGAAGGCTCAGACAGCTAGGAGGTTGGCTTAGAAGCAGCCATCCTTTAAAGAAAGCGTAATAGCTCACTAGTCGAGTCGGCCTGCGCGGAAGATGTAACGGGGCTCAAACTGGTCACCGAAGCTGCGGCTGCATACGCAAGTATGCGGGGTAGGGGAGCGTTCTGTAAGCCTGCGAAGGTGTGTCGAGAGGCATGCTGGAGGTATCAGAAGTGCGAATGCTGACATGAGTAACGATAATGGGGGTGAAAAACCCCCACGCCGGAAGACCAAGGGTTCCTGCGCAACGCTAATCGGCGCAGGGTGAGTCGGCCCCTAAGGCGAGACCGAAAGGTGTAGTCGATGGGAAACGGGTTAATATTCCCGTACCTTGGGTAGCTGCGATGGAGAGACGGAGAAGGCTAGGTGAGCCGGGCGACGGTTGTCCCGGTTTAAGCGTGTAGGAAGGGGACTTAGGCAAATCCGGGTCCTCAATTCCGAGACGTGACGACGACTGCCCTTTCAGGGCGGGAAGTCATTGATGCCAGGCTTCCAGGAAAATCTTCTAAGCTTCAGGCTACTCGGGCCCGTACCCCAAACCGACACAGGTGGTCAGGGTGAGAATCCCAAGGCGCTTGAGAGAACTCGGGTAAAGGAACTAGGCAAAATGGTGCCGTAACTTCGGGAGAAGGCACGCCGGCGTTAGGTGAAACCCCTGCGGGTGGAGCCGAGGCCGGTCGAAGATACCAGGCCCCTGCGACTGTTTATTAAAAACACAGCACTGTGCTAACACGAAAGTGGACGTATACGGTGTGACGCCTGCCCGGTGCCGGAAGGTTAATTGATGGGGTTAGTCCTCGGACGAAGCTCTTGATCGAAGCCCCGGTAAACGGCGGCCGTAACTATAACGGTCCTAAGGTAGCGAAATTCCTTGTCGGGTAAGTTCCGACCTGCACGAATGGCGTAACGATGGGGGCGCTGTCTCTACCCGAGACTCAGTGAAATTGAAATCGCCGTGAAGATGCGGTGTATCCGCGGCTAGACGGAAAGACCCCGTGAACCTTTACTATAGCTTCACAGTGAACTTTGAGCATGTTTGTGTAGGATAGCTGGGAGGCTTTGAAACCGGGACGCCAGTTCCGGTGGAGCCAACCTTGAAATACCAGCCTGACATGTTTGAGGTTCTAACTTGGTCCCCTGATCGGGGATGAGGACACTGTGTGGTGGGTAGTTTGACTGGGGCGGTCTCCTCCCAAAGCGTAACGGAGGAGCACAAAGGTGGGCTAAGCATGGTCGGACATCATGCGGTTAGTGTAATGGCACAAGCCCGCTTAACTGCGAGACAGACACGTCGAGCAGGTACGAAAGTAGGTCATAGTGATCCGGTGGTTCTGTATGGAAGGGCCATCGCTCAACGGATAAAAGGTACTCCGGGGATAACAGGCTGATACCGCCCAAGAGTTCACATCGACGGCGGTGTTTGGCACCTCGATGTCGGCTCATCACATCCTGGGGCTGAAGCCGGTCCCAAGGGTATGGCTGTTCGCCATTTAAAGTGGTACGCGAGCTGGGTTTAGAACGTCGTGAGACAGTTCGGTCCCTATCTGCCGTGGACGTTGGAGATTTGAGGAAAGCTGCTCCTAGTACGAGAGGACCGGAGTGGACGAACCTCTGGTGTTCGGGTTGTCACGCCAGTGGCACTGCCCGGTAGCTATGTTCGGACGGGATAACCGCTGAAGGCATCTAAGCGGGAAGCCCCTTCCAAGATGAGATCTCCCCGGGCCCTCGAGGCCCCTGAAGAGCCGTTCAAGACCAGGACGTTGATAGGCCGGGTGTGTAAGCGCTGCGAGGCGTTGAGCTAACCGGTACTAATTGCTCGTGCGGCTTGACTATATAACACCCAAGACAACTGCGATAACCTTGATCGTAAAGCACTTCAATCTCATCCATCCCAGTGATCAACCGTTTTGCCTGACGACCATAGCGGTCTGGAACCACCTGATCCCATCCCGAACTCAGCAGTGAAACAGACCAGCGCCGATGGTAGTGTGGCGTTGCCCATGCGAGAGTAGGTCATCGTCAGGCTCTTAATCCCAAAACCCCGACAGCTAACGCTGCCGGGGTTTTTTATTGGCCGTTAGAAAGAGATGACCTACGAGAGTGTGAGCCTCGGTGCCCGACAGGGCAGGCGACGCGCAGCGTTGCCAGGGGCGAACGCCCGGAGCGTCTCGCGAAGGGCCGGGTCATCGTCGCAGCCCGAAGGGCTGCCGGTATCAGGTCACTTCGGATTCCAATTATGCGGTCCCAGGCCCGCTGACCGTGGAGCCTGAGCCGACGCGGTAAGGGGGGGCAGGACACGCCCGGCAAGTACATCCCAGGCCGATTCTTGCTCCTGCAACATCGGCATTTCCGCCATCCATGGCGGTCATAGAGCTCGACGAGCGCCTTCCCTGACGCTCGACGGTCCTGAAACCTCTTCCCCCGCCAGCTCTTCCAATCTTTTGAGATAACGCAACATCCAGAAAATAAAAAGCCCCAACACCAACCGGCATCAGGGCTTTACACTCCGTTAAAAGCAGCCTCTCAGTCCCGCAATCCCCCAAACCGCTTGTAAAAGCCCTCATTGGGCCCGGGCAACGGTCCTGAGGCATTCTCCAGGGTCTCGTCCAGCCAGGCTTCCGCTCTTTCATAGAGCTGCCGATAGAGGTTGCGACACAGTTGCCTGGCGCTTCGGCCTTCCCAATCACCGGGCAGCAGGGCGTCGGGCAGCAGTGGATCCCTCAGCAGGATCTTGCGGTACTCGTGGATCAGGAGTGTACGGGCGATGAGGCATTCCTCGGGCGAAAGGTTGTCTTCGTCCTTGAGTTCCTGCCAGAGGGGGCGGAACTGGTTCAGGAACCGTCGATAGCGCCCGCCCAGTTCATCCAGATTCCAGCTTTCTCGGACTTCCCGGCGCATGGCCCTTGAGCTTAGTGGTTCCACCGGATGGGTCTGCATCACGATGGTGTCATCGAACGCCTCCCATTCCTGGAGCAGAGGCAGGAGCTCCTCCCGGCGGATTCTGGGGTGAATCATCACGCCCTGTCCTATACTTCCAAAACTCAACCATTTCAGCTCTTCGCGAACCCGTCGTCGAGTGTCGCTGTCGAGCTGGGTCAGTAGTACCAGGGTCCAACTGCCGGTCCATTCCAGGCTGGACATGTCGTAGACGTTCTTGAAGGCCTGCTCAAACCGGCGTAGCCCCGGCCCTGTCAGGCTGTAATAGCTGCAACGACCGATCTTCTCCGCCTGCAGCCAATGCTCCTTGACCAGCCGATAGACGGACGTGCGGACCAGTCGCTCGTTGATACCGACGGGTTCAAGCAGACGGGCGAGGCTACCAAGCCATACGGTGCCGCCGCGGGGCACGATGGAGTCACCGTAAAGGGTGATGATAAGGGAGCCGGCCCGGATCGGGCGTTTTTTCTGGAACTGGTCAACCAACTGATCAAGCTGTTTTGTCGCGGACATAGGCTGGCACTGTGCTCAAGGGAAACTATGGCGAATTGGGTGCTTATTATCCTTATCTACCGGCCGCAGGTAAAACAGCCTCTTACCGATGGCCCTGATACGTCAGGTCTGAAACCGGTTGACACAAAGAATACGATACAATAACGTTAATTGTAAGTCTTGATATGTGTCAGGTATAGCAGGGACCGAGTTGATCAGCATGCTTATTGGTATCTGGCAACTGACAAACAGGGCAATCTGTTTCAGGGCACCGCTGGGACTTTCTGGTGAGGAAAGTGAATCATAATTACAACCACAAAATCCTCATTCGGTAACAAAAACAAACCGGAGCATATGCTGCTCTAAAACCTGGGAGAAAAACAATGGCCAAGAAAAGCCTCTTGCGTCGTGCTGGTGTGTTGGCGGCTTCGCTGGCAACCAGTCTGCTTGTGTCCGCACAGGCCGCTGAACCCATCAAGATTGGTACGTTCCTGTCTGTAACCGGTCCTGCGTCGTTTCTCGGCGATCCCGAACTCAAAACCCTTGAGATGTACGTCGAGAAGATCAACGAAGACGGCGGCGTACTCGGTCGTCCCCTGGAGCTCGTTCACTATGACGATGTGGGGGATGCCTCCAATGCCCGTAACTTCGCGGGGCGCCTGATCCGTTCCGATCGGGTGGACATCATCGTCGGGGGGAGCACCACCGGAGCCACCATGGCGGCCGCACCGCTGGTGGAACAGGCCCAGATTCCCTTCATTTCCCTGGCGGGCGCCGTCACTATCATCGATCCGGTAAAGAAATGGGTGTTCAAGACCCCCCAGTCGGACCGCATGGCCGCCGAGCGTATCCTGTGGGATATGAAGCGTCGCGGCTTTGACAAGATCGGGTTGATCTCCGGCACCGGTGGCTTCGGGGCGTCCGGTCGCACCCAGACCCTGGCAGTGGCTGATGAGTATGGCATCGAGGTGGTTGCCGACGAGACCTATGGCCCGTCCGATTCCGACATGACCGCCCAGTTGACCAATATCCGCAACACCGAGGGTGTGGATGCCGTGCTTAACTTCGGCTTTGGCCAGGGCCCGGCTATCGTGACCAAGAACTACGCCTCGCTGGACATTCAACTGCCGTTCTACCAGTCCCACGGTGTTGCCTCCGATGCTTTCCTGGATCTGGCAGGCTCCGCCGCCGAGGGGCTGAGGTTGCCGGCGTCACCCTTGCTGGTGCCGGACTCCCTGCCGGATGATGATCCCCAGAAGCCGGTCGTACAGGGCTACAAGGAAGCCTATGAGGCTCGCTGGGATTCCAAGGTATCCACGTTCGGCGGCTACGCCTATGACGGTCTGATGCTGGCTGTCCAGGCTATCGAAACCGCGGGTTCCACCGACAAGGCGGCGGTTCGTGATGCCCTGGAGGACATCGTGGGATACGTGGGCGTTACCGGTATCTACAACCTGGGGCCGGACGACCACAATGGCCTGACTCCGGAGTCCTTCCGCATTCTGGAAGTCAAGGATGGCGACTGGATGCTGGTCGAGTAACACCCTGACCAACCCTCAACCCCCGGTTCCGGTCATGGGGGCCGGGGGTGCCCGACGGTACGAATCCTATGCTCTCAGAATTCCTTCAATACCTGTTCACCGGTATCACCATCGGTGCCACCTACGCGCTGGTGGCCCTTGGTTTTACCATCATCTACAACGCCAGCCATGTCATTAACTTCGCTCAGGGCGAGTTCCTGATGATTGGTGGTATGGGAACCGTGGCCTTCATGGGCCTGGGCATTCCCATGTTCTTTGCGATCGTACTGGCCGTACTGCTGGCCTGCGCGGTGGGGGTTGCCCTGCAGCGACTGGCGATCGCTCCGGCCAAAAATGCCGATGTGGTGACTCTCATCATCATTACCATTGGTGCGTCCATCTTCATCCGTGGTATCGCACAGGTGATCTGGGGCAAGGATTACCATGTGGTGCCGCCGTTCAGTGGCGACGAGCCCATCCGCCTGTGGGGTGCCGTGCTTAACTCCCAGAGCCTCTGGGTGCTGGGGATTGGCGCCGTCCTGGTGGTGGCGCTGATTCTGTTCTTCACCCGGACCCTGGTGGGCCGGGCCATTCTCGGGACTTCCATGAACAAGCTGGCCGCCCAGCTCGTCGGTGTAAAAACCCAGATGGTATTAATGCTGGCGTTCGGGCTGTCCGCCCTGCTGGGCTCCGTTGCCGGGGTGACCGTGGCTCCGATTACATTTACTTCCTATGACATTGGCATCCTGCTGGCGCTCAAAGGTTTCGTGGCGGCGGCCATGGGTGGTCTCGGCAGCGGTCTGGGTGCCGTGGTAGGCGGCCTGCTGCTGGGCATCGTGGAAGCCATGACTGCCGGTTACATCTCTTCTGAGTACAAGGATGCCGTTGCCTTTTCAATGATTCTTCTGGTGCTGTTCTTCATGCCTCGTGGTCTGTTCGGTGCCCGTACCGTGGAGCGTGTGTAATGCTGGATCGATTCCTGAACTGGCGAATGAACTACGTGGTGGTTATCGCCATTGTGGTGTTCGTTCTCCCGCTAATGATGGAGAACCCGTTCTACTATGACATGGCAACGCAGATTGCCCTGATTGCCGCCACCGTGGTGGGCCTGAACCTGCTGGTGGGCTACGCCGGACAGATCAGCCTCGGGCATGCGGGGTTCTATGGCCTGGGCGCCTATTTCAGCGCCATTGCCTCTGGCACCTATGGGTGGCCATCGCTGCTGGCGCTGGTGGTGGGCGCCGCCCTGGTAGGGTTGATCGCCTTTATCGTCGGGCGTCCCATCCTGCGGCTGAAGGGGCACTACCTGTCTATGGCGACTCTGGCGGTGGGCTTTATCATCGCCATTATCCTCAACAACGAGGCCGGGCTGACCGGTGGTCCCGATGGCATGCCGGTGCCGTCGCTGTCCCTGTTTGGGTGGGAGCTGAGTATCTTTGGCATGTATTCCGTGCTCGGCATGGAAGTGCCCGGGCATGTAGCCTGGTACCTGGTGGCGGGCGTGGTGTTGCTGGTGGCGGTCGTCCTCGCCCAGAACATCATTGACTCGCCCATCGGCCGTGCCCTGCGTTCCATCCACGGTTCCGAGATCGCCGCCCGCACCGTTGGGGTGGACACCGCCCGTTACAAGAGCATGGTGTTCGTCATCTCGGCAGTATTTGCCAGCGTGATGGGCAGTCTGTTCGCCCATTTCAGTGGCTTTATCACGCCGGCCATTGCCAGCTTCGATCATTCGATTGTGCTGATTACCATGGTGGTCCTTGGCGGCATGGCGAGCCCTCTGGGGGTTATTATCGGTGCCATCGCGCTCAAGCTGCTGCCGCAGTTGCTGTCCGGTTTCCATGAATACGAGACCGCGGTGTTCGGCTTTATTCTCATGGCCACGATGATCTTCATGCCCAAGGGTTTCTACCCGACCGTGTCCGGATTTGTCCGGAGCAAACTGGCCAGGCAATCCGGAGGTGGGGCATGAGTGCCATGATCGATGTGAAAGGGCTCGACAAGGAGTTCGGCGGTGTCCATGCCATCGAGGGTCTGGAATTCTCCGTGGAACGGGGCCAGGTCTATTCGGTGATCGGGCCCAACGGGGCCGGTAAGACCACCCTGTTCAACCTGATCACCGGGTTCTATACCCCCACCCGGGGGGAGATTACGCTCAATGGCGAGAGTGTTGTGGGCATGGATCCCAACCGGCTTGCGGAGCGGGGCATGTGCCGTACCTTCCAGCAGATGCAGGTCTGCATGAACATGACGGCATTGGAAAACGTCATGCTCGGCCGCCATCTGCAGATCCGTAGTGGCCTGCTGACGTCCATGTTCCGATTGCCCCGGCTCTACCGGGAAGAGCGGGCCTGCCGGGAGCGCTGCCGGGAGCTGATGGAGTTTGTCGGGTGTGGTCAGTACCTGGAAACCGACGCGTCGGCCATGTCCTACGGCGCGTTGAAGCGACTGGAAATCGCCCGGGCCCTGGCCGCAGACCCCAGGATCCTGTTGCTGGATGAGCCGGCGGCGGGCCTGAACGCCACCGAAACCGCCGAGCTGGAGGAACTGATCCGCCGGGTGGCCAAAGAGGGTGTGACCGTGATGCTGGTTGAGCACGACATGAAGCTGGTCATGGGTATTTCTGACCGCCTGCTGGTGATCAACTACGGCCGCAAGCTGGCCGAGGGTACTCCCGAGGAAATCCGCAATAATCCGGACGTGATCGCTGCCTACCTGGGTGGCTGAGTGCAAGGGCTAGTCTTATGAATGAACAGAATCAAGGCAAGGTGCCTGCCCGGTCGCGCGGCGAGCAGGCGGTGGGCATTATCATCCGTGAACACCAGGGGTTGTGGCGGGTGCTCGACCTGCTGGATCAGCTACAGCAGGATATGAATGTGAACGATCAGCGCCCGGATGAGGTGCTGTTCAGTACCATCTTCGACTACATCCAGCACTTCTCCAACCGGGTGCACAGCCAGCCCACGGAGATCGTGCTGTATCGGAAGGTGCGGGAAAAGTCCCCGGAAACCGGTCCGCTGCTGGACAAGCTGGAACGGGGTTACGTTATCGGGCATCAGAAGCTGAGCGAACTGCGGGAGCTGCTGGCCACCTGCATCGACCACTGGCCCGAGGGCCGGGAAGCGTTCAGCCACGCCCTGAGCCGATTCATCCAGGCCCTTCGCAAGCACATCAAGAAGGAAGAGGGCGTGGTGATTCCCCGTGCCAAAGAGGTGCTGGGCGAAGTTGACTGGCAGCAGATTGCCGATGCCCGTGACCAGCAGAACGATCCCCTGTTCGGTGATCGGGTGCGGGAGGAATTCCGGGAGCTTCGTCACCGGATTGTCAGCTACACCCCTGAGCAGTATGGAGGTCTGGGGCTGAGTCATGCCACCAGTAAGCCGGAAACCGGCCAGGAGATGTTGTCTTTATCCGGCCTGGTGTCGTCCTATGGTCAGATCGAGGTGCTGCACGATATCGACCTGACTATCCGTTCCGGCGAGATTGTGTCCCTGGTGGGCGCCAATGGTGCTGGCAAATCCACCCTGCTGATGGCGATTTCCGGTCTCCAGCCGCTGGACAGTGGGGAGATGGTCTTCGAGGGTCGGAATCTCCGGAAGATGTCTCCGGACAAGCGGGTATCCAGCGGGATTGTGCAGGTACCGGAAGGCCGGCAGGTGTTCAAGGATCTGAGTGTCCACGACAACCTGCGCCTGGGAGCCTATACCCGCAAGCAGGGGCCCGAGGTGCAGTCGGATTTGCAGAAGGTGTACGGCCGGTTCCCGATCCTGGAGCAGAAGCGCCACAATTTGGCCGGTGAGCTGTCCGGTGGGCAGCAGCAGATGCTGGCCATCGGGCGGGCACTGATGGCCAGGCCCCGGCTGTTGTTGCTGGATGAGCCTTCCATGGGGCTGGCGCCTTTGATTGTGGAGGAGATTTTCGGGATTATCCGGGAGCTCAAGGAGGAGGGGATTACCGTCTTCCTGGTTGAGCAGAATGCGTCCCAGGCTTTGGCTTTGGCGGATCGTGGGTATGTGCTGGAGACGGGCCGTGTGGTGCTTGAGGGTACCGGGCGGGAGTTGCTCAGCAATGAGAAGGTTCGGGAGGCTTATCTCGGGATGTGAGTTTTGTGGGTGTTGGCCTTACGGTTTGGGTGCCGGGCCAGCAATCGGGTAGGGCTTTCCGGGACACGCCGTGGATACGTCCATGTAGGCTCTTCGAAAACGTCCATGTTTTCGAAGGTCCCGGAAAGCCCTACCCGACCACTGTCCCTCTACCTCGGGGTGACCTTTCAATCTTGAGTAGGTACCTGACCGCTTCCTCGGAATCCCATGGTAATGCTGCACTGGATTTTCAGAATGTAAAAAGCCGGACTGGTAGTTAGCCAGTCCGGCTTTTTGTTTGCGGCTCGCACATCCCAGTCCCCTCTCCCCTTGCGGGAGAGGGTTAGGGAGAGGGGAAGCGGTTAACTCCCCAACCCACTACTCACTGCTTCTTAGCCACCAACGTCAGAATGTCATAGCTGGCCACCAGCTCATCATTCTGGTTGGTCACTTCCACATCCCACATGACCACGCCCTGGGGATGGCCCTCGGGCGAGGTGCGGCCCTGGTCGATCTTGCGCTTGCAGGTCAGGCGGGCACGGATAGTGTCGCCCGGGGCCACCGGGGTGATGAAGCGCAGGGTGTCCAGGCCGTAGTTGGCTAGGACAGGGCCTTCGCCCGGGTAGACGAACAGGCCGGCTGCGGCGGACAGCACGAAGTAGCCGTGGGCGATGCGCTGGCCGAACTGGGTTTTCTTCGCCGCAATCTCGTCGAAGTGCATGTAGAAGTGGTCGCCGGAGAGGCAGCCGAAGTTGGTGATATCGGCTTCGGTCACGGTACGGCGGTGGGTGAGCAGGGATTCGCCCACCTGCAGGTCGTCGAAGGTGCGACGGAACGGGTGGATATCGTTTTCGATCACTTTCGCGCCACGGACGTACTCGCGGGTGACCGCAGCCACCATGGTGGGGGAGCCCTGGATGGCGGTGCGTTGCAGGTAGTGGTGAACGGCGCGGATGCCGCCCAGTTCCTCACCGCCACCGGCGCGACCCGGGCCGCCGTGCTTGAGCATCGGCAGGGGGGAGCCGTGGCCGGTGGATTCCTTCGCCGCTTCCGCGTCGAGGATCTGCAAACGGCCGTGCTGGGCCGCCAGTACCGGGATCATCTCGGCGGCGATGGCGGGGTCCTTGGTGGTCAGGGTGGTGACCAGGCTGCCCTTGCCCTTGGCGGCAATGGTCAGTGCCTGCTCGATGCCGTTGTAAGGCATCAGGGTGGCCACCGGGCCGAACGCCTCGATGTCGTGGGCGCCGCCGTCTTCCATCGGGTTCCGGCTGAGCAGGAGGTGGGGGGCGATAAACGCGCCCTTGTCGGTACCGGCACCCACCGGCTTGAAGCCGTTGTCCCTGCCGAACAGGCAGTCGCTGGTTTCCAGCAGGCGGTCGATGGATTCGGTTACGTCGCGGAGCTGATCCTGGGATGCCAGGGCGCCCATACGCACGCCTTCCTCGTTGGGGTCGCCGGCCTTGAGTTTGCCCAGGCGCTCCTTGATCCGTTCGGCGAGGGCGTCCACCTGGCCTTCAGGTACCAGTACCCGGCGGATGGCGGTGCATTTCTGGCCGGCCTTGGCGGTCATTTCCTTCACCACTTCCTTGGCGAAGATGTCGAACTCCTCGTCATCCGGCGTCACGTCCGGGGCCATGATGGCGCTGTTGAGGGAATCCGCTTCTGCGTTGAAGGGGATGCTCCTCGCCATGATGTTGGGGTGGTTCTTCAGCTTCCGGGCAGTGCTGGCCGAGCCGGTGAAGGTGACGAAGTCCTGTTCCTCCAGCCGGTCCAGAAGGTCGCCGGTACCGCCGATGACCAGTTGCAGGGCGCCTTCCGGCAGCAGGCCGGAATCGTTGATCACCCGTACCGCCGCTTCGGTCAGGTAGCTGGTGGCAGTGGCCGGTTTGACGATGCAGGGCATGCCTGCCAGGAAGGCCGGGGCGAACTTCTCCAGCATGCCCCAGATCGGGAAGTTGAAGGCGTTGATATGAACGGATACGCCACGCCTGGGCACCAGGATATGGGTGCCGTTGAAGTGGTTGTCCTTGCCCAGTTGCGTGACCGGGCCTTCGTGGGCGACGTTGCCGGAGGGCAGTTCCTTGCGACCGGTGGAGGCGTAGGTGAACAGGGTGCCGAAGCCACCGTCGATGTCGATCCAGGAATCGGCCTTGGTGCAACCGGTGTGATGGGAGATGGCATATAGCTCATCCTTGCGACCCTGGATATGGATCGCGAGCTCCTTGAGGATGGCGGCACGCTGCTGGAAATCCAGCGCCAGCAGGTTCTTCACGCCGGTGTTGCGGGCGTAGGCAACGGCTTCGCCGAAGTCGATGGTTTCCTCATGGGTATGGGCCACGGTCTCGCCGTTGATGGCGCTGGGCAGCGCTTTCGCTGCGGTCTCGCCGAACCACTGGCCGGCGATGTAACTCTGAAGGACTGACATTGAGCGTTCTCCCGGTAAACGTTGTTGTTAAGATGAACGAAGCCGGTCTCACGGGACCGGCTTTGCTGCAGGGGACTGGTTGCGTTTACATCTCGTCGAAGTCGAGCACGACTTTCTCGCTGACGGGGTAGCACTGGCAGGACAGCACATAACCCGCCTCGACCTCGTAATCCTCGAGGGCGTAGTTGGCGTCCATTTCCACATCGCCCTCCACCACCTTGGCCTTGCAGGTGGAGCAGACGCCGGCCTTGCAAGAGAAGGGCAGGTCGGCGCCCATGTCGTTGCCGGCATCCAGGATGCTCTTGGTGTTGCGGGTCAGGTCGAAGGTGAGGGCACGGCCGTCGGCCCTGACGGTGACTTCGCTCACCGCCTCCGGGTCCACCCGGGTTTCGGTCCGGTCCTGGCGTGGGGCGGGGGCGCCACCGGCCGGCGTGAACAGTTCGTAGTGGATTTTGCTCTTGTCCATGCCATGGCCGAGCAGCGACTCGCGGACCGTTTCGGTCATCACCTGGGGGCCGCAGATGAAGGCGGCGGTCAGGGTGTCGACACTCACCCAGTGATCGAACAGGGCATCGCACTTGCTGCCGTCGATGCGACCGTTGTACAGGTCAATGTCCTGCTCCTCACGGCTGAACAGGAACACCAGGTTGAAGCGACCCATAAACCGGTTCTTCAGGTCTTCCAGTTGCTCGCGGAACATGGTGTCGGCGGTGGACCGGTTGCCATAGAACAGGGTGACCCGGCTCTTCGGCTCGGTTTCCAGGGTGGTCTTGACGATGGACATGATCGGCGTGATGCCGCTGCCAGCCGCCACTGCCAGGTAGTCGCCCTCCCGCTGGGGATCCAGTTCCACGTAGAAGTGCCCCTGGGGTGGCATGACTTCCAGGGTCTGGCCGGGCTTGAGGCGCTCGTTGGCCAGGGTGGAGAAGCGTCCGCCGGGCACTTTCTTGATGGCGATGCGCAGCTCCCGGTCACCCACCCCGGTGCAGATGGAGTAGGAGCGGCGCACTTCCTCGCCGTCCAGCTCGGTCCGCAGGATCAGGTGCTGGCCCTGGTGGTAGCTGAACTGGTCCTGCAGGTCGTCCGGCAGGTCAAAACACAGTGAGACAGCGTCCCGGGTTTCTGACCGGACTTCGCGAATGGTGAGGGGATAGAACTTGTTCATATTGGTTCCGCTCTAGATACATTTGAAGTAGTCAAAGGGCTCGCGACAGTCCAGGCATCGGTACAGGGCCTTGCAGGCGGTGGAGCCGAATTCGCTGAGCCGTTCGGTGTGGTCACTGTCGCAATGGGGACAACGGATGGTTTCGTCCACACCCTTGAGCGTCAGCTTGCTGGCGCTGCCCACGGGCGGGGCGATGCCGAACGCCTGGAGTTTTTCGCGACCAGCATCGGTGATCCAGTCGGTGGTCCAGGCCGGGGTCAGTACCCGCCGGACCCGGCCGTTACGGATGCCCGCCAGGCCCAGGGCCTCGGCGATGGCGTCCTCAATCATTTCTGTGGCCGGGCAGCCGGAGTAGGTGGGGGTGACGTCCACAACCCACTCGCCGTTTTCCTCGGCAATGCGTCGTACCATGCCCAGTTCCACAACGCTGACCGCCGGCACCTCCGGGTCTTTCACCTCGTCCAGGAGGTCCCAGAGTTCCTCCGCCGTGATCGGCTTTGACCGGTCGCGGGCGGGAAGGCGGTCGCTGGCGATCACCGGCTGGTCGTCCAGCAGGGATCGCGGTTCGGGTCTACCAGGTCGTTGCATCCGGATACGCCCTTTGCAGGAACTGCATCTCGGCCAGGATGAAGCCCAGGTGCTCGGTGTGGTGTCCCACCTTGGCGCCCTTGTACATCCAGGCATCTTCCGGCGGCGGGGTCAGGGTGGCCTCGGTGAGCACTTCGTTCACCAAGCCCTTCCAGTCCGCGGCCAGCTGTTCGGGATCGGGGCCGATGCCGGCCTGGAACAGTTGCTGCTCCACGGCATCCGCCTCGATCATCTCGCCGGTGAAACGCCACAGATCATCCACGGCGGTCTGCATGCGCTGATGGCTTTCCTCGGTACCGTCACCAAAGCGTTTGACCCACTCGGAGGAGCGGCGCAGGTGATACTGCACCTCTTTGGCAGCCTTGGCAGCGATGCTGGCGATGCGCTCGTCCGGCGCATTGACCAGCGCGGCGATGGTGAAGTAGTGCCAGGCGTCGAAGAAGAACTGGCGGCCCATGGTGACGGCATAGTCCCCGTTGGGCTGCTCCACCAAGAGGGCGTTACGGTAGTGCTGGGTGTCGCGGCGGAAAGCGAGGTCGTCCGCGCTGCGGCCGTCGTCCAGCAGTTCGGCGGCATACTCATACCAGTTGCGGGCCTGGCCCACCAGGTCGAGGGCCACGTTCATCAGCGCCATTTCTTCCTCAAGTGCCGGTGCCTTGCCGCACAGTTCGCACAGGCGCTGGCCCAGGATCATGTCGGAATCCGCCAGGCGCAGCAGGTATTCCTGCAGTGCCTCTTTCTGTGTCATAGCCTTGCTCATGTGGCTCTCCCGTTACATATGGCCGACTTCGTCGGGCAGCTTGTAGAAGGAGGCGTGGCGATACACCTTGTCGTCCGACGGATCGAACAGCACTTCCTTCTCATCGGGGGATGAGGCGGTAATGGCGGAAGAGGGCACCACCCAGATCGACACGCCTTCGCTGCGACGGGTGTACAGGTCACGGGCATTTTCCATGGCCATGGCGGCGTCGGCGGCGTGCACGCTGCCGACGTGCTTGTGATTCAGGCCATGCTTGCTGCGTACAAAAACTTCGTAAAGGGGCCAGTCAGCCATAACTCTTCTCCTGTCAGGCAGCGTTCTGCTGTTTCTTTTGCTGTTTCTCGGCGTAGGCCCTGGCGGCCTCCCGTACCCAGGCGCCACCGTCGATGGCGTTCTTGCGGGTTTCGACGCGCTCCTTGTTGCAGGGGCCGTTGCCCTTGAGCACGTCATAGAACTCCTGCCAGTCGATCTCACCGAAATCGTAGTGGCCGCGCTCCTCGTTCCATTTCAGCTCCGGGTCCGGGGCGGTGCAGCCCAGGAACTCGAGCTGGGGAACGGTCTGGTCGATGAACATCTGGCGCAGTTCGTCGTTGCTCTTGCGCTTGATCTTCCAGGCCATGGATTGCTGGGAGTTGGGTGACTGGTCGTCGGACGGGCCAAACATCATCAGCGACGGCCACCAGAACCGGTTGATGGAGTCCTGCACCATCTGCTTCTGCTCCTCGGTGCCTTCCCGCATCAGGTCCAGCAGGATCTGGTAGCCCTGGCGCTGGTGGAAGCTCTCTTCCTTGCAGATGCGGATCATGGCCCGGGAGTAGGGGCCGTAGGAGGTGCGCTGCAGGATGACCTGGTTGACGATGGCCGCGCCGTCCACCAGCCAGCCCACGGTGCCCATGTCTGCCCAGCTCAGGGTCGGGTAGTTGAAGATGGAGGAGTACTTCACCTTGCCTTCGTGAAGCTTGTCGATCTCCTCGTCGCGATCCGCGCCCAGGGTTTCCATGGCGCTGTACAGGTACAGGCCGTGACCGGCCTCGTCCTGGATCTTGGCCATCAGCTGGAGTTTGCGCTTGAGGTTCGGCGCGCGGGTGACCCAGTTGCCTTCCGGCAGCATGCCCACCACTTCCGAGTGTGCGTGCTGGGAAATCTGGCGGACCAGGGTCTTGCGATAGCCCTCGGGCATCCAGTTCTTGGGCTCGATCTTGGTTTCCGCGTCGATCTTGAGCTGGAACTCGCGCTCCTCCGGAGACATTTCCTCCAGGGACTTGAGGCGCTTGGCGCCGGTTTCTACGAGTTGTGCGTACATGGTGTACCTCCGGTAAATAGGTTCTTGTTCCCGGGCAGGGTGGCTCCTTCTCGGACTCACCGCGTTCCTGTGCCCACAAGACCTGCTGGACGATGACTCAATTATTTATGATACCTTATCAAATATCAAGTGGTTTGATTCTGTATCATGTTGTTTGTCGGATCATCTCCGAATAAGCAGCAATTCTTTAGTCCTGGTATGCCTAATGCGGCCCTTAGGCGTTGTCTTGATGATGGTTTTGACGCGATACGCCAGAAAGCATGATTTCCATTTACTGTGTTTATCGGTTTGAGTTCCGGGACGAAAAAAGCCCCGTAAAAACGGGGCAAGGGCTGTAGAGCTACCGATGGTCGCTCTTCTCCACGATGAAGCTTTACCGGTGCTTATTTGCGCCGGTCGAAGACCCGCTTCGCCTTGCCTTCGGAGCGGGCCAGCCGTCCCGGCTCGGTAATGTCGATGCGGGTGCTGATACCAATGAAAGACTTGATGTTGTGGGCCAGCGTCTTGCTGATCGCCTCGCGCTGGTTGCTGTCGGCGCTGCTGTTGTCCGGTTTCAGTTCGCAGCGGATATCGATGCAATCCAGGTTGCCGTCCCGGTAGACCTCGATCTCGTAGTGCGGAGACAGTTCGTCCACCCGCAGGATCTGCTCCTCGATCTGGCTGGGGAACACGTTAACGCCACGGATGATCAGCATGTCGTCGCTGCGGCCGGTGATCCTGTCGATCCGGCGCATGGGGCGGGCGGTGCCCGGCAGCAGGCGGGTCAGGTCGCGGGTGCGGTAACGGAGAATGGGCAGCCCCTCCTTGGTAAGGGTGGTGAAGACCAGTTCGCCGTACTCACCGTCCGGCAGGACCTCGCCGGTGTCCGGGTTGATAATCTCCGGATAGAAGTGATCCTCCCAGATGGTCGGGCCGTCCTTGGTTTCAATGCACTCCATGCCCACGCCCGGGCCCATGACCTCGGACAGGCCGTAGATGTCCAGTGCATCGATACCCAGGCGTTCCTCGATTTCCTGGCGCATGGCGTTGGTCCAGGGTTCGGCGCCGAAAATGCCCAGGCGCAGGGGCAGATCATGGGGGTTGATGCCCTGGCGCTCGATCTCGTCCGCCAGGTTGAGCATGTAGGACGGCGTCACCATGATGATGTCCGGCTGGAAGTCCTTCAGTAGCTGGACCTGTTTCTCGGTCTGGCCGCCGGACATGGGGATGACGGTGCAGCCCAGCTTCTCGGCGCCATAATGGGCGCCCAGGCCGCCGGTGAACAGGCCGTAGCCGTAGGCCACGTGGACCCTGTCACCGGCATGGCCGCCCCCGGCGCGGATGGACCGTGCCACCACGCTGGCCCAGGTATCGATGTCCTTCTGGGTGTAGCCCACCACGGTGGGCTTGCCGGTGGTGCCGCTGGAGGCGTGCACCCGGACAATCTGCTCCATGGGAGTGGCGAACATGCCGAAGGGGTAGTTGTCCCGCAGGTCGTTCTTCATGGTGAACGGAACCTTGGCCAGATCCTCCAGGCTGTTGATGTCCATTGGCTTCAGGCCGATGTCGTCAAACGCCTTCCGGTAGAAGGGCACATTGGTATAGGCGTGATTGATGCTCCAGCGCAGGCGCTGTAACTGCACATGGCGCAGTTCATCGAGGCTGGCGGTTTCCAGGGGGTCGAGGGGGCCGATTTTCTGCATGGGTATTGTCATGTTTGTTTTCCCGCTGTTGGACTTATTAACAAATTCTGCTGGTCCGTCTGGCGTTTATTCCTGTGGATCGCCGGTATCGCGAACGCTGCCCTGGACCTGGTGGGACTTGCCCCGGAAGAGGGCGACGGTCCGGCCGTCCTGGTTGGTGATCTCGATGTCGTAGACTCCGGTGCGACGGCCCCGGGCCCGTTCGATCGCCCGGGCGGTCAACTGGTCGCCCTTGCGGGCGGAGGCCATGTACTCGATGCTGCAACCGGCGGCCACGGTGGCCAGGTCATAGGTGTTGCAGGCGAACGCGAAGGCGGAGTCGGCCAGGGTGAACATGTAGCCGCCGTGGCACATGCCATGGCCCTGGATCATGCGGTCGTCCACGGTCATGGTCAGGGTGGCCGTGCCCGGCCCGATGGCGACGATCTCCATGCCCAGGTTCTGGCTGGCGTAGTCCCGGCTGAACATGGCATCGGCGCATTCCCTGGCCAGGGTCTGGGGATCGGGTTGAGTCATTGTTCTGTGTCCCGTTGGTGCTTGTGGGCCCGCTGGCGGGGCTGTTGATTCGTCCGGGTGGGCGGATCAGCGCCCCTTGAACTCCGGCTGGCGCTTCTCCATAAAGGCGGCGACGCCCTCACGGTAATCCTCGCTCTGGCCTGCCTGGCGTTGCAGGTCCCGCTCCAGGTCCAGTTGTTCGTCCCAGGTATTGGTGGTGCTGGCGTTGAGTGCCTGCTTGATCAGGGCGAGGCCGGCGGTGGGCTGACTGGCAAAATGGGTGGCCAGCTTATCGGTCTCCTCGGTGAGGGCTTCGTCATCCACGCAACGCCAGATCAGCCCCCAGTCTTCCGCCTGTTCGGCCCGGATTTTCTCCCCAAGCAGGGCCATGCCCTTGGCACGGGCCATGCCCGCCAGCCTGGGCAGGATCCAGGTGCCGCCGGAGTCCGGTACCAGTCCAAGCTTGCAGAAGGCCTGCACGAAGCTGGCCGAACGGGCGGCGAGCACAATGTCGCAACTCAGGGCGATATTGGCGCCAGCGCCGGCGGCAACGCCGTTGACGGCACAGATGACCGGAACCGGCAGGTCCTTCAGGGTGCGGATCAGCGGGTTGTACCAGGTGTCGATGGAATGGCCGAGATCGGGGGCGTTGTCGCCGGGCGCCACATTGCGGTCACCCAGGTCCTGGCCGGCGCAAAATCCCCGGCCTGCGCCGGTGAGTATCAGTACCCGCACGGAGTCATCCCCCCTGACTGTATCGAGGGCCCTGCGCAGGGCTTCATGCATGTCGGCATTGAAGCTGTTGAGGCTCTGGGGGCGGTTGAGGGTGATGGTGGCTACCCCCTGCTCGATGGCAAGGAGGATGCTGTCTTCTGGCATGGTGTGCTCCGATTGTTCTTGTGGCTTTATACAAGCGCAGTATGTTTCTCAGTATAGGTCCTAATTGACACTAGTCAATAATCTTGAATCGAGATTGCGTATCGCTTTTGCTCTTAGTGTGTGGTTTTGATAATCGTCAGGAATAACAGGGGTTCCTTTAAAAGCAATTTTAAAACAATGACCTACGCTTCCATGGGTGAGTGCTTGTTCAGGGCGCTCAATGAGTTCGTGATACAGGATTGTGATCTTATTTTTGGTTACTGGTTGTTGTTTTCGGGAGTGGCGGGAGGGGTAACGGTGGACGGAGGGCGCTGCTATACTGATGGGCTGTTTCACGGCGTTGGTCGGCGTCGGACTGTTTGCGCCAGCGTCCCGGGGACACTGGACCAGGCGTATTGAGGAGCGAGGAATGAACGAAGCCCAGCGACAGTTTGCCATGGGAGTGGCCGGAGTCAGGCTCTGGTACGCCCGTGCGCCGTTGCCGGGGGCGGCCCCCAGTCCGGATTTCGACTTCGATGAACCGGGTGGGATCGCGACAGACGTGCCGGAGGCCGTGTCGGAGACACCGGTTGCCCGAGCACCCCGGCCCGCTTCGGAGGTATCCCGCCAGGGGCTGGCACGCCTGCAGGGGTTGATGGCGGATACGGCCAGTCGCCCTGGCGCCAGGACCGATAATGACAGCGCCCCTGCTGTTGATGGGGGAGCCGGGGTTGCGGCGGATTCCGGCGGGGAAGTGATCCGTCAGGAGGCTGACGCCGGACCGCAGGCTGATGCACCCGAGGAGCAGGCGTCACGGCACCAGGCCGGCGATGCCCTCGCCGGAGAGGCGGTCGCCTTCCACTGGCGATTCTGGCTGGGTGGTCAGTGGTTGCTGGTCAGTCGTTGCCCTGATAATGCCAGTCGCGCCCTGGAAGACCGGCTGGCGACCAACATCCTCAAGGCCCTTGGCGAGGACGTTGCGGGCCGGGAGGAAGTTCGCTGGCCGGTGTTCAGTAACCCGGCGGTGCCCGGGAACGATGCGGCCGGAGCGGTGGATGTGCTGTCGGCAATGGCTGAAACCGTGGCGCGGCCAAGACAGGTATGGCTGGGGCTGGTGCCGGAGGACTCTGCCCAGGCGGCAACGGGTGTATGGGATAAGCTTTGCGCGCCGCTTGGCCAGGCGGCGGTGTCCTTTCCCCTGAGTCTGGCGGCCCTGTCATCGGATCCCGACGGCAAGCGGCGGCTATGGCAGGCCCTGCAACAGATCGGGCGGGCGTAATGTCCGCCCTGGTGCAGACCCTCGGCGATATGCTCCGCATGAGTGAGGGGGTGAGGGCTCTGACCGAGTCGGATGTGGACGATATCCTCGAGATCGAGCGTCTCGGCTATGCCAGCCCATGGGGCGAGGGTGTTTTCCGGGATAGTTTCCGTTCCGGCTACGCCATACTGGGTATCGAACGGGAAGGCCGGCTGGAGGGCTATGGGGTGCTTGCCGTGCTCCATGATGAGGCCCACCTCCTGAACCTGTGCGTGCGTCCTGCCAGTCGCGGTCGTGGCCTGGCCCGCAAATTGTTGCGGGTATTGCTCAGGGGCGCCAGTGAGCAGGGGCTGCAACGGGTGGTGCTCGAGGTACGGGTCAGTAATCAGGTGGCCCGTGGGCTCTACCTTTCCGAGGGATTCCAGGTGGTTGGCAAGCGCCCGGGCTACTATCCGGACGGCGTTGCCCGGGAGGATGCTCTGGTCATGGCCCTGGGGTTGGCCGGGCCAGCCAATCCGGTTGCCTGAAGCGTTTGTATCCTGGTGCCTGATCGGCGAAAATGCGCGCCTTTTGACCAGCTCCGGAAGTTCCGGTCTCTATTCCAGAATCACCCGTTAACGCAAGTGTGAGGCTATGTCCGACAGTAAGATTGCCAGCGAAGTATCAAACCGGCGCACGTTTGCCATTATCTCGCACCCGGATGCCGGTAAGACCACCATTACCGAGAAGGTGTTGCTGTTTGGCGAGGCGATCCAGAAGGCGGGCACGGTCAAGGGCAAGAAATCCGGCCAGCACGCCAAGTCGGACTGGATGGAAATGGAGAAGGAGCGGGGCATCTCCGTGACCACCTCGGTCATGCAGTTCCCCTATGGCGGTCGCCTGGTCAACCTGCTGGATACGCCGGGGCACGAGGATTTCTCCGAGGACACCTACCGTACCCTCACGGCCGTGGACTCCTGCCTGATGGTGATTGATGCGGCCAAGGGTGTCGAGGACCGGACCATCAAGCTTATGGAGGTCACCCGCCTGCGGGATACGCCCATCCTCACCTTCATGAACAAGCTGGACCGGGATACCCGCGATCCGGTGGAGCTGATGGATGAGGTGGAGGACGTGCTGAAGATCGCCTGCGCCCCCATTACCTGGCCCATTGGCATGGGCAAGAGCTTCAAGGGCGTCTATCACCTGCTGCGGGATGAAGTGATCCTTTATCACACTGGCCAGGGGCACACCATCCAGGAGAAGCGCGTTATCTCCGGTCTGGATAATCCGGAACTGGATGAGGTGCTTGGCAGCTACGCGGACGACCTGCGGGACGAAATCGAGCTGGTGAAGGGGGCGTCCAACGAGTTCGACCATGAGATGTTCATGGCCGGACAACTGACCCCGGTCTTCTTCGGTACCGCCCTGGGCAACTTCGGTGTCGATCATATGCTGGACGGGCTGGTGGAGTGGGCGCCGTCGCCGCTGCCCAGGGAAACCGACAGCCGCACCGTGGAGCCCGCCGAGGACAGCTTCTCCGGTTTTGTGTTCAAGATCCAGGCGAACATGGATCCCCAGCACCGGGACCGGGTGGCCTTCCTGAGGATCGTCTCCGGCAAGTACGCCCAGGGCATGAAGGCAAGGCATGTACGCATCGGCAAGGAGGTGCGGTTTTCCGATGCCCTGACCTTCATGGCCGGTGACCGGGCCCATGCCGATGAGGCCTTCGCTGGCGATATCATCGGGCTCCATAACCATGGCACCATCCAGCTCGGCGATACCTTTACCGCTGGAGAAGACATGAAGTTCACCGGTATTCCGAACTTTGCGCCGGAGCTGTTCCGCCGCATCCGCCTGAAGGATCCGCTGAAGACCAAGCAGTTGCAGAAGGGGCTCATCCAGTTGTCCGAGGAAGGTGCCGTTCAGGTATTCCGGCCCATGCGCAACAACGACCTGATTGTCGGCGCCGTAGGTGTGCTGCAGTTTGATGTGGTGGTTGCCCGGCTGAAGAGTGAGTATAAGGTGGATGCCATCTATGAGCCGATCAACGTGGCCACCGCCCGCTGGATAACCTGCGACGACCCCCGCAAGCTGGATGAATTCGAGCGCAAGGCCAACGACAACCTGGCGCTGGACGGGGCGGACCGGCTGGCCTACATTGCTCCCACCATGGTCAACCTGCAACTGGCCCAGGAGCGGCACCCGGACGTCCGGTTCCACAAGACCCGGGAACACTGATAGCGGCAACCACGCAATCCGGAGGGATGCATGCGACTGGTGGATGCCCACTGCCATTTCGATTTTCCGGCGTTTGACGGGCGCAGGTACGGGGTCTGGGAGCGGGCCCGTCGGGCGGGAGTTGAGCGGCTGGTGATCCCTGGCGTCCGTCGCGCCGACTGGGACCGGGTTATCCGGGTGGCGGCGGAGTGCGACCAGTGGTGGTGCTGCCTGGGTATCCATCCATGGTTTGTGGGTGAGCATGACCAGGCCGCCATGGACGACCTGGAGCGTCGTCTGCGTCAGGCCGAAACTGGTTGCATCGCCGTGGGGGAATGTGGCCTTGATCGTCTGCACGGGGATCTGAATAGCCAGATGCCGTGGTTCGAAGCCCAGGTCGACCTGGCGAAATCCCTCGATATGCCCCTGGTTATCCATTCCGTCCGTACCCATGACGAGGTGGCTGCCGTCCTCAGGCGCCGGCGCCCGGATGTGCCGGTGCTCGTACATGGCTTCTCCGGCAGCTATGAACAGGGGAGGGCGCTGGTGGACCTGGGCTGTTTCCTGGGTATCGGTGGGGTGATCACCCACGACAGGGCCCGCAAGACCCGTGATGCGGTGGCCCGGTTGCCCGTGGATCGCATGGTTCTGGAGACGGATGCGCCGGACATGGCGCCGGCTGGTGTCGGCAAGGATCGGAACGAGCCCGCTAACCTTCGGCAAATACTGACAGCCCTGGCGGGTCTCGTGGGCCAGCCGGAGGTGTCGCTGGCCGCGGCCTTAACGCGCAACACCGGCCGGCTCTATCGGTGGTCTGGCTATTGCGGAGAGGCTCCCTAAAGGCTTGGAATCGGCAACAGGTTCGTATATACTCCGCGCCCTGGCTTTTCATGGGGATAATGTCGGCTCAGCCCCGAACGACATTGTCCCGGTCCGGGAGCGCCCAAGGCGCCCCGGCCAACAGGTATAAAACCTTGTCTGGCGTCACTCCCACATCGCCGGCATAGAGGTTTTTAAACGTTTATTTTTGTAGCGTTCAAGGCGGATTCAATGAAGACTCTGAGTGCGAAACCAGAAACCGTAACGCGTGACTGGTACGTTGTAGACGCAGCCGGCAAGACGCTGGGTCGTCTGTCAACCGAGATCGCCCGTCGTCTGCGGGGCAAGCATAAGCCTGAGTACACCCCTCATGTCGATACTGGCGATTACATCGTGGTGATCAACGCCAGCCAGATCCAGGTCAGTGGCAGGAAGGCTCAGGCCAAGATGTACTACAGCCATACCGGCTTCCCCGGTGGTATCAAGTCCATCAACTTCGAGAAGCTTGTAGACAAGGCGCCGGAGCAGATTATCCAGAAATCTGTGAAGGGTATGCTGCCGAAGGGTCCCCTCGGCCGCGCCATGTTCAAGAAGCTGAAAGTCTATGCCGGTGCTGAGCATCCCCATGCAGCCCAGCAGCCCAAAGAACTCGACATCTAACGGAAGGCGGATATGTCTGTAACACAAAATTACGGTACTGGTCGCCGCAAGAACTCCACGGCTCGCGTCTTTATCAAGCCGGGAAGCGGTAACATTACGATCAATGGTCGTACCATTGAGCAGTTCTTCGGTCGTGAGACCCT
Organism: Marinobacter shunpengi; assembly: GCF_045449715.1. NCBI lineage: Bacteria > Pseudomonadati > Pseudomonadota > Gammaproteobacteria > Pseudomonadales > Marinobacteraceae > Marinobacter > Marinobacter shunpengi. The sequence goes on along the minus strand of NZ_JBJJLA010000012.1, from coordinate 137,257 downwards.
GCGCATGATCGTTCGTCAGCCGCTGGTAGTGGCTGAGTCCACCGATCGCTTCGATATCCAGATCACCGTTGCCGGTGGCGGCACCAGTGGTCAGGCCGGCGCGATCCGTCACGGGCTGACCCGTGCGCTGATGGATTACGACGAGACCCTGCGTCCGGCACTACGCAAGGCCGGCTACGTTACCCGTGATGCCCGTCAGGTAGAGCGGAAGAAAGTGGGTCTGCGCAAGGCGCGTAAGCGTCCGCAGTACTCCAAGCGTTAAATCCGGTCCACGGATTTTTCGGAAAAACCCGGTCCCGTGCCGGGTTTTTTTATGGTTGGTCGAGAGCAGGTGCTAGCATGGCTGCAGGCTGGCTTTGTGGCCTGGCTGCCGGTTATCCGCTTGTAAGGTGCGGGTAATTTCATTACCATTTGTGCGCTTATAATTTTGGGTTGTGAAGTCCTTTTTCAATGTGTGAGCGGCCTGAAGGGCGGTAATCGCATTGCCTGATGGGAGAAAACCATAATGAACAATGGCGACGTTAGCCAGGGCCGACGCCGTTTCCTGATCGGCGCGACTTCGGTGGTTGGGGGTGTCGGCGTCGTCGGTGCGGCCGTTCCGTTTGTGGCGTCCTGGAATCCCAGTGCCAAGGCGGAAGCTGCTGGCGCACCGGTCACCGTCAATGTCAGCAAGCTTGAGCCTGGTCAGCAGATGACCGTTGAATGGCGTGGCAAGCCGGTCTGGGTTGTCCGCCGCACCGATGAAATGATCGAGCAAATCCGCGAAATGGACGACCGGGTCAAAGACCCGCTGTCCGAGGATGCCGCTCAGCCAGACTATATCGAGGGAGAACTCCGCTCCCTGAAAGATCAGTACTCCGTGCTGGTTGGCATCTGTACACACCTGGGTTGCTCTCCCCAGTTCCGTCCGGAAGTGGCTCCGGCCGATCTGGGGGAGAACTGGCTCGGCGGTTACTACTGTGCCTGTCACGGTTCCCGGTACGACCTCGCCGGTCGGGTTTATCCCAACCAGCCGGCTCCGGCCAACCTGGAGGTGCCGCCCCATCGTTTTGACGACGAAAACACCCTGACCGTCGGTCTGGATCCAGAGGGGGCTGCGTAATGAATAAGCTAATCAACTGGGTCGACGAGCGTCTTCCGGTCGTCGAGGCGTGGAACAAGCACCTGGCAAAGTACTACGCCCCCAAGAACTTCAATATCTGGTACTTCTTCGGTTCACTGGCCATGCTCGTGCTGGTCAACCAGCTTGTTACCGGTATCTGGCTCACCATGAGCTACAACCCCTCTGCGGAGGGCGCCTTCGCCTCCGTCGAGTACATCATGCGTGATGTGGAGTGGGGCTGGCTGCTCCGCTACCTGCATTCCACCGGTGCGTCGGCCTTCTTTGTGGTGGTGTACCTCCACATGTTCCGTGGCCTGATGTACGGCTCCTACCAGAAGCCCCGGGAACTGATCTGGATCTTCGGTATGCTGATCTACCTGGTGCTGATGGCCGAGGCCTTCATGGGCTACCTGCTGCCCTGGGGGCAGATGTCCTACTGGGGGGCCCAGGTCATCGTTAACCTGTTTGGCGCCATCCCCGTGATCGGCGACGACCTGTCCCTGTGGATTCGTGGTGACTACCTGATCTCCGGTATCACCCTGAACCGCTTCTTCGCCCTGCACGTGGTGGCGCTGCCGATCGTCCTGCTGGGGCTGGTGGTCCTGCACATCCTGGCGCTGCATGAAGTGGGTTCCAACAACCCTGACGGTATCGACATCAAGAAGAACAAGGACGAGAACGGTGTGCCTAAAGATGGTATTCCTTTCCATCCTTACTACACCGTTCACGACCTGCTTGGTGTTGCCGTGTTCTTCTTTGTCTTCTTTGTGGTGGTGTTCTTCTTCCCGGAGATGGGAGGGCTCTTCCTGGAAAAGCCGAACTTTGAGCCGGCCAACGCTCTGAAGACACCGGATCACATCGCCCCGGTATGGTACTTCACGCCGTTCTACGCCATGCTGCGTGCGGTAACCGTGGACCTGTTCGGTCTGGATGCCAAGTTCTGGGGTGTGGTCGTGATGGGTGCCGCCATTGCCATCCTGTTTGTGCTGCCGTGGCTGGACCGCAGTCCCGTGCGCTCCATCCGTTACAAGGGCTGGATCAGCAAGGTTGCCCTGATCATCCTGGCGGTAAGCTTCATTATCCTGGGCTATCTGGGCATCGTGCCGGCTACTGAAGGCCGTACGATGGTGGCACAACTGCTGACCACTCTGTATTTCCTCTACTTCATTCTCATGCCGTTCTACACGCGTTGGGAAAAAACCAAGCCAGTACCAGAGAGGGTGACAGGATGAAAAAACTGATTCTGGGTCTTTTCATGACAGTCCTGCCGGCTCTGTCGCTGGCCGCCGGCCCCAGTGTACCTCTGGACACGATGGAGCCGGATCATACCAATGATGCCTCCCTGCAGCGGGGTGCAGCCATGTTTATGAACTACTGCATGGGCTGCCACTCCCTGGAGTACGGTCGCTATAAGCGGGTTTCCGATGATCTGGGCATTCCGGCGGAACTGATGGAGGAGAACCTGATCTTCACCGGTGCCAAGATCGGCGAGCTGATGGAAATCGGTATGGACAAGGACGCTGCTGCCGACTGGTTCGGGAGTGCTCCGCCTGATCTGACCCTGGTGTCCAGGGTTCGGGGTGAGGACTGGCTCTACTCATATTTCCGTGCCTTCTACAAGGACGACACCCGGCCGCTGGGTGTGAACAATGCCGTTTTTGAGAACGTGGGTATGCCCCACGTGCTGGTGGACCTGCAGGGTCTCTGCGCCGTGCCGCCTAAAGTCGGTACCAACGCCAGTGTTGATCCGCTCAGCGGTAACGTCCGTGGCACCGATATCTGCGACGATTGGGCCATCGAAGGCAGCATGGAGCCCGCCGAGTTCAACCGGGCCATGTACGATCTGACCAACTTCCTGTCCTACATGGGTGATCCGGTCAAGGTCGAGCGTGAGCGTCTGGGTATTCTGGTTCTGATCTTTGTGGCGGTGTTCTTTATCTTCGCCTATCTGCTGAACCGTGAGTACTGGAAAGACGTGCACTGACGTTTTAGCGTATAATTGACGCTGACAAGACCCAGCGGGCCAAATTCTGGCCCGCTGGTTTTTTGCGTTCAGCAGTCGCTATCTGTCTTATTATCTTGGAGTCGTTCTATGGGCGTTGTGACCAAGAGGTCATCAATGACGTTTTTCTCGGACCCTGCCAGCCATTACAGCCATCGGGTTCGTATCGTGCTCGCGGAAAAGGGTGTCACCGTCGACGTTGTGGATGTAGATCCGGACAATCCGCCGTCAGAGCTCGCGGACCTGAATCCGTACAATGCCCTGCCGACCCTGGTGGACCGTGACCTGGTGCTTTATGAGCCCAACATCATGATGGAGTACCTGGATGAGCGTTTCCCGCATCCACCACTGCTGCCAGTGTACCCGGTGGCCAGGGCAAACAGCCGATTGATGATTCATCGCATCCAGAAGGACTGGTGTGGCCTGGTGGACCAGATCCTGGCAGAGCCTTCGGCGAAATCATCGGATCCGGCCCGCAAGGAGTTGCGGGAGAGCCTGCAAGCCACCGCGCCGCTGTTCGGCGAAATGCCGTTCTTCCTGTCCGAGGAATTCACTATCGTCGATTGCTGCATTGCACCGATCCTCTGGCGATTGCCGTCACTGGGTATTGAGCTGGATGCCAAGCAGGCGAAGCCGATTACCAAGTACATGGACCGGATCTTTGCCCGTGAAGGGTTCAAGGCAAGTCTGTCGGACCTGGAAGAAGACATCCGCAGTTAATGGACGGGTACGCCGCCAATGGTGTCGTACCCCGAAAGCCGGGAGAGCAATGTGTCTGAACACAAGGTGACAATGACGTCCAGCCGTCCCTATCTGGTCAGGGCTTTCAACGAGTGGATACTGGATAATCACTGCACGCCTCATATCGTGGTGGACGCCAGTATCCAGGGAGTGCAGGTTCCCGCTGACCATGTGGCGAACGGGCAGATTGTGCTCAATATCAGCCCATCGGCTGTAAAGGCGCTGGCTATCGGTGATGAGGCCCTGGAGTTCAGTGCCCGGTTTGGTGGCGTGCCGATGCAGGTCTACATCCCGCTGCCGGCAGTGATGGCCATCTATGCCCGGGAAAACGGTGAGGGTATGGTCTTTGGCAGTGAGCCGGGATCACCCGACCCGGATGGAGGCAAGTCCCGGGAGTCTGAGCGCGATACAAAAGATGATTCCGGGCGCCCCAGCGGTCGGCCCAGCCTCAAGGTCGTCAAATAGGCGAACCTCTCTTTGCTGACTGGCTGGCGTTCCGGCCGGTCAGCCACTCCCCCTTTTTCTAACCGCCGAACAGGTTCTGTTCGACCAGGCGGCACAGCGCGCCGGTGATCAGTATCATGATCGGTGTGGCGGCGACTGGGTCCAGATCGTTGAGGGTGATTTCCAGGTCCTGGGCCTGCAGCAGTGAGCTGATGTCCGTCTTGTCCTTGGCGCTGATGACGATAACGCCGATCTCGCGGTCGTGGGCCGCCTGGATGGCCTGGATCAGATTCGCCTTGTGGCCGTCATCCACGAACACCACGAGAGTGTCGCCGGGTTTGCCTATGGCTGTTACCTGGCGAGCGAAGGTGTCATTGAACCGGTTGTCCCGGCAGATGGCGGAATAGGTGGTGGCATCGGCCCCCAGGTTGATGGCCGGTAAGCCCGGCCTGTCCTGGTTCAGGCGCCCCAGTAGTGCCGTGCAGAAGTACTGGGCAATGGTGTTGGCGTTGCCATTGGCACAGGCCAGGATCTTGCCATCACCCAGAAGCGTCCTGACCAGGGCGTCCGCCACGTCAGGGATAAGGGGCGTGGCCAGGCTGGCAGCCATGGCCGTGTGCTCCATGTGGTCAGCAAACCACTGACTGACATCGTCTTCGCTGTTACTCATGGTTCTGCCTGAATAGCATTCCTGATCCACTGAATCCGGTACTTGTGGGTATCGCCCGGGGCGATGGACACGACATCGATCCGGCTGTCGTGATTCCAGAGTCCGTGACGGTGAAGGTAGTAGGTGGCCGCCCTTACCAGGCGTTGCTGCTTGCGCCAGCCGATGGAGCCGGCGCCGTCCGTCAGGCCGCCCCGTTTCCGGAACCTTACCTCGAAAAACACCAGCGTCCGGTCATCCCAGCCGATCAGGTCGATCTCACCACCACGACTGTGTACATTGCGATCCACGATGGTAACGCCGCGACTGGTCAGGTAGCGTGCGGCCACGCCTTCAGCCTCGTGGCCCTGCTGCTTGCGGGTGCTGGCCGCTCCCTGTCGTTCCTGCTTGCCTTCCCTGGCCGTCATTTCAGTTTATCACGCTGTCCGTTTCTTCTCCGGTTTCAGGCTCGCTATCGTCCTCGTCCTGTTCGGAGGCGATAACGGGCTCCCCTTCGTCGAACACGCCCCACATCTGATGGCGGTGAACCCGGTTGTTGGCATCGAGCCAGAGCTCACCTGTATGACCGGTTACCCGGCTGTCGGCTATCTGCTGCATCAGCGGCAGGTTGATGCTCAGGGTCCAGGCGTCGGCTCCCATGGCAAAGAGCCTGCCCAGAGGGCCGTCCAGATTGTCGAACGACTCGTAGGCCTGCTGGCGGAACTCGGGTTCCCGGTCCAGTATCCAGGGCAGGTCGGTGAAGTAGACGCCATTGATATCCCGGTCACGAGCCGGGGAGGGACGTCCGCTGTAGATGATGGACGGGGAGAACACTGGCACATCGTTGGCGTAGTAGAAGGAGAACAGGGGCTTGAACTGCCGCGCGATCATCGGTTCCGCCACCATGATAATGGATTCCGCGTCCTGGCGACGACGGGGTTCGAACTCGATGTTCAGGCCCATGGTCCGCTCCAGTTCAATAGCCCGTTCGCGGCTGATATTAATGCCCAGCAGCTCGGCGCTCACATCCCGGAAGTTGTCTTCCTCCGAGTAGCGTTCCATATCCAGGATAATACCACCGAGTTCCTGCATGCGTTCTTCCAGGGCCGATGCGATTCGGTCTCCCCAGTCGCCTTCGGGAATCAGCACCAGGGCCTGGCCGACACCATCCTCGACAATCCGCTCGGCAATCTGGCGGGCCTCGTCCTCCACCGACAGGCCGAACTGGAACAGTTGCGCCGGTGTGGGGCCGTCCTGCTCGGGTGCGTAGTTCAGGGCCAGTACCGGCACGGGGAGATCGGAGCGGCTGGCCAGGGCCGCGACCTCATCCTTGGCCAGGGGGCCCACGATCAGGTCGGGGTCGCTGGCCAGCAATTCCGGTAGGACCTCCTCGAAGGGGCGGCCATTGGTGTCCACGATGGTAATGGACGTGTTTGACGGGGTGGCCGGCTCGGGGGGCTGTGCGCGGCGGTTTCCTTCATCCCCCTCCAGGGCGGTGTCCTGGTCGCTGCTGCTTTCATTGTTTCTGGTTGCGGTCACCTGGGCACCGTTGCCGGCACTGTCGTTGGTGGTGACTGCTGCCTGGGCACTTTCCTGTTCGGCGGCATAGTAGGCAGCCAGGAAGCCCTCACGAACCATATTACCGGCGGCGGACAGTGGTCCGGACAGGGGGAGCGCCAGGGTAATGCGCTCCGGGCGCTGCTCCAGTACCTGGGTCAGCAGGGCCAGCTCGGTGGGGACGGTTTCGGCACCGGGGTGGCCTGACCAGTTGAAGCGCCAGTTACGCACGGCGTGACCCTGGGCCTCCAGGCTCATGCCTGGCTGCCGGAGGGTGGCCGCCAGTTCGTACCAGCCCTGGTTTTCGAAGCCGATGGCGGATGTGGCGGTGTCATTCAGGGCGGCGTCCGGGGTTTCCTTCAGGGTCTGCCAGATGCGGTCGTTCAGTTGCTGGCGGTCAATGCCCAGCAGTTCCGGCTGGATGTTCATCAGGAACCGGGCTGATGGTAGCGGAGCCTGGGCCAGGCTGTAGGCGTCGTCCTGAAGCTGGGCAGCCCTGGCCTGGAGGTCCTCCGGGTACTGCTGGTACTGGGTTTCGGGCATGGCGGCCACCAGGTCGGCAGCCCACTCCCGGTCCTCAAGTGCCACGGCGCTGTCCATGCTCAGCAACAGGTACTGGTCGGCCACCTCCGGTTCGGGCTCGTCAAAGGCCGTGCTGAGCAGTACCTCGCGGGCATATTCGTGCTCGCCACGCTCCTGGAAGGTGGCGGCTGACCGTAGCAGGAAACGCTGGCTTTCCAGTCCGGCGGAGAGTTCCTGGGCCGCCGACAGGGCATCGCCCGCAGACTGCAGGGAACTGTCCTGCAACTGGATGGGTGTGCATCCACTGGCCAGCAGGGCAGTCAATGTGGATGCCACGGCAAGGCGACGCAGGTTCGGGAGGTGACAACGCATATCAGGCAGGGCTCCTTGAGGTGCCGGCACGGTGCCGGCATAGTGTCTCTCTAATTGGTCGTGTCAGGGGCTGCAAGTTTACCAGCTTGGCGGCCATTTCACAGTTTCATAGCGGGGATTTTGGGTTGGAAGCGGATCAAGCGACATTGACGCCCGTCGGTACACTTTTCATCGTGGCAACACCCATCGGCAACCTGGATGACCTCACCGCCCGCGCGGGGCAGGTGCTGGGGCAGGTTGACCTGGTGGCAGCGGAGGATACCCGCCATAGCGGCCGGCTGCTGCAGCACCTGGGTATACACAAACCCATGTGGGCCCTGCATGACCACAATGAGCGGGAGCGGGCGTCGGCACTGTTGGACCGTATCGGACAGGGGGAATCGGTAGCGCTGATATCTGATGCCGGTACGCCGCTGATTTCCGATCCCGGCTATGTGCTGGTCAGGGAGGCGCGGCAGCGGGGTATCCGGGTCAGCCCCGTGCCGGGGGCCTGCGCCATGGTGGCGGCCCTGAGTGCGGCCGGATTACCCACGGACAGGTTCCTGTTCGAAGGCTTCCTGCCCGCCAAGGCGTCTGGCCGGCGCAAGGCGCTGGCTGCCCTGTCCCGGGAGACTGCGACCCTCGTGTTCTATGAATCGCCCCGCCGTATTCGCGATCTGCTGTCGGATATGGCGCAGGTCTTCGGTGGCGACCGGGAGGTAGTGCTGGCGCGGGAGCTGACCAAGACCTTTGAAACCTTCTACCCGGGGCAGGTGGCGGATGTTCTCGTCAGGCTTGAGGGTGACCCCAATGCAGGCAAGGGGGAGTATGTGGTCATGGTGGCTGGGGCTCCGCCCGTGCAGGAAGAGGGTTCCGCTGTTGATGCCGACCAGGTGCTGGCCCTTCTGTTGCCGGAGCTGCCGGTAAAGAAAGCGGCCAGGATTACCGCGGAACTGACGGGGCGCTCCCGCAACGAACTGTACCAGCGGGCCCTGGAACTCCGTGATTCCCGATAAATCCCTTGCGCCGCTCCCGGTGCGGGGGTATGGTCTCGCCTGAGCTCGCCAGACAGTCGCCGCCGGTATCGCCGGGGGAGGAAAGTCCGGGCTCCGCAGGGCAAGGTGCCAGGTAACGCCTGGGCGGCGCGAGCCGACGGAAAGTGCAACAGAAAGTATACCGCCTAAGCGCCTTCGGGCGCCGGTAAGGGTGAAATGGTGCGGTAAGAGCGCACCGCGTGGCTGGCAACAGTCCACGGCGATGGTAAACCCCACCTGGAGCAAGACCAAATAGGAGTCCTATGGCGTGGCCCGCGCTGGACTCGGGTAGGTTGCTTGAGGTCTGTGGCAACGCAGGCCCTAGATGAATGACTGTCCACGACAGAACCCGGCTTATCGGCGAGCTCTCCTTTCCTTTTTTCATTAAGATATTGTCAGCCCTGTCGTAATGTGGGATGTGTAGTTTTACGACAGGATTTTATATAGCAAAAAAATCTTAGACTTCGTTCATTTTCTCCGAAAGTTTTTGCAGGCTTTTGATTTGCCGGAAGTTCTCCCCCGTCTCTTTCCGTATATCCTTTTTGTTCCCCGCTAACCCCTTGTCATTAAAGAAACTTTCGTAATGTGCGCGCTCTTTTTAGCGCTTGCATTGTGGTAGGCGTGTTCCTATAGTGTGCAGAAGTGGGAAAAAGTGGAAAATCGTGGTTTGTGGTGGTTCAGTAGTGGTGGCCGGTGGGTCATGGTGTGAGAACTCACCAGCGGGAAGTCACATAACAGGTAGGAGCGGCAGCAGGGTCTGCACCTTGAGCGATGAGCAACTTTCTTGGCAGTCACGCAATCAACATGGACGCAAAGGGTCGCCTGGCGATTCCTGCCCGTGTGCGTGAAGAACTCCAGGATGAGTGCAATGGTCGCATCGTGCTCACAGCCAATGCCGATGAGGAGCGCTGTCTTCTTATCTATCCCGAGCCGGTCTTCGAGAATGTGCGCTCCCAGGTGCTCGCGCTTCCCAACATGAACCGGAAGGCCCGCCGACTTCAGCGGCTGATCCTCGGCCATGCCACTCCCCTTGAACTGGATTCCGCCGGTCGTGTGCTGGTGCCACCCACGCTGCGTTCCTACGCGCGACTGGAGAAGAAACTTATGTTGATTGGTCAGGGCAAGAAGCTGGAGCTCTGGAGTGAGGAGCGCTGGTTCGCCTGGCTGGATGAGTCCGATGATGACGATGAAATGCCGCCGGAAATGGAGGCCCTGTCGCTATGATCGACGGGCGCTCCTTCGACCCGGAGGCGGGGCAGTCGCTTCATCGTTCCGTGTTGCTGGACCAGGCGGTGGACCTGCTGGTGGTTCAGCCCGGGGGGCGTTTTATCGATGGCACCTTCGGTCGCGGTGGTCACAGTCGGTTGATATTGAAGCGGTTGGAGGGCGATGGCCGGCTGATCGGCATCGACAAGGACCCGGAGGCGGTCCGGTTTGGTGAAGCTCTGGCGGCCGAAGACGGCCGCTTCGTCGTTTATCACGGTTCATTCGCCGATATGGATGACGCAGCGTCCAGGCAGGACTGGGAAGCCGGGTCCGTGACCGGGGTGTTGCTGGATCTGGGCGTATCGTCGCCCCAGCTGGATGACGCGGAACGCGGCTTCAGCTTTATGAGTAACGGCCCCCTGGATATGAGGATGGACACGTCCCGAGGGCCCAGTGCGGCGGAATGGCTGAACACTGCGGCGGAGAAGGAGATTGCCGACGTGATCTGGCGCTTCGGTGAGGAACGTTTTTCCCGCCGCATTGCCAGGGTCGTGGTCCAGCAACGGGCCGAGGAGCCACTGGCCACTACACGCCAGTTTGCGGAGCTGGTCCGGAAGGCGGTTCCGAAGAAGGAAAAGCACAAGCATCCGGCGACGCGGAGCTTCCAGGCGGTGCGGATCTTCATCAACCGTGAGCTGGAAGACCTGGAGTCAGGCCTGGAAAAGGCCGTGCAACTGTTGGCGCCGGGTGGTCGGCTGGTAGTGATCAGTTTCCATTCCCTGGAGGACCGGATCGTCAAGCGGTTCATGAGGGATCTTTCCCGCGGGCCGCAGTTGCCTCGCGGGTTGCCGGTGCGGGCGGAAGAGGTGGAGCCGCCCTATCGGACCGTGGGCAAGGCCCTGAAGGCCAGTGAGCCCGAGATACAGGAAAATGTCCGTGCACGTAGCGCCGTGATGAGGGTTCTTGAGCGCCGTGCCGACGATAAGGGAGTGGCATCGGAATGAGTGCAGTCACACTGGAAAAGCCGGCAAAGGCGCCGGTACTGACCCGGGACAACGTGCGTACGCGGGTGTCCGACGCGCTGAAACTGTCCGCGCGGATTTTTCACGCTCTGTCAGAGCCCCGGGTGGTGGTCACCCTGGGTCTGGCGGCGCTGCTGATCGGTTCGGCCATTGGCGTGGCGGTCAGCGCCCACCAGAACCGGGAGTTGTACAACACCCTGGCGGAACTACAGGCACAGCGGGACGGTTACCAGCGGCAGTGGAGTCAGCTGCTGCTGGAGCAAAGTGCCCTGAGTGCTCACGGCCGGATTGAGCATAAGGCCGTGGAGGAACTGGATATGGTCGTGCCCGGCCAGGAACACATAGTACTGGTGCCCTATGCCAGCACTGGATCGGCGATAGCCGCAGGTAGATAGAGTCGATCATGGCCCGGAATCAGGAATCCGTCACACTCATGCAGAAAGTCGCCGCCGGGCTCCAGGCCTGGCGGTTTGGCTGTGTACTGGGGGTATTCCTGATGGTGACAGCGGTGCTGGGATGGCGGCTGGTGGACCTGCATGTGGTGGACCAGGAATTCCTGCGTCAGCAGGGGGATGTCCGCACCATCCGCGTGGACAGTATTGATGCCCACCGTGGCATGATCACCGATCGCTATGGTGAGCCCCTGGCGGTCAGTACGCCGGTGGAGACCCTGTGGGCCAACCCCGGCGAGGTGGACCCGGACGACCCTCGCCTTACCACGGCGGCCAGCCTGCTGGGTATCAACGAGGCACGGCTGCGCCAGCGCCTGCGGGACTATTCCTCGCGGGAGTTTATCTATGTCCGTCGCAAGATCCAGCCGTCCCTGGCACGGGAGGTCCTGGGGCTGGAAATTCCGGGGCTGTACAGTCGTCAGGAGTACAAACGGTACTATCCAACCGGTGAGGTCGCCGCGCATCTGGTGGGCTTTACCAATATTGATGAACAGGGTCAGGAAGGTATCGAGCTGTCGTATAATGAGTGGCTCAGTGGCGTTCCCGGGCGCAAGCGCGTGCTTCGGGACAACCGCGGCCGCCTGATCCGGGACCTGTCTCTGATCCGTGATGCCAAGCCCGGGAAGGACCTGACCCTAAGCCTTGACCTGCGCCTGCAGTACCTGGCTTACCGTGAGCTCAAGGCGGTGGTTCAGGCCCATGATGCCCGGGGCGGAACCCTGGTCATGCTGGACGTGTCCACGGGTGAGGTTCTGGCCATGGTTAACCAGCAATCCTACAACCCCAACGATCGGGCATCCCTGAGCCCCGAGAAGCTGCGCAACAAGGCGCTCACGGACCTCTTCGAACCCGGTTCCACCATGAAGCCTCTGGCCATGGCGGCGGCTCTGGAGTCCGGGGAGTACCAGGTCGATTCAATGATCGATACGTCGCCGGGCTACCGTCGCTTCGGGCGTTTTACCATCCGTGATCATCGCAATTACGGACAGCTGTCCATGACAGGGATCATCTCCCGTTCCAGCAACGTTGGCATCAGCATGATCGCCAATGATATCGGGGGGGATGTGATCAGGGACTTCTATTTTCATCTGGGCCTCGGCCAGCCTACCGGTATCGGTTTCCCCGGTGAGGCGGTCGGGGTGTTGCCCATGACCAGCGACTGGCGTCCCGTGGAGGAGGCCACCCTGTCCTATGGCTATGGCATGAGCGTGAATGCCCTGCAACTGGCCCAGGCCTACATGGTGGTGGCCAACGGCGGCACCCGCTACCCGGTGACACTGAACCGCCGGGACGAGCCCGCTGTCGGGCAGCGTGTGATGTCGGAAACCGTGGCCGCCCAGGTCCGTGACATGCTGCAGGAAGTGGTGGAGAACGGCACCGGAAAGCGTGCCAACCCGGCGCTCTACACGGCTGGCGGCAAGACCGGCACCGTGCACCTGGTGGGCGCACACGGCTATGAGGACAGCCAGTACAAGGCCATCTTTGCCGGCATGGCGCCCATGGACAACCCGCGAATTGTGACTGTGGTGGCCGTGGACGCCCCGCAGGGAGGAGATTACTACGGTGGTGAAGTCGCCGCACCGGTGTTCGCCCGCGTTATGAGCGATGCCCTGCGGCTGCTGAATGTGAGACCAGAGCTGACCGCTGTGGAAGCGGCCGCCCAGACGCCCGGCCAGTCCGGGGAGCGAGGGTAGGTTCATGTGCATGACGTCACTGAGTACGCTGATGCAGGGCATTGTTGAGGTGCCTTCGGTCTTTGATGTCACCATCCATGGTTTGCGAACGGACAGCCGGCAGGTGGCCAAGGGCGATGCCTTCGTGGCCCTGTCCGGCAGTCGAACGCCGGCGGATCACTATGTTGACGACGCCATCCGCGCCGGCGCTATCGTGGTTATCCTGGAGGTTGCGGAGCCGGCCCCCTGCTACGAGTACCAGGGGGCGTTGGTGGTTCCGCTGCCCTCCCTGCGCCGGAACCTGGGGCGCATTGCCGACCGCTTCTATGAGCATCCGTCCCGGCGAATGCGGCTGGTTGGCGTCACCGGAACCAACGGCAAGACATCCGTCAGCCACTTCATCGCACAATTGCTGAACGCCGCGGACATTCCCTGCGGCGTGCTTGGCACCCTGGGCTATGGTATGCCCGGCAACCTGACCACATCGACCCACACCACCCCCGATGTGGTGGAGGTGAACCGGGCGCTGTTCGATATGGCGCGCAAGGGGGCAAGAGCCGTGGCCATGGAGGTGTCTTCCCACGCTCTGGACCAGGGGCGTATCGATGGTGTCACCATGACCGGTGCGGTGTTCACCAACCTGACCCGGGATCACCTGGATTACCACGGCTCCATGGAGGCCTATGGCCAGGCCAAGGCCTCGCTGTTTGCGCGGGAAGGGCTGCATTTCGCCATCATCAATATCGATGATCCGTTCGGTCGCCAACTGCACGAACAAACGGATGGTCTCTGTGACCGGGTTCGATACAGTCTTCACGAATCCCAGACAGAACTGTGGCTGACCCGCTTCGTGCCGTCCCCCGACGGTTTCGAGGCGGATGTCGATGGTCAGTGGGGGAGCTTCTCCGTATCCGCGCCCCTGATGGGCAGCTTTAATGCCAGCAACCTGTTGGCGGCCATGGCGGCGGTGTTGAGTCTGGGGGTGTCCGTGGACACCGTGACCCAGGCCGTAAGCCGCCTTGAACCACCACCTGGTCGTCTGGAGAGCTTTGCCGGTCCTGCTGGCGTGCGGGTGGTGGTGGATTACGCCCACACCACGGATGCCCTGGCCAATGCCCTGGCGGCACTGCGACCCCACACCTCAGGCCAGTTGATCTGTGTGTTCGGTTGCGGCGGTGACCGCGACACCGGCAAGCGACCTGAGATGGCCCGCGAAGCGGAACGTGTCGCGGACCGGATCATCATCACGGATGACAACCCCCGTACCGAATCTCCCGAGACCATTGTGGGGGACATCCTCCAGGGGCTGGAAAACCGGGAATCCGCCACGGTCATCCACGATCGTGCCGACGCCATCCGCACTGCCATTGATATGGCCAGGCCAGGCGATGTCGTATTGGTGGCGGGCAAGGGCCATGAGGCCTGGCAGGAGCGCAACGGCAAGCGCACGCCCTTCAGTGATGTGGCCCATGTACAGGAGGCCCTCGGTCTCAATGGGGGTGCTGCATGATGCAGGCGTTGTCCCTGGCGGAGATCGCCCGGGTGCTGGGTGTCAAGGCGCCTGCGGCTGCCGGTTCGGCCCGTGATATCTGCACCGATACCCGGGCGTTGCAGCCGGGAGACCTGTTTGTTGCCCTGCGGGGCGAACGATTTGACGGCCACGGCTTCCTGGAAACCGCCCGGGAGGTGGGCGCCGTCGCGGCGGTGGTTGATACCGCCGATGCGAAAGTGGCGCTGCCGCAACTGGTGGTGCCGGACACTATCCAGGCACTGGCGGATCTGGCCCGCCGCAACCGGGAGCTCAGCGACGCCCGGGTAATTGCGGTCACCGGTAGCAGCGGCAAGACCACACTCAAGGAAATGCTGTCGGCCATCCTCTCCAATGAGGGTGCAACACTCGCCACCCTGGGGAACCTGAACAATCACATCGGCGCACCGCTGACCTTGTTCCGGCTGTCGCCGAAGCACCGTTACGCGGTCATCGAGCTGGGCGCCAGTGGTGTGGGTGAGATCACCCATACCGTTGCTGCCACACGTCCTGAAGTGGCGGTGATCACCAATGCCGGCGAGGCCCACCTGGAGGGCTTCGGCAGTTACGAGAACATCGTCCTGGCCAAGGGCGAGATTATCGATGGCGTCGTTGACGGCGGCACGGTAGTACTCAACCGGGACGACCCGGCCTTCGGCACCTGGAAAAAGCGCGCCGGAAACCGTCGGGTGGTGTCCGTCAGTGCCCGGGGGGACGCTGCGGATTACCGGTGCATCGGTTACCGGTTCGGGGACGGTGCCTACACCATCCAGGTGGAGACGCCGGACCATGGTGAGCGCTCGCTGGTCCTGAAACTGCCGGGTGAGCACAACATCTGCAACGCGTTGCTGGCCATGGCCGCTGCCGAGGCGGTTGGTGCCGGTGACACCGCCGTTCGTCAGGGGCTGGAGGCAGTGCGGCCCGCCGCCGGTCGGCTTGAGCGCAAGCGCCTCAATGACCGCGTGACCGTGATCGATGACAGTTACAACGCCAACCCGACCTCCATGAAGGCGGCCCTGGATGTCCTGGCCCGGGAGGCTTCCACCCGTGTCGCGGTACTGGGCGGCATGGCCGAGCTTGGTCCGGAGGGTGATCGCCTGCATCGGGAGGTGGGAGAGCACGCCCGCAACCAGGGTATCGAACAGCTGCTGGTGGTGGGTACGACGGAAGGGTGCGATGCACTGGTTTCGGGTTTCGGTGACGACGCCCGTCGGTTTGACACACACCAGCAGGCCGTGGAATGGCTGCTGGCCCATATGACCGGGCCCATGACTGTACTGGTCAAGGGATCCCGCAGTTCTGCCATGGACCAGGTAGTAAAGATGTTACAAGAAAAGGTGAACAATCCATGCTGCTCTGGCTGACAGAACTGCTATCGCCATACATCACCGAACTGACGGTGTTCCAGTACCTGACGCTGCGGGCCATCCTCGGCATCCTCACGGCGCTGGTTATCTCCCTGCTGATCGGTCCCATGATGATCCGCAAGCTGAGCCAGTACCAGATTGGGCAGGCAGTGCGTGACGATGGCCCCCAGACCCATCTCAGCAAGGCCGGTACCCCGACCATGGGGGGGGCGCTGATCCTGGTGGCGGTGGCCGTCACCACTTTGCTGTGGGCGGACCTGGACAACCGTTACGTCTGGATCACCCTGGCGGTAACCATGGGCTTTGGTGCCATCGGCTGGGTGGATGACTATCGCAAGGTGGTGGAGCGCAATCCCCGGGGCCTGCCGGCCCGCTGGAAGTATTTCTGGCAGTCGGTGATCGGCGCGACAGCGGCGGTGGCCCTGTTCTACAGCTCGTCGCTGCCCCAGGAAACATCGCTCTATTTGCCGTTCTTCAAGAATGTCTCCCTGACCCTGGGGCCGGTCCTGTTCATCCTGCTGACCTATTTCGTGATTGTCGGCAGCAGCAACGCGGTCAACCTGACCGACGGCCTGGACGGGCTGGCGATCATGCCCACGGTGATGGTGGGGGGCGCGCTGGCGGTATTCGCCTACGTGTCCGGCCACTCGCAGTTTTCCGACTACCTGCTGATTCCCCACTTGCCGGGCAGCGGGGAGCTGATTGTGTTCTGTGGCGCCCTGGTAGGCGCGGGCCTGGGCTTCCTGTGGTTCAACACCTATCCGGCCCAGGTGTTCATGGGCGATGTGGGGGCCCTGGCATTGGGGGCGGCGCTCGGGGTGGTGGCGGTCATCGTCCGCCAGGAGATCGTGCTGTTCATCATGGGGGGCGTCTTCGTGATGGAGACCATTTCGGTGATCCTGCAGGTGGGGTCCTACCGGCTGACCGGCCGGCGGATCTTCCGCATGGCGCCCCTGCATCATCACTTTGAACTCAAGGGCTGGCCGGAGCCCCGGGTGATTGTCCGCTTCTGGGTGATCACCGTGATTCTGGTACTGATCGGGCTCTCGAGCCTGAAACTGCGATAGGAACGGGAACAAGCATGGCTGTAATCGCATCGGATCGTCGCACACTGGTGGTTGGCCTGGGTAAGACCGGGCTCTCCTGCGTGCGCTATCTGACCGACCTCGGGCGCGAGGTATCGGTGGCGGACAGTCGTGCCCAGCCGCCGGGAATGGACGAATTGCGCGCCGACTACCCCGACATTGAGGTGCGTACCGGCGAGTTCGACAGCGACTGGTTCCGCACCTTCAACGAACTGGTGGTCAGCCCGGGCATTGCCGTTGCCGAGCCGGCCATCGCTGCGGCTGCGAAGCAGGGTGCCCGTATCCGGGGCGACATCGATCTGTTTGCCGAGGCGGCGCAGGCGCCGATCATTGCCATCACCGGCTCCAACGGCAAGACCACGGTAACCACCCTGGTGGGCGAGCTGGCGGCGGCCTGCGGGGTCAGGGCCGCCGTGGGCGGTAATATCGGTACACCGGCGCTGGACCTGCTGGCGCAGACGCCGGACGTGTACATCCTGGAACTGTCCAGTTTCCAGTTGGAAACCACCCACGAACTGAATGCCGAGGTGGCCACGGTCCTCAACGTCAGTGACGACCATATGGACCGCTATCCCTCCAAGATGGCGTACTACCAGGCCAAGCAACGCATCTTCCGGGGCGCCCGCAATGCGGTGGTCAACCTGGACGATGCCCTGAGCACGCCCATGGCCCGGGACACCCTGAACTTCATCTGTTACGGCTTCCACCGGGTGAACCCGGAGACCTTCAGCACCCGCGAGGACGAGCATGGGCTGTGGATCACCTGGGGTCTGGACAATCTGCTGAACACCGCCGACCTGAAACTGGCGGGGCTGCACAACGTCAGCAACGTTATGGCGGCCCTGGCCATCGGCCTGGCCGCCGGCTGGTCGCTGGAGACCATGGTACGGGCGGTCCGTGACTTCCGGGGACTGCCCCATCGCTGCGAACCGGTCCGGACGGTGAACGGCGTCGAGTACATCAACGACTCCAAGGGCACCAACGTGGGGGCCACCGTGGCGGCCCTGGACAGCCTGGCGCCCGCCTGCAACCGGATCGTCCTGATTGCCGGTGGTGATGGCAAGGGTGCGGACTTCAGCCCCCTGGCACGGCCGGTGTCCGAACATTGCCGGGCCGTGGTGCTGATTGGGCAGGATGCCGGACGACTCCGCGAGGTGCTGGCTGGCGGCATGAAGGTGATCACCGCCCATTCCATGGCTGAGGCGGTCACCCTGGCCTCCGACCTGGCCCATGAGGGCGACCGGGTGCTGCTGTCCCCGGCCTGCGCCAGTTTCGATATGTTCACCGGCTACGAGGACCGTGGTGAGCGGTTCCGTCTGGCCGTGGAGGGCTTGTGATGCAGGCGGCGAACATTCATCCGGCAAGGGTTTATCGGGGGCTCTGGTCCCAGCCGCTGCCGTGGCTGGTGGTCAGTGCTGGCACCCTGCTCATGCTGGGTGTGGTGATGATCGCGTCCGCCTCCATGGACACCGCTGCCGCCAACCTGGGCAACAGCTACCACTATGCCGTGCGTCAGTTGCTGTTTGCAGGCCTTGGTTGTGCCCTGGCACTGGCTGCCGCCAACGTGCCGGTGTCCTGGTGGTATCGCAGTGGCTGGCTGTTGCTGGCCATTGGTATGGCGTCCCTGTTGCTGGTACTTACCCCCCTGGGCAAGACCGTCAATGGTTCCACCCGCTGGATCCCGCTGGGGCTGTTCAACGTGCAGGTATCCGAGGTGGCCAAGCTGTGCCTGATTGCCTACCTGGCGGGGTATGTGGTGCGCCGCCGGGACGAACTGGTGAACACCTGGTGGGGATTCGTCAAGCCGGTGCTGGTGCTAGGCCTGGCGTCGGCCCTGCTGGTAATACAGCCGGACTTTGGCGCCACCGTGGTATTGATGACGGCGGCCCTGGGCATGATCTTCCTCAGCGGGGTCCGGCTGAGCCGGTTCATGCCGTTGATCGCCGTGTGCGTGATCCTGGGGGCTGCACTGGTGGTTACACAGCCCTACCGACTCAAGCGGGTGGTGAGTTACCTGGATCCCTGGCAGGACCAGTACAACTCCGGCTACCAGCTTACCCAGTCACTGATCGCCTTCGGGCGCGGCGAGTGGTCCGGCGTGGGCCTGGGCAACTCCATCCAGAAGCTGTTCTACCTGCCGGAAGCCCACACCGATTTCATCTTCGCCATCACGGCGGAAGAGTTCGGTCTGTTGGGGTCCATGGCGGTGCTGGCGCTGTTCGCGGTGTTGGTGCTGTCAGGCTTTGCCATCGCCCGCAAGGCGGAAAAGCAGGGCATGGGGTTCGCCGCCTGCTTCGCCTATGGCCTGACCCTGCTGTTGGGCCTGCAGGCGATGATCAATATAGCGGTCAATACCGGGCTGCTGCCCACCAAGGGCCTGACCCTGCCGTTGATGAGCTACGGCGGATCCAGCCTGATTGTGGTCTGTATCAGCATCGGCATCCTGGTGCGCATTGAAATGGAGCGTCAGCAGCAACTGTCACCCGATACGGACGACAAAACGGTAGCCCCGCGGCCGAGGGGGGCATCATGACCCCACGGCGTTTCCTCGTCATGGCCGGTGGTACCGGCGGCCACGTGTTCCCGGCCCTGGCAACCGCCCGCCGGCTCCAGGAGCTGGGGCATGAGGTGCAGTGGCTGGGCTCCGCCGGTGGTATGGAGGAACGGCTGATTGCCGACACCGATATCCCGCTGTCGGTGATCAGCGTATCCGGCCTCCGGGGCAAGGGGCGCCTGGCGCTGCTGTTGGCACCATTCCGGTTGATCCGGGCGCTGTGGCAGGCGCTCCGGGTGATGAACCGGGTAAAGCCGGACTGCGTGATCGGTATGGGCGGTTTTGTCACCGGGCCGGGTGGCCTGTCCGCCTGGCTGACCCGCCGGCCGCTGCTGGTCCATGAACAGAACGCCATTGCCGGCATGACCAACCGGATCCTGGCGCGTCTGGCTGAGACAGTCATGGAAGCTTTTCCAGGCAGTTTCGGGGAAGGCGTGGTGACCCGGTGTACCGGCAATCCGGTCCGCGCCGATGTGGCGGCCATACCGACTCCCGATGAGCGTATGGCGGATCGCACCGGCAGGATTCGTATCCTGGTGGTGGGGGGCAGTCTGGGCGCCCAGGCCATCAATGAAAAGATGCCGGCCGCCGTAGCCCGCCTGCCCGGGGAACAGCGCCCGGAAATCCGCCACCAGTGTGGTGAACGCAACCATGAGGCGGCGCTGGCGGCCTACGAGGGCGCCGGTGTGGAGGCGTCCGTAGAGCCTTTCATCAAGGATATGGCGGAAGCCTATGCCTGGGCCGACCTGGTGGTCTGCCGGGCCGGGGCGCTGACCATATCGGAGCTTTGCGCGGTGGGCGTCGGTGCGTTGCTGGTGCCGTTCCCCCATGCGGTGGACGACCACCAGACCCGCAATGCGGATTACATGGTCAAGGCCGGGGCGGCCCTGCTGATGCCCCAGCGCAAACTGACCGATGACTTGCTGGCAGATACCCTGGCGGACCTGCTGGGGAGCCGCGAACACATTATTGACATGGCACGTGCAGCCCGTACGCTGGCGCGCCCCGATGCAACGGAGAGAGTCGTGAATTACTGTCTGGAGGCTGCCCATGTCTGAGGTAACCAACCCGCCCCTGGTCTACCAGGTGCCGGAAATGCGCCGCATCCGCCACATCCACTTCGTTGGCATTGGCGGTGCCGGCATGTGCGGTATTGCCGAAGTGCTCCGCAACCAGGGCTATGACGTGTCCGGTTCCGACCTCAGGGAAAGCCCGGTCACGGATCGCCTGAAGGGGCTGGGCGTGACGATCCATATTGGTCACCGGGAAAGTAACAGCGACGCGGCGGACGTGGTCGTGGTGTCCACGGCGGTCGGTTCCGACAACCCGGAAGTGACCTCGGCCCGCAGCCGGCGGGTGCCCATCGTGCCCCGGGCGGAGATGCTGGCGGAAATCATGCGCTACCGCCACGGCATTGCGGTGGCCGGTACCCATGGCAAGACCACCACCACCAGCCTGATTGCCTCGATCCTTGGCGAAGCGGGCCTGGATCCCACGTTCGTGATTGGTGGCAAGCTCAACAGCGCCGGCACCAATGCCCAGCTTGGCGACAGCCGCTATCTGGTGGCGGAAGCGGATGAGAGCGACGCCTCCTTCCTGCACCTGACGCCGGTGATCTCGGTGGTGACCAACATTGAGGCGGACCACATGGACACCTACGGTGGCGATGTGGCGCAGCTCAAGAAGACCTTTGTGGAGTTCCTCCATAACCTGCCGTTCTATGGCGTGGCGGTGATGTGCCTGGACGATCCCTACGTGGAGGAAATCCTGCCCCGGATTTCCCGGGCCATCATCACCTACGGCATCGATCGGGAAGACGCCGACTACCGTGCCGTCGACATAGAGACTGACGGTCTCAGCACCCGTTTCCTGGTGAAGCGTCCTGGTGGCCTCAGTGACCTCAAAGTGAAGTTGCGCATGCCCGGGCGCCATAACGTACTCAACGCCCTGGCGGCCATTGCCGTGGCCACTGACGAAGGCGTGGCGGACGCCGCTATCTGCCGTGGCCTGGCCGGTTTTGCCGGTGTTGGCCGCCGGTTCCAGGTCTACGGTGACTACCCCGTGGGCAAGGGCAGCGTGACCCTGGTGGACGACTATGGCCACCATCCCACGGAAGTGGAGGCGGTCATCCGCGCCGCCCGGGACGCCTGGCCGGGCCGGCGTCTGGTCATGCTGTACCAGCCGCACCGGTATTCCCGTACCCGGGACCTGTATGAGGACTTTGTGCGGGTACTGTCGGACGTGGACACCCTCCTGATGATGGACGTGTATTCGGCGGGGGAAAGCCCGGTGCCCGGCGCGGATGCCCGCTCCCTGTGCCGGAGTATCCGGCAGCGGGGGCAGGTGGACCCGATCTTTGTGGAGGATGCCAGCGAACTGGAGGGGGTGCTCAGGAATATCCTGCAGGAGGGGGATCTCCTTATGACCCAGGGCGCCGGCGATATCGGCGGAGTATCAGCAAAACTGGCAGCAAACGGAGTGATTGGACGTGGCTGAGTCCCGGTACCGTAACTACAAGGTCAGCGCAGAAACCCGCGAACGGCTGGGGCGTGTGGCTGTCTTCATGGGTGGGGATTCCGCCGAGCGGGAAGTTTCCCTCAAGAGCGGTCAGGCGGTGACCCGCGGCCTGCAGGATGCCGGTGTCGATGCGTTCTCCGTGGATGTGACCGGGTGCCTGCTGAAAGCCGTGGAAGATGCCGACTTCGACCGGGTATTTATCGCCCTCCATGGCCGTGGCGGCGAGGACGGTACCCTGCAGGCCATCCTGTCCCAGGCCGGTATTCCCTATACCGGCAGCGAAATGCTGGCATCGGCCCTGGCCATGGACAAACTGCGGACCAAGTTCGTGTTTGCCGGTTGCGGTCTGCCGACGCCTGCCTTCCGGGCCATGAACGGTGAAGACGAGGCCGGTGCCATCGTGTCGGACCTCAGGTTCCCGCTGAGCGTGAAGCCGTCCCGGGAAGGCTCCAGCATCGGCGTGCGCAAGGTCCGCAACCGGGATGAACTGGTCGCGGCCTACCGGGAAGCGGCCACCCATGATCCGCTGGTACTGGTGGAGGAGTGGATCGAAGGGCCGGAATACACCGTCAGCATTCTGCAGGATAAGGCCCTGCCGGTGATCGGCCTGAGCACCGATCACGATTTCTATGATTACGATGCCAAGTACCTGGCCGACGACACCCAATACCGGGTGCCCTGCGGGCTGGACGAGTGGCAGGAGACCCTGATCCAGAACCTGGCGGTGGAAGCCTTCCGGGTGATTGGCGGCCGTACCTGGGGCCGTGTCGACATCATGGAAGACGAGGAAGGGCGTTTCTGGCTGCTGGAGGTGAATACCGTACCGGGCATGACGGACCACAGCCTGGTGCCCATGGCGGCCCAGGCAGCGGGTATCGGCATGTCGGAGCTGGTGGTGAGGATCCTGCTGGACACCCTGGAAACCGGAGAGGGCGACGATGCTTGAGCAGATGCTGCTGAGAGGCCGGTTTGTACCGTCGGAGCCGCCGAAACGGCGCGGGGCGACGTCTGCCGAGCCTGATCAGGGTCTGCTGGATGTACTGGCACAGCTGTTTGGCAGTGTGCCCTGGACAAAACTTGGGCTGGGCATGGCGGTGGTGCTGGTCACCGCCATGGTGCCCTGGGGAACGGGCCAGCTCCTGGCCGCTATGGACCGTCAGTTCATGCACGTGGAGGTGGTCGGGGCCCTGAAGGGCGAGAGTCGCAATGCCCTGGAGCGCCACACCGGTGAGTGGTTGGGCAAGAGCTTTTTTACCACCGACCTGGCCGACATCAAGGTGTCGCTGGAGCAGCGCCCCTGGGTGGAGAGCGCGGCCGTAAGGCGGGAATGGCCCGACCGGCTGGTGGTGGAAGTGCGTGAACACAAGCCGCTGGCCTACTGGAATGACCGGGCGTTGATCAGTCGCACCGGCGAAGTCTTCCGGCCCGGCAACCGTGACGTGGCGGGGGGGCTACCCAGGCTGCGGGGCCCGGAAGGGCGGTCACGGGAGGTGATCGATATGGGCCGCACCATGGCGAATGCGCTGGAGGCCCGGGGCATGGGTTTCGCCGGGATTGCGCTGGAGGAACGGGGGGCCTGGACCCTGACCCTGGCCAACGGCATCGAAGTGGCGCTGGGCCGTGACCAGGTTGAACAACGGTTTGAACGCTTCCTGACCGTATACGGCGAGCGACTGGCCAGCCGGGCGGATCAGGTGGAACGAATTGACGCCCGCTACACCAATGGGGTGGCGGTCCGGTGGAAACCGCTGGCCCAGGCGTCGGACAACAATTCATGAATGGCTATTGGTGAACTGCATGTCATCGGTTGATACGGAAAACATGATTGTCGGCCTGGATATTGGCACCTCCAAGGTGGTGGCCATTGTCGGCAAACGCAAGCTGGATGGAACCATCGAGGTGGTGGGCATTGGTTCCCATGCCTCCCGAGGACTCAAGCGGGGGGTGGTGGTCAATATCGAAACCACTGTGCAGGCCATACAGCGGGCCGTGGAGGAAGCCGAGCTGATGGCCGGTTGTCGCATCCACTCCGTCTATGCGGGCATCGCGGGCAGCCACATCAAGAGCCTCAACTCCCACGGCATCGTGGCCATCCGCGACCGGGAAGTGACCCAGGCGGATATCGACCGGGTCATCGACGCGGCCCAGGCGGTGGCGATTCCGGCGGACCAGAAGATCCTGCATATCCTGCCCCAGGAGTTCGTGATCGATAACCAGGAGGGCATCAAGGAACCCATGGGCATGTCCGGTGTGCGCCTGGAAGCGAAGGTCCACCTGGTGACCTGTGCGGTGAACGCGGCCCAGAACATCGAGAAGTGTGTTCGCCGCTGTGGCCTGGATGTGGACGACATCATCCTGGAGCAACTGGCCTCGGCCCACTCGGTACTGACAGAGGACGAGAAGGAGCTGGGGGTCTGCCTGGTGGACATCGGCGGTGGCACTACCGACATCGCGGTATTTACCGGCGGCGCCATCCGCCACACCTCGGTGATTCCGATCGCCGGTGACCAGGTCACTAATGACATCGCCATGGCCCTGCGCACACCGACGCAGAACGCCGAGGATATCAAGATCAAGTATGCCTGCGCCCTGACCCAACTGGCCGGGGCGGACGAGACCATCAAGGTGCCCAGCGTGGGTGACCGGGCGCCACGCAACCTGTCCCGTCAGGCGCTGGCGGAAGTGGTGGAGCCCCGTTACGAGGAGCTGTTCACCCTGGTGCAGTCGGAACTGCGCCGTAGCGGGTTCGAGGACATGATCCCCGCGGGCATCGTTGTTACCGGCGGTTCCTCCACCATGGAAGGGGTGGTGGAACTGGCCGAAGAGATCTTCCACATGCCGGTACGGCTTGCCTCGCCGCAGGCCGTTTCCGGCATGACGGAGGTGGTCAACAACCCGATCTACGCCACTGGCGTCGGGTTGCTGATCCATGGCTTCCGCCAGATGGATCTGGGACAGGGGCCCGTTCTTAGGGGAGAGGATGCACCCTCCCTGCTGGAACGTATGAAAGCCTGGTTTACCGGGCATTTCTGAAGACAGCTGCATCACACGAAGGTATCTCGAAAAGAACAATCAGCCGGGAACTGGCTGAACATCTGCACGAAGGAGAAGGGGAAATGTTTGAACTAGTCGATAATGTCCAGCAGAGCGCTGTGATCAAGGTTATCGGTGTTGGCGGTGGCGGCGGCAACGCCGTGCGGCACATGCTCAACAGCGACGTGGAAGGCGTGGAATTCATCTGCGCCAATACCGACGCCCAGGCGCTTCACGACCTGGACGCCAAACAGATTATCCAGCTTGGTGGCAATATCACCAAAGGCCTGGGTGCCGGTGCCAATCCGGAAATCGGTCGTCAGGCAGCAATGGAAGATCGCGATCGTGTTGCGGATGCCATCAAGGGCGCTGATATGGTCTTCATCACCGCTGGCATGGGTGGCGGAACCGGTACCGGCGCCGCGCCCATTGTGGCGGAAGTGGCCCGTGAGATGGGTATCCTGACGGTGGCGGTAGTGACCAAGCCGTTCCAGTTCGAAGGCGGCAAGCGCATGAGCGTTGCCGAGACCGGACTGAGAGAGCTGGAAGAGAGTGTGGACTCGCTGATCACTATCCCCAACGAAAAGCTGCTGGCGGTCATGGGCAAGAAAACCAGCCTGCTGGATGCCTTCGCGTCGGCCAACGATGTACTGCTGGGGGCGGTCCAGGGTATTGCTGACCTGATTACCCGCAACGGCATGATCAACGTCGACTTCGCCGACGTGAAGACGGTGATGTCCGAGATGGGCATGGCCATGATGGGTACCGCCCGCGCCACCGGTGAAAACCGGGCCAGGGAAGCTGCCGAGGCCGCTGTTCGCAGCCCGCTGCTCGAGGATATCAACCTGCAGGGCGCCAAGGGTATCCTGGTTAATATCACCGCCGGTATGGACCTCAACCTGGGCGAGTTCTCCGAGGTTGGCGACATCGTCCGGGAATTCGCCTCCGACTCTGCTACCGTTGTAGTTGGTACCGTGATCGATCCGGACATGACCGACGAGTTGAAGGTCACTGTGGTGGCTACCGGCCTGGGTGGCGACCGGGAGAAACCCACCAAGGTGGTGGACAACACCCGTACCCTGGATGGCACCACGGATTACAACCAGCTTGATCGCCCGGCGGTACTGCGTCGTCGTGCCGTATCCCAGGGGAATGTGGCGGTTGACCAGAGTCGGGACTCCGACGAACAGGATGTGGATTATCTCGATATTCCCGCATTCCTGCGCCGTCAGGCCGACTGATATTCTGGGTGCATGTGCGGTTAACAGGATGCGGGCCCAAGGGCCCGCTCTGTGACCCAAAACTCACGAACGACGAGACTTGGGGCGATAATGTCATTGTATCGCTGGTCAAATGGTATTCAGTCTCGTCCTCTGGTATCATCGGCGCAGTTTTTTGCATGATGATATCGTTCCTTTGTGAAGGAAATATGTACCGATGATCAGACAACGGACGCTTAAAAATACCATTCGTGCTACCGGCGTTGGCCTTCATTCCGGGGAAAAGGTGTACCTGACCCTGCGGCCGGCCCCGGTGGAAACGGGGATTGTTTTTCGCCGTACTGACCTTGACCCGGCGGTCGAGATCCGTGCCTGTGCGGAAAACGTGGGCGAAACCATGCTGTCGACAACATTGGTCAAGGATGGCGTCCGGGTTGCAACCGTAGAGCATCTGCTTTCGGCGATGGCGGGCCTGGGTATCGACAACTGTTTCGTGGAACTCAGTGCCGCCGAAGTGCCGATTATGGATGGCAGTGCCGGTCCTTTCGTGTTCCTGCTGCAGTCAGCGGGTATTGCGGAGCAGGAAGCGGCCAAGCGCTTCATCCGGATCAAGCGTGAAGTGACGCTGGAAGAAGGTGACAAGAAGGCGACCTTCCTGCCTTTCGAGGGCTTCAAGGTCAGCTTCGGCATCGACTTCGACCACCCGGTATTCAAGGGCCGCGCCCAGACCGCCACGGTGGATTTCTCCAGCACCTCGTTTGTGAAGGAAGTCAGCCGTGCCCGTACCTTTGGTTTCATGCGTGATATCGAGAAGTTGCGCGCCATGAACCTGGCCTTGGGCGGCAGCGTTGACAACGCCATCGTGGTGGATGACTACAAGATCCTCAACGAGGACGGTCTTCGGTACGATGATGAATTTGTAAAGCACAAGGTTCTGGACGCGATCGGCGACCTCTACCTGCTGGGCAACAGCCTGATTGGCGAGTTCCGCGGGGTTAAGTCCGGTCACGACCTGAACAACAAGCTGCTGCGCAAGTTGCGGGCGGAAGAGGATGCCTGGGAAGTGGTTACCTTCGATGACGAGGCGACCGCACCCATCTCCTACATGAAGCCTGTGCTGGCTGCATCGGCCTGAGGCGGGACGCCTCAGCCGGAACGGTCGCTTGCGTGACTGGCGAGTTTTTCGAGAACCTCGCGTAAAGCTTTATCCTTCGTGTGCCCGGCCTCCTCTTCGAGGAGCCGGGCATTTTCTTTGCTGAGGGTCATCGGTGAGGGCGGCTTCTTCAGTGAATAGCGTCCGGGGCGCACCTTCACCTTCAGTTTCCAGACGAATTCAAACGCTTCTTCCCGACGCAGGTCGGCCATGATTTCCTGTTGCCGGAACCGTAACTGGCTGGCCCGGGTCGCACTGTCGGTCTGCAGGACCAGTTCCCCGTCCCGGTAGCTGACGAAGCGAACGCCGTTGGCGAGCTCCTCCGGTACGGACTGCAGGACCCGCTGCTCCGCCTTCTGGTGCATCGTCGCCCTGGCCACCAGTTCCCTCAGGTGGTGGGACTGCTCCTGATTGTCAGGGGTAAGGGAAAGTGATGGTCTGGTCTTCATGACGGTTTCCGAATTCGACGTGATAGCTGTGGTTTGTATACACTAGTGTCCCTTGTGGCGCAGTTCCGTGACAGTCGGTGCCAAAGTATATCCCGCGCTATGGGAGCTTTGCCTTCTGTGCAAGTATTAGCCAGTCTTCGGGTGGCAGTGATCCGCGTATCACTGACTTCAACCGGTCTCTATGGCCCGTGGCGGGCCTGGAGGCCGTTAACAAAGCGTAACAGCCTGACAGCCAAAAGGAAGACATCCTTCTCCTTTTAATGGTCACGTCCGGTTTATGATCAGGCCAGATTTCAGAGTGACGACCAACCGGGGAGGTAAACGCTTCCGGGGTCGCCAGGGAAAGGAATCGGTCGTCGGGACAGGGATTGTTCATAACACGTTATTGGTTAGAGACAATGAACATCATCCTTGTAGGTCAGAACCACGGTCGTTCGAAAGTCTTCACGCTGCATCCTGGCGGTATCCTGGTGGCTGCGGCTTTCGCACTGGCTGTCGTGGCCCTGTGTGCCTGGGCCGGTTACCAGGCGGCTATGGCACGGGTTGCCGACCGCCCGGTGGTGCCCTCCTATATCCTGGCCCAGTGGCATGAAACTCTCCAGGATCAGGAAAAGCAACTGGCGGAACTGGAGCGGGATGCCCGCGAGCAGGTGGATGCCATGACCCTGCGGCTGGGTGAAATGCAGGGCCGCCTCCTGCGGCTGGATGCCCTGGGGCAGCGCTTTGTGGACAATGGCGCCGTCGCCGCTGACGAGTTCAACTTCGATGAAGCGCCTGCGGTGGGCGGTCCGGAGGAGGAAGCCGGCACGGCCCGTTCCTTCACCACGCCCCAGTTGACGCAACTGATCAACCAGCTTGACCGGCGAATCCGCGATCGGGAGCAGCAACTGCGTCTGCTGGATACGCTGATTTCCAATCGTCGCATGGAAGACGAGCGCTTTGTGGAAGGCCGGCCCATCACCTGGGGTTGGCTGTCGTCGCCATTTGGTTATCGGACCGATCCCTTCAGTGGCAAGCGTACCTGGCACAACGGTGTGGACCTCGCCGGCAAGGACGGCAGTGACATTATCTCGGTGGCCGCCGGTGTGGTCACCTTTGCCGGTGAGCGCCATGGCTACGGCAACCTGGTGGAGGTTGACCATGGTGGCGGCCTGGTTACCCGCTATGCCCATGCCAAGACCGTGGAAGTGGAGGTTGGCCAGGTGGTCCAGAAGGGCCAGGCCATTGCCACCATGGGATCCACCGGCCGCTCCACCGGCCCCCATGTGCATTTCGAAGTCTTGCAGAATGGCAAGGCCCGCAACCCGGTGACCTATATCCAGCGGGCGTCCCGTTAGGAGTCAGTGCGGCAGAAATCGCGCCCTGATGTGTCCGTGACCGGTCGATAAGTCGTCGGTCCGCCCGCTCCATGTGATCCAGCCCCGGTTTCCGGGGTATTTCCCGCCATGCCTGAAGTCGGCCGCCTTTTGTCCTCTTGCAAAATAAGGTTAGAATGCCGGCTTCCTCCGTTTAATCAAAGAAGCAGTGGTCTATGTTCACGAAGCTTGCAACGAAGATGTTCGGCAGTAAAAACGCCCGCGAGGTCAAAAGGATGCGTAAGGTGGTATCGCGCATCAACGCACTCGAGGAATCCCTCGAAGGGCTGTCAGACGATCAGTTGCAGGCCAGGACCACGGAATTCCGGGACCGTCTGGAGAAAGGCGAGACCCTGGACCAGTTGCTTCCGGATGCCTTCGCCACCGTGCGCGAGGCCAGCCGCCGGGTCATGGGCATGCGTCACTTCGATGTGCAGCTTATTGGCGCCATGACCCTCCATGAAGGCCACATTGCCGAGATGAAGAC
This sequence comes from Marinobacter shunpengi, assembly GCF_045449715.1. Lineage (NCBI taxonomy): Bacteria > Pseudomonadati > Pseudomonadota > Gammaproteobacteria > Pseudomonadales > Marinobacteraceae > Marinobacter > Marinobacter shunpengi. Next base: position 107,757 of record NZ_JBJJLA010000012.1, on the reverse strand, counting down.
CGGGGAGGGCAAGACCCTGGTGGCCACCGCGTCGGTGTACCTGAACGCCCTGGCCGGTCGTGGTGTCCACGTGGTGACGGTGAACGACTACCTCGCCCGCCGGGACGCCGAATGGATGGGCAAGCTCTATCGTTTCCTGGGCATGACCGTGGGCGTGGTGGTGTCCGGGCAGCCGCCGGAAGAGAAGCGTGAAGCCTACCAGGCGGATATTACCTACGGCACCAATAATGAGTTCGGTTTCGACTACCTGCGCGACAACATGGCGTTCAGCACCCAGGACAAGGTCCAGCGCCCCCTGAACTACGCCATCGTGGACGAAGTGGACTCCATCCTCATCGACGAGGCCCGCACCCCGCTGATCATCTCCGGTGCCGCCGAAGACAGCTCCAAACTGTACCGGGAAATCAACACCCTGATCCCGTCCCTGGAGAAGGGTGAGGTACCCGAGGATGAGGGTGAGCCCACCGGCGACTTCACCATCGACGAGAAGTCCAGGCAGGTGGAGCTCACCGAATCCGGCCATGAGAAAGTGGAACAACTGCTCCTGGACCGGGGACTGCTGAAGGAGGGGGACAACCTCTACTCCGCCGCCAACCTGGCCCTGCTGCACCACGTCCATTCCGCCCTGCGTGCCCATCACCTGTTCCACCGTGAGGTGGACTACCTGGTACAGAATGGCCAGGTGGTGATCGTGGATGAGCACACCGGTCGCACCATGCCGGGCCGTCGCTGGAGCGAAGGCCTGCACCAGGCCATCGAGGCGAAGGAAGGGGTCGACATCAAGGCCGAGAGCCAGACCCTGGCCTCCACCACCTTCCAGAACTATTTCCGCATGTACGACAAGCTGGCGGGGATGACCGGTACTGCCGATACCGAAGCCTTCGAATTCCGCCAGATCTACGGCCTGGATGTGGTGGTGATTCCGCCCAACAAGCCGATCCAGCGTACCGACTACAACGACCTGATCTACCTCACCCAGGAAGAGAAGTTCCACGCCATCATTGACGAAATCAAGGATGTGACCGCGGAGAACCGCCCGGTGCTGGTGGGTACCGCCTCGGTGGAGGCATCGGAGGTGCTGTCGGCACTGCTCAAGAAGGCCCGTATCGAGCACAAGATTCTCAACGCCAAGCACCACGAGAGCGAGGCCCAGGTAATTGCCCAGGCCGGTCGCCCGGGGGCCGTCACCATCGCCACCAACATGGCTGGTCGGGGTACCGACATCATGCTGGGTGGTAACTGGGAAACCGAGGTGGCTTCCCTGGAAGAGCCCACCCAAGAGCAGATCGACACCATCAAGGCGGAGTGGGAAGAGCGTCACCAGCAGGTACTGGCGGCCGGTGGCCTACACATCATTGGTACCGAACGCCACGAATCCCGCCGGATCGACAACCAGCTCCGGGGCCGCGCCGGCCGTCAGGGGGACCCGGGTTCCTCCCGTTTCTTCCTGTCCCTGGAAGACAACCTGATGCGCATCTTCGCCCCGGACCGGGTCAAGAAGCTAATGCAGGCCATGGGCATGAAGAAGGGCGAGGCCATTGAGCACCGCATGGTCACCAACGCCATCGAGAAATCCCAGCGCAAGGTGGAAGGCCGCAACTTCGACATGCGGAAGACCCTGCTGGAATACGACGATGTGGCCAACGACCAGCGGACCGTGATCTACGAGCAGCGGAACGAGGTGATGGCCTCCGAGGATGTGTCGGAAATGATCGATGGCATCCGCGCCGACGTGGTGGAAGAGACCATCAGCGAGTTTATTCCACCCCAGAGCATGCCGGAGCAGTGGGATGTGCCTGGCCTGGAAACCCACCTGGCATCAGAGATGTCCATCGAGCTGCCCATCCAGCAGTGGTTGGACGAGGACAAGAAACTTTACGAGGAAAAACTGCGCGAACGCATCCTGGAAGAGATTGTCGCCGCCTACCGGACCAAGGAAGAGGTGGTGGGCGCCGATTCCATGCGCAAGTTCGAGAAGCAGGTTTTCCTTCAGGTGCTGGACACCCTGTGGAAGGAGCACCTGTCCAACATGGACCACCTGCGTCGTGGTATCCACCTGCGGGGCTATGCCCAGAAGAATCCCAAGCAGGAATACAAGCGCGAGGCCTTCAATCTGTTTGAGGCCATGCTGGACAGCATGAAGCGTGACATTACCCGGGTGCTCTGCCATGTGAAGGTCCAGACCCGCGAGGAAATGGAAGAGGTTGAGCGCCAGCGCCGCGAGCAGTTGGAGAAGGATCTGGCCGCCGCCCGCATGCGCCACGACCAGACCAGTGCGACCCAGGCTGAGCAGGGCAGCCAGGGGCAGGGTGAAGGTGACCGGGCCAGTGGAGCCACGCCGGAAACCTATGTCCGCCAGGACCGAAAGGTGGGCCGAAACGAGCCCTGTCCGTGCGGGTCCGGCAAGAAGTACAAGCAGTGCTGCGGCAAGATCGCCTGACGCCGCACTGAACCGAACCAGAATAACCCGCACCTCCGAACCACCGGGGCTGCGGGTTTTTTTATCTTCAGACACGATTTCAGAGGGCCGGTCCCGGACCGGTCGGCAAAGGAGGAAGTTATGGCGGTAGGTCCCGCAACGTTACCAGAACCCTTCCATCCCGTGGCGGGGGTCAGGCTCGGCATCGCCAGCGCCGGCATCAAGAAGCCGGGCCGAAAGGATGTGGTGGTCCTGGAACTGGCAAAGGGCAGCCGGGTAGCCGGCATCTTCACCACCAACCAGTTCTGTGCCGCGCCGGTCCATGTGACCCGGGAGCACCTGGCGGAGGGTGAGCCCCGCTACCTGCTGATCAATACCGGCAATGCCAATGCGGGTACTGGCGCCAGGGGCCTGAAGGATGCCAATAAATGCTGTGAGGCTCTGGCAGGGGAAGCGGGTGTGAAGGCGCATTCGGTACTGCCGTTCTCCACCGGGGTCATCGGCGAACCGCTGCCCGTGGACCGGATCGTGGCGGCCCTGCCGGACGCCCTGGCCAACCTGTCCGCCAACAACTGGGCCCAGGCCGCAGCGGGCATAATGACCACCGATACCCGCCCCAAGGGTGCCACCCGGCAATTGGACATCGATGGCCGCACGGTGACGATCTCGGGCATGAGCAAAGGAGCCGGCATGATCCGCCCGAACATGGCTACTATGCTGGGCTTTATCGCCACCGACGCTTCGATATCGCCGGCGGTCCTGCAGAGGCTGAGCAGTGAGTTGGGTGAGAAGTCCTTCAATCGCATCACCATTGATGGCGACACCTCCACCAACGATGCCTGTATGCTGATCGCCACCGGCCAGTCCGGTGCTGGCGTGGCCACGATCGAAAGCGAACACTATGAGTCCCTGAGGGACGCCTTGCAGTCGGTCTACCTGGAACTGGCCCATGCCATTGTCCGGGACGGGGAGGGTGCCACCAAGTTTGTCACCATCAATGTCACCGGCGCCGCTGGCCAGCGGGAAGCGCTGGATGTGGCCTATACTGTCGCCCACTCGCCCCTGGTGAAGACTGCGTTGTTTGCCTCCGACCCCAACTGGGGGCGGATCCTGGCCGCGGTCGGCCGTGCCGGTGTCGACGGGCTCGACCTGGATGCCGTGGAGATCTTCCTGGGGGAGGTCTGTCTGGTGCGGGAAGGTGGTCGTGCCGACGACTACACCGAGGAAAGGGGCCAGGCGGTGATGGACCAGGAGGAAATCACCATCCGCATCGATCTCAAGCGTGGACGCATTGAGGAAACCGTGTGGACCTGCGACTTCTCCCATGACTATGTCACCATCAATGCGGAGTATCGCACCTGATGGCCGAAGGCACCCGTAAGCTTGTCCACGTAGCGGTGGGGGTGATCTGGCGTGATGGCCGCATCCTTATCGCCCGGCGCCCCGACGGTGCCCATCAGGGAGGCCTGCTGGAGTTTCCCGGTGGCAAGGTGGAACCTGGCGAGGGTGTTCAGCAGGCCCTGGCCCGTGAACTGCTGGAGGAAACCGCCGTCAGCGTCTCCCCGGAAAGGCTGGAACCCCTGATTCGTATACGCCATGACTACGGCGACAAGGAAGTGCTGCTGGACGTCTGGCAGACCCATGATTCCACGGGATCACCCCACGGTGTGGAGGGCCAGCCGGTATTCTGGCTGGCGCCGGAGGAACTGACGGCCAGTGACTTTCCCGCTGCCAACCGGCCCATCATCAGCGCCATCCGGCTGCCACGACAACTGGCCATCACCGGTGACGTGAGCACGGTCGGGGATGCAGTCGAGGGCTGTGTCCGGGGAGCTGGAAACAAGACACCTCCATTGGTGCTCCTGCGCCTGCCATCCCTGACATCGGAGGCGTACACTGGAGCGGTGGGGCAAGGCCTGCAGCGCCTGCCTGATACCTCCGTGATGGTGCATGACTGCCCGGAACTGGTGGCGGATCTGCCGGTGGCCGGGGTGCACCTGAGCTGGCGTCGGGCGGCCCTGCTGACGGAGCGACCGGTGCCGGATGACCGCTGGTTCGGGGTGTCCTGCCACAACGCCGAGGAACTGGCCCATGCGGCGGCCATCGGGGCGGACTACGCCACCCTGGGGCCTGTGCTTGCCACCCCCTCCCATCCGGAGGCCGAAGGCATGGGGTGGGATCGGTTCGCCGAACTGACGGACAACGCGGTACTGCCGGTCTATGCCCTGGGGGGCGTCGGCCCGGATTATCTCGACAAGGCCATACAGGCCGGCGCCCAGGGCATTGCCGGTATCTCCTGGTGGTGGATCGCACCCGACAACAGACCGGAGGCAATATGAGCAAACTGACCCACCTGGATGACCAGGGCGCGGCCCGCATGGTGGATGTGGGCAGCAAGGAGGTGACCGAGCGTGAAGCGGTTGCCGAGGGGCGGATCCTGATGGACCCGACAACCCTGGCGATGATCGTGGACGGTGAGCACCCCAAGGGCGATGTACTGGCCGTGGCCCGGGTAGCCGGCATCATGGCGGCCAAGAAGACCCATGACCTGATCCCCCTGTGCCACGCCCTGAACCTGTCCTCGGTCAAGCTGGCGTTCACGCCACAGCAGGAGCCGTCATCGGTGCATATTGAAGCCCGCTGCAAGCTGGCTGGCCAGACCGGCGTCGAGATGGAGGCGCTGACCGCCGTCAGCGTTGCGGCGCTGACCCTCTACGATATGTGCAAGGCGGTGGATCGGGGTATGGAGATTACGGCCGTACGCCTGCTGGAGAAAAAGGGTGGTCGCAGCGGGCATTGGCAGGCGGAGTAGTGCTCGCATTTTGGTGGAGGGTCAGGTACCGGGTAGGGCTTTCCGGAACACGCCGTAGATACGTCCCTGTAGGCTCTTCAAAAACGTCCCTGTTTTTGAAGGTTCCGGAAAGCCCTACCCGGTACCTGCCCTTCATGCATGTGTGTAGGCCATCCGAATTTTCCTGCTAGGCGTATCTAGAAGGGTTTTCACACTTTCCATAAGCTTTGTGGGGGTATACGGGATATCTGGAACTACGCCGACTGGCCGCCATCTGCTAGAATGCCCCGCTCATTGCATTTAGGACTCACGAGGAAACACTGTGGCTGTTCGCTACATCCAGACCTGTCGCCTGCCCACGCCTTTTGGCGTTTTTCAAATGCACGGTTTCGAGGAACCGGACACGGGCAAGGAGCATGTTGCCCTGACACTGGGAGACCTGGACAGTGACCAGCCCATGCTGGCCCGTACTCACTCTGAGTGCCTGACCGGTGATGCCCTGTACAGTATGCGGTGTGACTGTGGCTACCAGCTTGAGGAAGCCTTGAGAAGCATCGCAAAGGAGGGGCGGGGGATTCTCATGTATCTGCGCCAGGAAGGCCGTGGCATCGGGCTGCTCAACAAGATCCGCGCCTACAAGCTACAGGACGAGGGTGCCGACACGGTGGAAGCCAATGAGCGCCTGGGCTTTGCTGCTGACCTGCGGGACTACAGCATGTGCAAGGACATGCTCGATCATCTGGGCATCCGCAGCCTCCGTCTGATGACCAACAACCCCCGCAAGGTGGATTCCCTGCGTGGCCTGGGTATCGATGTTGTCGAGCGGGTTCCCCTCCACGTTGGCCGTAACCCCCACAACGAACATTACCTGGACACCAAGCAGAGCAAGCTGGGGCACTGGCTGGAGACGCATCAGGACGACGATCCGGAGTAGTTTTTTTACACGCAGGAAGGCCAGGTCCGAAAGCGGCTGACTCCACAGGTCGTCTGACGGTGTCAGGGTGAGGGGAGCTTTCGGAGCGGCGACAAGGAGGTCGCGCTGCAAGGTCGGTCCAGGGACGGACCGTGAATTGCAGCGGAGAAAGCTCCCCTTACCCTGGCGCCAGCCCGCCATATCGGGATTCCATAAAGCTAGCGTCCACTTCCCCCGTCCGGGCTTACGGGGCAGCCTTCAGATCTGGTTTGCCGGCAGCCAGCCGCTTGCGAATAGACGCCTCGATGCCAGCGGCATCCAGCCCGACCTCAGTGAGCAGCTCCCCGTGCTTGCCATGGTCCACATAGCGGTCCGGCAGCCCCAGTTGTAGCACCGCCTTCGCGATCCCCTCCCGGTTCAGGAACTCCGTCACCGCACTGCCGGCCCCCCCGGCAACGGTATTCTCCTCCAGGGTCACCACCACATCGTGGGACGCCACCAGCTCCGCCACCAGGCGTTCGTCCAGTGGCTTCACAAAACGCATGTCCGCCACCGTCGCATTGAACTTGTCGGCCGCCTCCAGGGCCGCGGACAGTCGTGTCCCGAAATTCAGGATGACCACCGATTCGCCTTCCCGGACCACACGGCCCTCGCCAATCGGCAGGGTCTTCAGTTCCTGCTCGATCATCGCACCCGGACCGGTCCCCCGGGGGTACCGCACGGCGGCCGGGCCGTGGTACATCAGCCCGGTGTGCAGCAACTGCCGGGTCTCATTCTCATCCGACGGCGTCATTACCACCATGTTCGGCACGCAGCGCAGGTAGCTCAGGTCGAACGCGCCGGCATGGGTCGGGCCATCCTCGCCCACCAGGCCAGCCCGGTCGATGGCAAACAGCACATCCAGATTCTGGATGGCCACGTCATGGATCAACTGGTCATAGGCCCGTTGCAGGAAAGTGGAATAGATCGCCACCACCGGCTTGGCGCCATCACAGGCCAGGCCTGCTGCCAGGGTGACCGAATGCTGCTCGGCAATGGCCACGTCGTGGTAACGGTCCGGAAAACGCTTCGAAAAGGCCAGCAGGTCGGAGCCTTCGCACATGGCCGGCGTGATGCCGACGATGCGCTCGTCCTGCTCCGCCGCATCGCACAGCCACTGGCCGAATACGTTGGCATATTTCGGCAGTTTCGGCTTGGGCTTCACCGGCTCCGGCTTGCTCGGTGGCAGCGGTTCGATCTTGTTGATGGCGTGATAGCCAATGGGGTCGTCCTCCGCTGGTGCAAATCCCTTGCCCTTGCGGGTCACCACATGGAGGAACTGGGGGCCATCCAGCTCACGGATGTTCTGCAGGGTATCCACCAGCAGCGGCAGGTCGTGGCCGTCGATGGGGCCGATGTAATTGAAGCCCAGCTCCTCGAACAGGGTGCCGGGGGCAATCATGCCCTTGAAGTGCTCCTCGGTCTTGCGGGCCAGGGCCATCAGCGGCGGTGCCGCCTGCAGCACCTTCTTGCCGCTGTCCCGCACCTGGTTGTAGGTACGGCTGGACAGCAGGCGGGCGAAGTAGTTGGACAGGCCGCCCACATTCTTGGAAATGGACATGTCGTTGTCGTTCAGGATCACGAGCATGTCTGCATCCAGGTGACCGGCGTGGTTCAGGGCCTCGAAGGCCATGCCCGCGGTCATGGCACCATCGCCGATCACCGCGATGCTGCGGCGGCCGGTCTGCTGCTGCCGGGCAGCCAGGGCCATGCCCAGGGCGGCGCTGATGGAGGTGCTGGAGTGGCCCACGCCAAAGGTGTCGTACTGGCTTTCCGACCGCTTGGGGAAGCCGGCCAGGCCGTCCTTCTGGCGGATGCTGCCCATCCGTTCCTTGCGACCGGTGAGGATCTTGTGGGGGTAGGCCTGGTGGCCCACATCCCATACCAGGCGGTCTTCCGGGGTATTGAAGACATAGTGCAGGGCTACGGTCAGCTCCAGCACACCCAGGCCGGCACCGAAATGTCCGCCAGACTGCCCAACGGTCCAGAGCAGGAACGCACGCAGTTCCCGGGCCAGTGCCGGCAGTTCTTCCTCCGACAACAGGCGTAGCTGGTCTGGCGTGTCAATCCCGTCCAGCAGCGGTGTATGGGGGCGCTGGGTGGGGATTTCCTTGAAAATATCTGATTCCTGCATCCGTCCGGGTCTTGTCTCGGTGATTGAGGGGAACGTTACGGCCATGGTCCGACTGACGTCCCACAGGCTAAAGCGTCCATTATAGGCGATGGAGGGGGCGGTTTCAGTAGCGTCGCGACACCACGAATTCCGCCATGCCCCTGAGGGCGTCCGCTTCCGGACCAAAGTCCGCCAGGGTTTCCCTGCATTGTTGCAACAGTGTGGCAAGATAGTCCCGGGCACCGTCAACCCCCATCAGCGCCGGGTAGGTAGGTTTACTACGGGCCTGGTCAGAGCCCTGGGGCTTGCCGATCACGCTGGTGTCCCCCTCGATGTCCAGCAGGTCATCCTGTACCTGGAAGGCCAGGCCGATGGCCCGGGCGTATTGGGCAAGAGGCTCCTGGTGAGGGTTCCCGGCGCTGGCGCCCGCTACGGACAGTACGCCAAGTTGCACGCTCGCCTCGATCAGGGCACCGGTCTTGCGTCGATGCATCTGCTCCAGGTCGTCCAGGGACAGCTGCTGCCCTACCGCCCCCAGGTCGATGGCCTGGCCGCCCACCATGCCGGTGCTACCGCTGGCCAAGGCGAGCCGCTGCACCATCTCCAGGCGAGCCTCTGCAGTCAGTGACGGGTCGGTGGACAGCCATTCGAAGGCGAGGGCCTGCAAGGCATCGCCGGCCAGGATGGCGGTGGCTTCGTCGTACTGGATATGGGTGGTGGGGCGCCCCCGGCGCAGCTCGTCATCGTCCATGGCCGGGAGATCGTCGTGAATCAGCGAGTAGGCGTGGATCAACTCGACGGCACAGGCGGCCATCAGCGCCTGTTGCGGTTGCCCGCCCACGGCGGTGGCGGCGGCCATGGCCAGGGCCGGACGGATGCGCTTGCCGCCACCCAGCACGCTGTAACGCATGGCACCATGAAGGCGACGGGGCTCCGTGGTGTCATCGGGCAGGCGACGGGTCAGAGCGTCGTCGGTAAGGGAGGCGCAAGTGGCAAGGAAGTCACCGGTGGAGGCGTGGTGCATTGTCAGCCCTGCTCCCCATCGTCTTCCGGCGGATTGAACGGCTGGGCCTCCAGGCTGCCGTCTTCCCGCTCCACCAGTTGCTGTACCCGTTGCTCCGCCTGTCGCAACGCCTGCTGACATTCCCGGGTCAGCCTGACACCTCGTTCAAAGGCACCCAGCGACTGCTCCAGGGACAGCTCCCCCTGCTCCAGGTCCCTGACCAGCCCTTCCAGCTCGGCGAGGGACTTCTCGAAATCGGCAATGGATGTGGTTTCCGGGGTATCAGCCATGGGGCTCTCCGTCAGCTTCACGAGGCGCGTTGGGTTGCGGCAAGTATACCAGAGCGATCATCGGGGCCGAACCTTCGCCGATGAATGTCAGCCGTTACCTGGCACTTGCCAGCAGAAATTCTGCAGGTTGTCTGGAGCGCCACCCCGCGACCAGGTCTGCTCCGTCACCCGGACCTCGCCATCACGGCCAACCGTGATTATGGTGCTGGCCCGGGTTCCGTAGAGGTCGGAACGGATAAACGGCGACGACAGGAACCGTTCCTGTTCCAGCCCGATACCGGTATCGGGCAGCAGGTGATCCGGGGCCGGTGTCGTGTCCTTCAGCTGCGTCATCAGTGTGCGGTGCAGGGCATCCGGAGCGTCCGGGTTGCACTGGGCAAGGGTTTCCCGAAGCTGTTCCCGGAGTCGTACCAGTTTCGGCCAGGGGCTCTGCAGCAGGTGGTTGCTGACACCATAGCTGCCCCGGTGCAGGTTACGGCCCGGGTGGGCGTCCCGGTTGCTGTAGTACCAACCGTAACTAGAGTACCAACCGTGACGAGAGTGCCAGCCCTGTTCCGGGGTGACCTGGATCAGGTTGAAACCGGCGTACAGGTTGCCGTTGTCGGCCAGGTATTGCTGCACCTCCTGCCTGGGTTGCTGCTGGACCATCAGGGGCAGCTTGCCCCGCGTCAGCCGCCCGGGTTCGGCACTGCCTTCCCGCACGTTGGTTACGGCGCTGACCACGCCAGCCCGCGATATCGCCAGCCAGGTGCCGCCGGAGCGGTCATCACGGCCTGCCAGCAGGTCGCTGTCCGGCCACCAGTGCATGGGCGTGGTGGGGCGGTCATGGAACTCGTCACGATTGGCGGCCAGTACCAGGGGGAAGTCGCGGTGCTGGTCAATGGCAAAGAGGATAAGGCACATAGGTTTCCGTCTGATTGCTGGAGGGGGGAAATGCTGACCCCTGATGCTTTGTGTATGATACACGCTTTGATTTTCGATGGACGGTGGTGTGCATGTCCCTGGTTCTGGTATTCGGGCTCTATCTGGCCCTTGGCGCCCTGGCCGGCATCCTGGCGGGGCTGTTCGGTATTGGTGGCGGCCTGGTGATCGTACCGGTGCTGATCTTCAGTTTCGGGCTGCAGGGCATCAGTGCCGACATCGCTGCCCACCTGGCTGTGGGTACGTCCCTGGCGACCATTGTGTTCACCTCCGTCAGTTCCATCCGCTCCCACCACCAGAAAGGCGCGGTGCGCTGGGAGCTGTTTCGTCCCATGGTGGTGGGTATCGTGGTGGGTGCGGCACTCGGTGCCTGGACGGCGTCACTGTTAAGTGGAGAAGCACTGGAACTCATCATCGGTGTGTTTGTCATCCTGGTGGGGCTGAAGATGCTGCTCGACCTCAACCCGACAACCGCCAGGCCTGAGCCCGGCAAGCCGTTGCTGTCAGTGGCCGGCACGGTCATCGGCTGGGGATCGGCCATTTTCGGCATTGGTGGTGGCACGCTGACGGTGCCCTTCCTGAGCTGGCGTAGCGTGCGGATACAACAGGCAGTGGCCACCTCGGCGGCCTGCGGCCTGCCCATCGCTATCGCCGGTGCCGCCACCAACCTCTGGACCGGCTGGGGCAACCCGTTGTTGCCGGACTATGCCGTCGGTTTTGTCTACCTGCCGGCGATGGTGGGTATCGTGGCGACCAGTGTGATCTTTGCTCGCTTCGGCGCCATCCTGGCCCACAGGCTGGATGCCAAACTGCTGAAACGTCTGTTTGCCGTTCTGTTGCTGATTGTTGGCACCCGTTTCCTTTTCTGAGGTTTGTGCATGCTCAAACACCCGCAGTTCGATCCCGTGGCCATTTCGGTTGGTCCCCTGAAGATCCACTGGTATGGCCTGACCTACCTGGTGGGATTCGCCGTGGGCTGGTGGCTGGGCAAGGTTCGCGCCCGCAAGGAGTGGACCCCGCTTAACGAGCAGCAGGTGGGTGACCTGCTGTTCTATATCGCCCTGGGCGTGATCCTCGGGGGCCGCTTCGGCTATGTGGTGTTCTACAATTTCGACCAGTTTGTCGCAGACCCGCTGTGGTTGTTGCGGGTCTGGGAAGGGGGGATGGCCTTCCATGGCGGCCTGATTGGCGTCATGCTCGCCATGTGGTGGTACGGGCGCAAACTGGGCTGCGGTTTCTTCCGCATCGCGGATTTCGTGGCGCCACTGGTGCCCGTGGGTCTGGGGGCAGGGCGCATCGGTAACTTCATCAACGGTGAACTCTGGGGGCGCTCGACGGATGTGCCGTGGGGTATGGTGTTTCCCCAGGCGCCGGATGCGCTGGCACGGCACCCGTCACAGCTTTACCAGTTTGCCCTGGAGGGCGTGGCGCTTTTTGTTATTCTCTGGCTATTCTCATCGAAACTGCGCCCGACCATGGCGGTTTCCGGGTTGTTCCTGATCCTGTACGGCTGTTTCAGGGTTATCGTTGAATTCTTCCGTCAGCCGGATTCCCAGTTGGGTTACCTGGCCTTCGACTGGCTGACCATGGGGCAGTTGCTTTCGCTGCCGATGGTCATCGCCGGTGCCCTGCTGATGGTGTTTGCATACAGAGGCGTGAAGTCATGAAAGCCTACCTTGATCTAATGAACGATGTGGTCGCCAACGGCACCGACAAGGGGGACCGCACGGGGGTGGGGACCCGATCGGTGTTCGGGCGCCAGTTGCGGTTTGACCTGGAGCAGGGCTTCCCGCTGCTGACCACCAAGAAGGTGCACCTGCGCAGCATTATCTATGAGCTGTTGTGGTTCCTTCAGGGTTCCACGGACAATAACTGGCTCAAGGAACGCAAGGTCAGTATCTGGGATGAGTGGGCGCTGGACAATGGTGACCTGGGACCGATCTATGGCAAGCAGTGGCGCAGCTGGCAGTGCCCCGATGGCCGGGTGGTGGACCAGATCAGCGAGGTGATTGAGCAGATCCGCACCAAGCCAAACTCCCGCCGCCATATCGTCACAGCCTGGAACCCGGCCGAGTTGCCGGACGAGTCCATGAGTCCCCAGGATAACGCCCGGGAGGGCCGTATGGCCCTGGCACCCTGCCACTGTCTGTTCCAGTTCTATGTGGCGGACGGCCGGCTGTCCTGCCAGCTCTACCAGCGCAGTGCGGACCTGTTCCTGGGGGTGCCGTTCAATATTGCATCCTACAGTCTGCTGACCCATATGATCGCGCAGCAGTGTGATCTGGAGGTAGGCGAGTTTGTGCACACCTTTGGTGACTGTCACCTGTACCAGAACCACCTGACCGACGACATTGTGTTTGAGCAGTTGAAACGCAAGCCTGGGTGGTTGCCTACACTTCGGATTCTGCGTAAGCCGGATTCGATCTTTGATTACGAGTATGGAGACTTTGAGGTTGAGGGGTATGAGCCTCAGGGTGTGATTAAGGCGCCTATTGCTATCTGATTTGTGTTGGTGGTCTGAGTTGGGTTGGCCCGCTTGTTTTGGTGCATGTGCACGAGCCCCCGGGGCCTTTTTCTGAAACACGCCGCAAGTACGTCCATGTAGGCTCTTCAAAAAGGTCCCTCTTTTTGAAGGTTTCAGAAAAAGGCCCTGGGCACTCGTACACCCAAAGCATTGAGTAAGCTTCTCCAGCTTTGACTACACCGCCTAATGAAACTGAATCCAGCGTTGTCCTTCGGTACTTGAGGACATCGCCATTGTTTGGGGGCAGATGCCGGGTAAGGCTTTCCGGAACCTTCAAAAACAGGGACGTTTTTGAAGAGCCTCCAGGGACGGATTTACGGCGTGTTCCGGAAAGCCTTACCCGGTAGCTGTCCATGCACCAGTCCATGAAGGCCCGCTCCAATGAGAAAAGCACTAATAGTAGCCATGTCCCGAAACCGGGTCATAGGCCGCAACAACAAACTCCCGTGGTACCTGCCGGGGGATCTGAAGTATTTCAAGCAGGCCACCATGGGCAAGCCCATCATCATGGGCCGCAAAACCTGGGAATCCATTGGCAGGGCACTGCCGGGCAGGCTCAACATCGTGGTGTCATCAAAGGAACTGGAGTTGCCCGAAGGCGTGGCCAGGGTGGCGACGCTTGAGGAGGCATTCAAAAAGGCTGAAGCCCAGGCAATGCTCGATGGCATTGATGAGGTGATGGTGATCGGGGGAGGTCAGATCTACGAGGCCGTGCTGCCGGAAACCGACCGTATCTACATTACCCAGGTCCACGCCGAGGTTGAAGGGGATGCCTTCTTCCCGGAAGTGAACCTGGAGCAATGGCAGGAACTCGGACGGGAGGATTTCTCCGCGTCCGATAACAACCCCTACGACTACAGTTTCGTGGTCTACCAGCGCCCTCAGGCGTCCTGACGGCGTTTACCGGCGGGCTTGAAACCGTCCCGCTTGCCACCGGGTTTGCCACCCGGCTTGCCGCGATAACCGCCGGGCTTGCCCGAACCACCTTTCTTGAAGTTGCCACGAGGCCGGCCCTGCCGGCCGCCGGGGCCGCCCTTGCCCTTGGGCGGACGTGCCGACGGAATCGGCAGCTCGGACGGGGTTTCCAGGGGCAGTGATCCCGGCTGGGCCGATTCCATCCAGCAGGCCAGGGCACCGGCCAGCATGGCCATGTCGATATCATTGCGCTCGGCAATATCGTCCAGCAGGCCCATAGCCTTGGCCAGCTTGCCATCCTCGGCGAAGCCCAGGAGCTGTTGTTCGAACTGTTCCTGGCGCAGTTTCTGCAGGGCGGCCGGTGTCGGCAGTTCGTAGGATTCCATGGGCGAGTTGGTGGCCCGCTCCAGGGTGCGCAGCCAGCTCCGCTCCCGGGGGGTGACCAGCAGGATTGCCTTGCCGGTACGGCCGGCGCGACCGGTACGGCCTACACGGTGGATATAGGCTTCGCTGTCGTAGGGCACGTCATAGTTGATGACGTGGGTGATCCTGGGCACATCCAGGCCCCGGGCCGCCACGTCGGTGGCGATAATGATGTCCTTCTTGCCGCGCTTGAGGTCTTCCACCGTCTGTTCCCGCTGGCGCTGGTTCAGGTCGCCATTCAGGGGGGCGACGGAGTGTCCGCGGGCGGCCAGCTTCTCGGCCAGCAGGGTGGTTTCCGCCTTGGTGCGCACGAAGATGATCGCCGCATCAATGGGCTCCACCTCCAGGATGCGGGTCAGGGCGTCCAGCTTGCGGTCACCAAAGGTGGGCAGCACGAACTGGGAAATACGCTCGACGGTGCGGGTTTCGCTCTTGATCTTCACTTCCCGGGCATCGCTCAGGTAGGTGTTGGCGACCCGGGCGATGGCCGGCGGCATGGTTGCCGAGAACAACGCGCGCTGGCAGCTATCCGGCGTGGCGGCAAGGATTGCCTCCACGTCGTCGATAAAGCCCATGCGCAGCATTTCGTCGGCTTCGTCCAGCACCAGCGCCTTGATGTTGTTCAGCTTGAGCTTGCCGCGGCGCAGGTGGTCCAGCAGGCGGCCGGGGGTGCCGACAATGACCTGGGCACCCCGGTTGAGGGCCTTGAGCTGCGGTGCGAAGTCGGCGCCGCCATAGATCGGCAGCACGTGGAGCTGGCGGAAGCCGCTGGCATAGGTGGTGAACGCTTCCGCCACCTGGATGGCCAGTTCACGGGTGGGGGTCAGCACCAGAATCTGGGCGGACAGGTCGTCGGCATCGATACGGCTCAGCAGCGGCAGCGCAAACGCGGCGGTCTTGCCGGTACCGGTCTGGGCGATGCCCAGCAGGTGATGGCCTTCCAGTAGCACCGGGATGGCCTGGGCCTGGATCGGTGACGGGGTTTCATAGCCAACGGAACGGACAGCCTCAAGCACGGCCGGGTTGAGGCCGAGTTCAGCGAAGGTTTGTTCGGACATGTAATTACCTGGTATTCGGGGTGGGGGAGCCACAAGTCTGGTATCCGGGCCTGTAACAGGTCCGGTAAAAAAGGTGCGAGGCTCCTGAAGCTACCGGCTGAGCGCGTCGGGGTAGCTTGTTAATCTCACCCCATAAACCCGGCTGGTATCGTCACGGACCAGCCGCTTACGGGAAGGGGCGTCCATGGATCTGGTCATCGTGCTGACAATGACGGGGCGGAGTATACGCGGTTGTCACAGGCATTTATAGCGCCACCAGGTAGGTAGTTGCCGGTGCGACTTGTGCCGGGGGCGGATTTGGGGCAGTCTTTTTGCCTCAGATAATACGCATCCTTATTAATTAGCCGGAGTTCAGATTGCCATGACCCTTGAGGACATCCTTGCTTCCGCTTCCCGTAACGAAGTGATCATTCCCGCCAACTGGGCGCAGGGCCGGGCCACCTTTGGTGGACTGACCGGTGCGCTGGCCTGTGAACGGATGCAGTCGGTGGTCACCCCAGGGCGCCCCATGCGTGCCATGCAGGTGTCCTTCGTGGGACCGGTGGAGCCGGGTATTCCGGTGGCCCTGGAGGTGGAACTGTTGCGGGAAGGTAAGTCGGTAAGCCAGGTGCTGTTGCGCATGGTGCAGGATGGCTCTACCCGGCTGGTTGCCCTTGGCAGCTTTGGCAGTGGCCGTGAGTCCGAAGTGTCGGTATCGCCACTGCCGGCACCGGAGGCGCCCGCCCCCGAGGACTGTGAGCCGACCCCGTTTATCGAGGGTATGATGCCCAACTTTGCCCAGTTCATTGAAATGCGTTGGTGTTTTGGCAGCCGCCCGTTCAGCGGGCAGAAGCATCGCGATATGGGGGGATGGATGCAGTTCCGGGAAGCGCCCTCAAAGCTGGACGAAGCGGCCATCATGGCATTGATTGACGCCTGGCCGCCGGTTCCCCTGTCCCACCTGACCAGCTTCGCTCCCAACAGTTCACTGACCTGGTCGGTGGAGCTGATGGACCCGCTGCCGACGGTGAAGCCGGACGACTGGTTGCTCTATCACGCCTCCATTGACCGGGCCAGCGACGGGTACGGCAACGTGCATGCGCAGATCTGGAACCGTCAGGGAGAGCTGGTGGCTATCAGCCGTCAGACCGTGGCGGTATTCGGATAGAGCTGGCGGGTGGCAGCCGGTCAGGCCGCCAGGCTTGGCCGGCAGGCATCAATGATCACCCGGGCGAAGCTGTCGGAGGCGTCCTCCTGCAGGAAGTGACCGCCTGACAGGGTGACATGGGGCTGGCCCAGTGCCCCGGGAATACGCCGTTGTAATGGCCGGTGCCCGCCGCGGGTGCCCGCATCCGAATCGCTGAAGCAGGTAATGAACGGCTTCTGCCATCCTTCCAGGAAACGCCACAGGCGCTGACGGTTCAGGTCCTTGTGATGCTGTCGCAGGGCACGGGCGAAGGACCGTGCACCGGCTTTGTAACGGTCGTCCGGGAATGGCGCGTCGTAGGCGGCCAACTCGGTCCTGCTCAGCGGTCGGGTGGTGCCTAGCTGGATCAGCTGGGGTACCGGGAACCAGGGGCTATAGCGTGCAAACATCTGCCAGAGCCCGGAGACCGGCGCATGGTCCTGCCCGGCCCGGGGAATCACGGCGTTGGCGGCAATAATGCGCCTGAACCGTTCCGGCTGACGCATCACCAGCGCCAGGGCCAGCAGTGAGCTGCGGTTCTGGCACACCAGGGTGATGTTGTCCAGGTCCAGGGAAAGCAGCCATTTCTCCAGCCAGTCCAGGTGTTTTTCGAAAGAGTAGTCTTCCTGGCTTTCCGGCTTGTCGGATTTGCCGAAACCGATCATGTCCGGCGCCAGCACCCGCAGGCCGGCCCCGGCCAGCGACGGAATCATGTGCCGGTACAGGTAGGACCAGCCATGTTCGCCATGGAGCAGGACCACCGGGGCTGCCACGGTCGGGCCGTGGTCCACGTAGTGGAGGCGCAGGGGTGTGTCGGTGCCGACATCCGTGAATTGCGGCGGGTAAGGGAAGTCCGGCAGATCCCGGAAACGGGAGTCTTCGGTTCTCAGAATACGCATACCATCGACTGCTCTGGCTGATTGCAAGCGTGACCCCGGGTGTTCCGTCTGGTTAATGCACCGACTTCCAGCATGGCAGGCCTGCCGATGGCCTGCGTGCGCAGTGAATTAACCAGACGAAACACAGGATTGAATGGGGACAGCTTAGAGCAGATGGCGGTTTGTTGTGTGTGCTTTCAGTAACAGAGCGTTATCGATTTGAATCAGACGGCGATCCGGTTCTCGTGACGCTGCTGTTCTGCGCCCTTCATGGCTTCGTCGCAGCAGTTCACGGCACCGCAGTCGTCCGCTGAGCACAGGCCAATGGTCATGCAGGGAAGGTCATAACGGTTTTCACCGTCATTGGAAAAGATCCGGTTGGGTGACAGTATTGACCGGCAATGACCGCACAGCAGGGTTGGAACCGTGCTGTGTTCCGCCAGCCGTGCGACATAGAAATCGTGATGTTCAGTCATATTTTGCTCCTTTTCTTCGGGTGCTCCTTTCCGACGCTCACTGACTCAACGATAAATCGGACGGAACACAGGGTCCACCATACGGGGCCAATATGACAATTAAAGGTCTGACAGGTGGCCTGACAAGTACGTCAATATGCCTACGATCGGTTCACCGGCGGATAAACGACGGCCCATGGAGACCGCGTCAATTGGGCGGTGTCAGGATTCCGGTGGGGGGCGACGGTTGGAGCGCTTGTCTTCCCAGCTGAGTTCCCGGGGGTCGTACCAGTCAAGTTCCCGGCAGACCTGGTGTCGGGTGAGGTTGGACAGGGTGTCCCAGAGGGTTTCAAACTCCTCCACGGCGCGGTCCCTTTGTCGCTGTTGCCGGCTCTGCAGGCGGTTGATCAGTTGCGGCAATCGCAGTGCATCGCCCAGCTGGCCCGGCACAAGCACCTCCTGCCCCATGACCTTGCGGCGATGGGTCCGGCGCGCGAGAACCCCGGCCAGGGTCTCGGCGGCCTGCAATGCGGTTTCCTCATTAAAGCCGTTACCTGACACCGTTGTGACCTTTCCTGTGCTAACTGGTTCCGTTGCGGCCCCCAATCCGGTCATACTGTGTCGGGAGACATAGGCGGCCTTTATCGGAATTGTCCAAACCAATTACTATAACTCCAT
Source organism: Marinobacter shunpengi (assembly GCF_045449715.1). Lineage (NCBI taxonomy): Bacteria > Pseudomonadati > Pseudomonadota > Gammaproteobacteria > Pseudomonadales > Marinobacteraceae > Marinobacter > Marinobacter shunpengi. The sequence goes on along the minus strand of NZ_JBJJLA010000012.1, from coordinate 89,172 downwards.
CGGGACCGTACTGGCCATGCTGCCGGCCGACCGGTCACGGGTCCCTGTCCGTCCACCTGTACAAAGGAATGATGTTCAATGAAGTACGAGAGCCTGGAGCGCTGGACCTTCCTGGCAAGCCTGCTACTGGTTTCGCTGGCTTTCCTTTTCCTCCTCAAGCCATTTACCGGGCCGATCTTCTGGGCCGTGGCCATTGCCGTGATCTTCCACCCCGTGCGTCAGTGGCTGTCGCGGCGAATTGGCGAACGGTCCGGTCTGGTGGCCTTCCTGACCCTGCTGATCTGCCTGTTCATCGTGATCATTCCGGTCATGATCCTGGTGTCCACCATGGTGGCCGAGGGGCTGGCCATCTATCAGAAAATCCAGGACGGCGATATTCGCCCCGGGCAGTACCTGGACCAGATCAACCAGTCGTTCCCGGCGATCGAGGCTTTCCTCGCCCAGTTCAATCTGGATTTCGCCGAACTGAGGGATCGTCTGGCCTCGGGGATTGCCGGCGCCAGCCAGTTCCTGGCCAAGCAGGCCCTGGGGTTGGGGCAGAACACCTTCCAGTTCTTCCTTAATACCGCCCTGATGGCGTACCTGGCGTTCTTTCTGCTGCGGGACGGTTCCCGCCTGGTGGAACTGCTGATCCAGGCGTTGCCGCTGGGCGACGAGCGCGAGCGCATGCTGTTTACCAAGTTCGCCGAAGTCACCCGGGCAACGGTAAAGGGCAACCTGTTCATCGCCGTTGTACAGGGGGCGCTTGGTGGCCTGATCTTCTGGATACTCGGTATCACCGGTGCCGTGCTGTGGGGCGTGGTCATGGCGATCTTCTCGCTGCTGCCCGCCGTGGGTGCCGCGGTGGTCTGGGTGCCGGTTGCGATCTACCTGGTGGCGATCGGCGATTATGTACCGGCCACCGTGCTGACGGTGTTTGGCGCTGTTGTCATTGGCCTGGCGGATAACCTGCTGCGTCCGATCCTGGTGGGGCGGGATACCAAGCTGCCGGATTACATCGTGTTGCTGTCGACCCTGGGGGGGCTGGTGATGTTCGGCATCAACGGGTTCGTGATGGGCCCCCTGGTGGCGGCGCTGTTCATGGCCTTCTGGGGACTGTTCATCCGGGAGTTCAGTGAGCAGGAGCCGGTGCAGACCAAGCCGTAGTAGTGGTCTGCAGGCCCTCTCCCCCGTCGGTGTTACAGCGCCGGGGGAGAGAGCGGAGCAGGTCAGTCCAGTTTGGTCAGGTCCCGCACCGCACCCTTGTCGGCACTGGTGGCCAGCAGGGCGTATGCCTTGAGGGCGGCCGACACCTTGCGGAGTCGGGGAGCCGCGGGCTTCCAGCCTTCCGCGTCCCGCTGCTCACGGCGGCGATCCAGTTCATGCTGGTCGATCTCCACATTGATGGTGCGGTTGGGGATATCGATGCGGATCAGGTCGCCATCCTCGATCAGACCGATGGCGCCGCCAGCGGCGGCTTCCGGTGAGGCATGGCCAATGGACAGCCCGGAGGTGCCACCGGAGAAGCGGCCATCGGTCAGCAGTGCACATTCCTTGCCTAGCCCCTTGGATTTCAGGTAACTGGTGGGGTATAGCATCTCCTGCATGCCGGGGCCGCCCTTGGGACCTTCGTAACGGATGATGACCACGTCGCCGCTCCTGACCTGGTCGCCCAGGATACCTTCCACCGCCGAATCCTGGCTCTCGAAGACCCGGGCCGGCCCTTCGAAGACATAGATGCTTTCGTCGACGCCGGCGGTTTTCACCACGCAGCCATCCAGGGCGATATTCCCGTACAGGACGGCCAGGCCGCCTTCCGATGAATAGGCGTTCTCCACCGAGCGGATGCAGCCGCTCTCCCGGTCACCATCCAGGGACGGCCAGCGGGTGCTCTGGCTGAATGCCTGCTGGGTGGGAATGCCGGCGGGGCCGGCCTTGTAGAACTCCACCACTTCCGGGGTCGGGTTGCGCATGATGTCCCAGGTGTTCAGGGCCTCGGCCATGGTCCTGCTGTGGACGGTGGGCAGGTCCGTGTTGATCAGGCCACCGCGCTCCAGCTCGCCCAGGATGCCCATGATCCCGCCGGCCCGGTGCACGTCTTCCATATGGTATTTCGGGGAGTTTGGGGCCACCTTGCACAGTTGGGGGACCTTACGGGAGAGTTCGTCGATCTCATTCAGGGTGAAGGGCACGCCGCCCTCCTGGGCCGCCGCCAGCAGGTGCAGGATGGTGTTGGTGGAACCACCCATGGCGATGTCCATGGTCATGGCGTTTTCAAAGGCGGCCATAGAGGCGATGCTCAGGGGCAGCACGCTGGCGTCGTCCTGCTCGTAAAAGCGTCGTGCGTTGTCCACGATCTGGCGACCGGCCCATTTGAACAGGCGCTCGCGGTCGGCGTGGGTGGCCAGGGCGGAGCCGTTGCCGGGCAGCGCCAGGCCGATAGCTTCGGTCAGGCAGTTCATGGAGTTGGCGGTGAACATGCCGGAACAGGAACCGCAGGTGGGGCAGGCACTGCGTTCGTACTCTTCCACCTGCTCGTCACTGGCGTTGGGGTCGGCGGCGATGACCATGGCGTCCACCAGGTCCAGTTTGTGCTCCGACAGCTTGGTCTTGCCGGCTTCCATGGGGCCGCCGGATACAAAGATGGTGGGAATGTTCAGGCGCATGGCGGCCATGAACATGCCCGGGGTGATCTTGTCGCAGTTGGAGATGCACACCAGCGCGTCGGCGCAGTGGGCGTTCACCATGTACTCGACGGAATCGGCGATGATCTCCCGGGAAGGGAGGGAGTAGAGCATGCCGTCATGGCCCATGGCGATGCCATCGTCCACGGCAATGGTGTTGAACTCCTTGGCAACGCCGCCGGCGGTTTCGATTTCGCGGCAGACGAGCTGGCCCAGGTCCTTCAGGTGAACATGGCCGGGAACGAACTGGGTGAAGGAGTTGGCTACGGCAATAATCGGCTTGCCGAAGTCGTCGTTGTTCATCCCGGTGGCACGCCACAGTGCCCGCGCGCCCGCCATGTTGCGCCCGGCGGTGGAGGTTCGTGAACGGTAGTCTGGCATGGCTTCAATCTCTCATCATCGTTATAGCAAACCGTTGAGGATACCAGATTCCGGTCCCGTCGAATGGTTGTTTATCGCCGTCGTGTTTACAATGGTTCACAGTCAGGGCGCATTACATCAGGAAAAGGACGTTGTCGATGACCGTTCGTGAAAACGTGGATCTCAGCCAACTGAGAGCATTCCATCCCCTCAACCGCTTGTCGGATGACCAACTGGTGGTACTGATAAACCGGGCCGAACGCCGGGTCAGTCGCCCCGGCCAGAAAATACTGGAGCGTGGCGCCCGTGACGGCATGGACTTCTTTTTGCTGAAAGGAGCGGTGGAACTGACAGCGGGGGACGGTCGTCAGACCACCGTCACGGCCGGTTCCGAGCAGGCGATGAATGCCATTTCCCGACTCCAGCCGCGGATGTTTGATGTCACGGCGGTGCAGCCCTGCCAGTTCCTGGTCATCGAGCAGTCCGTGCTCAACAACATGTTGCAGTCCGCGCCGCTGGAGCATTCCGACGACAAGGCGGGTGAGGACACGGATATGGACACAGACGAGGACCATCGCCTGCTGATGGAGTTCTACGCCGAACTGCGGTCCAACCAGGTGAGCCTGCCCAGTTTGCCTGACGTGGCCTGGAAAGTGCGACGGCTGGCGGACCGGGAGGATTCCTCGGTGGAGGATATCGGCAAGGCGATTACCGCTGATCCGGCCATGTCCGCCAAGCTGGTCCGGGCCTGCAACAGTGCGCTCTACCGTGGCTACAGTGAGGTGCGCAATGTCCACGACGCGGTGGTACGGCTGGGGGGGCGGACAACCCGGCAACTGGTGACGGTATTCGCCATGCGGGAAGTGTTCCGCAGCCGGCAGCCGGAACTCCAGAAGGCCATGGACGAACTCTGGCGGGAGGCCCGGACCGTGGGTGCCCTGGCCTATGTGCTGGCGGAGTCGGCGACGCGGGTGGCCCCGGAAGAGGCGCTGCTGGCAGGGCTACTCCACAATATTGGTGCCGTGCCCGTGCTGGTGCATGCCGAGCATCACCCCGCGTTGCTGGCCAGTCCCACTGAACTGCGCCGGGCGATGGCGGAACTGCAGTCGGACATTGGTTCCGCCATCCTGGAAACCTGGCGGTTCCCGGACACCTTTGTGGAGGCGGCACGCCATGGCGATGACTGGTTCTACGAATGTGCAAAGGACAGGCCGCAACTGGTGGACCTGGTGATCGTCTCGCGCTTGCATGCGCGCATTTCTGCTGACCAGAATGAGGGGCTGCCGGAATTCGAGCAGGTGCCGGCATACCGTCGCCTGGGAGCCCTGGAGCTGTCCGCATCCCGCAGCCTGAAACTGTTGACGGCTGCGCGGGAGCGGCTCGACCAGCTCCAGGATCTGTTATCGCCACGTTGAACATCCAGGATCGGAGAGACCATCGGTGACCCAATTACTGGACCATGTGCCGCTGTTTCCCCTGAGTACCACGGTGCTGCCGGGCGGTCGACTCCCGCTGCAGCTTTTCGAACCCCGTTACCTGGATATGCTCGCCACCTGTCTGCGGGAACAACGGGGGTTTGTGGTGCTGTTGTTGCGGGAGGGGAACGAGGCTGGCGCCGATGCCGTCTTCTACGACATTGGCACCTACGTACAGATCGTTGATTTTCAGCAACTGGACAATGGCCTGCTGGGTATTACCGTTGAGGGGCTGTGGAAGGTGGCGGTGCACCGGAGCTGGCAGGCCCCGGATGGCCTGAACGTGGGGCATGCCGAACGATTGCCGGACGAGCCGGAGGACGCCCTGCCCACCGGTCGCTCAGAGCTGGCGTCCGTGCTGCGGGCTCTGCTTCGACACCCGGTGGTCAATCGCCTTGAGCTTGAGGTGGACTTCTCCAGCGCCCGCGAGGTGGGCTGGCGCCTGATTGAGCTATTGCCCCTCAATGGCCAGGAGAAACAGCGCCTGCTGGAATACCAGGACCCGCTTGCCAGGCTGGACAGGCTGAGCGACCTGCTGGAGGCCATGGAATGATCATCAGGTCGGGGCGTAGGCCGCCACGGCGTCCGGCCACTGCCATAGGATGTAACCCACCAGGGTGCCCAGCCATAACAGGATGATCATGGCGATGATCGGGTCCAGGGTCAGCGGCACCCGGTCGTGACGGCTGAAACTGACCCGTACCAGTCCGCAAAGGGTCAGTCCGAGCAGCAGTCCCCCCACCATGTCAGAGAACCAGTGGACGCCCAGCACCACCCGGCTGAAGGCCACCAGTATCATGGGGATGCTGAAGGTCAGGTAGACCCGCCAGCGGCTGGATGGCTTCCATTCCCTTGCCACAAAAGCGCCGGCCAGGCCGAGGAACACCGTGATGCCGGTGGCATGACCGCTGGGGAAGGCATAGCTGGCAGGAGGTAGTTCGACCAGTGGCGGGCGTTCCACCGCCAGTCCGGTTTTCATCAGTGTGACACTGGCAGACGTTAGCACCAGGGCCCCGAGTACATGGCTGGCGGCACTGTAGTAGCCGCGGAACCCCAGAGCGGCGGCCAGCATCAGGGCGCCCGTTACCAGTATTGCCGGGTCGCCGGCCAGGGTCAGGGCGATGGCGGCCGGGTCGGTCAGCGAATTGCGCAGGATTCCGCTGATGTCGGCGAAGAAACTGTCCAGCGGTGCCAGTACCGCCGTTGCCTGGCTGAGCAGGGTCCACAGTACAAGGCTGCCACCGGCGCCAAGGGTCAGGATGATAGAGGCCAGGGGAAACTCCTCCCGGCCCTGTGGCCGGCTACTGGAGAACCGCTGCCAGAGATGGTGGGTGGTACCGTAGCGAATGACTTTCCCTTCCAGCCACTGATACAGGGGACTGCGGCTGCGAAGCCCGAGTTGGAGCCGGAAGAACAGGAAATAGGCCACCAGCAACACAATCACGGCTCCGGCGGCCAGGGCATACAGGCCCGGAGGGATGGGTTCGGGGCCAACCAGTGCCATGCCCACGCTGTAACCGGGCAGCAGGTAGAACGGCGCCCAGGCAAGTGCCGAGGCCAGGTTGACCAGGGTAAAGCGGCGGACAGGCATGCCGAAGGCACCGGCCACCATCGGGATCAGCGGTCGCACCGGCCCCACAAATCGGCCGATGACCACACTCTTGCCGCCGTGGCGGACGAACAGAAGTTCCGCCCGACGGAGCATGGCCGGATGTCGGCGGAAGGGCCAGACCTGGTGCAGCCGGCCCCGGAACTGTCGCCCGAGCCAGAAACTCAGGCCATCACCAACAATGGCGCCGGCCGCCCCCCAGGCCAGGATTTCCAGAACGGGAATGCCGGCCTTGCCGGCCAGCACCGCGGTCGCGAACAGGATGGCCACGCCGGGCACCAGGAGCCCCGCCATCGCCAGGGATTCCAGCAGTGCGGTCATGAAAATGGCTCCGGCCACCCAGCCGGGGTTGGCGGCCAGCCACGCCGTCAGCGCCTGGATAGCTTCCTGCATCAGGCTGCCCGGCGTGGATCGGCGGTAAACCAGACCCGGTCATGCCCCCGTCGGCCGGCTTCCTCCAGCGCGTCGGTGGCCCGTTGCCTGAGGCGTTCCGCCAGGGTGTCCTGGCTGATATGAGTGGTGGCTCCAATGCTCACCGTCATGCGGCCTACCTGGGGCCATTGCGCCTCTGCAATGCTGCGACGGATGCGTTCGGCCGTGACCCGGGCGCCTTCCTCATGGGTGAAGGGGAGAATCAGGCAGAACCGCCCCTTGCCCAGGAAGTAGAGGGTGTCGCCGGCCCGGATCAGGGTGAACAACTGCTCCGCCAGTCGGCGGTAGAGAGTCTGGGTCTGTTCTGTGCCAAGCAGTTCACGTACTTCGTCGTGGTGGTCGATGTCCATCATCAGGATCGAGACCGGGTGGCCGGTCGCCTTGGCGCGACTGATCTCCTTGTGCAGGGTCTCGTCCAGGAAGCGGGCATTGTGGGCCCCGGTGAGGGAATCGATGATCGCCAGGTCCTCGGCGGACTGGGCCATATGGTCATAGTGCCAGCTTGCCAGTCCGGCGCTGGCCACCAACAGCACAAACGCCATGATGGCCGGCAGGCTGTCGGCCAGGGGCAGGTCGAGGGCCAGCAGCAGCATCAGGAGTAGCGCGACGGGCAGGGTTACCTTGAGAGCGGCCCGCAGGGGCAGCACCAGGAACGCCAGGGCGAACACCGGGAAGCTCCAGAGGGCAGCGGTGGAGGGGCCGTCGACCCAGAGGGCGGCCAGCACGGGAAGTTCCAGCGCCACCACCAGGGGGGCATGGCCCCGGGCCCGGAGCTGATAGTTTCTCACCGCCAGGGTGTAGAGGCAGGCGCCGAGGCCAGTGGCTGCCAGGCCGGCCGCCAGGTAGAACAGGCCATAGAAGCCGAACCGCAGGTTCTGCATGGCCAGTATGGCGAAGAACAGGGCGCACAGGCCATAGGCGGCGGAACTGGTGATGGTTCGCAGTCTGGTCTCGGTCACGTTACCGGGCTCCCTTCGGCGTCGCCGGGTGGCGTGTGGGTCCAGGTGCTCCAGGACTGGACACGGTTGCCCCCCTTCTTCTGGGCACTTTGCAGGGCGCTGGCCACCGACTGCTGGAGTGTGTCCGCGTCATCGCCGATGTTCAGGCCGGCGACGCCAGCGCTGACGGTCACATCCAGGCTGTAGGACTCCAGCAGCGCCATCAGGCCCAGGCGTATCTGTTCGGCCCGTTTGCTGGCACCTGCGGTAGGTACCCCGGGCAGGATGATCAGGAACTGCAGGTCGGCCACCCGGTACCAGGTGTCGAAATCCCGCAGGCGTGAGTGCAGGTAGCGGCCAATACGGGGCAGCAGCGCCTGTATATCCGTGTCGGCGTCCGGTTCGCTCAGGTGGGCGTCCAGGCCCAGCAGCACCACGGACATATCCAGGCCTTCCCGCTCACTGCGCTGGATCTCCTTGTACAGGTCAGCGGACAGATACTCCCGGCTGGCCGCCTGGGTCAGCTCATCGGAGCGTCTCAGCGGAACCAGTTGGCGTGCCTTGTGTTCCCGCAGCAGGAAGAACAGGCCGGCCAGGATGGTGGTCAGTGCCAGTGTGCTGATAATCTGGTGCCGTTGCGGATCGCCCGCCATGGATGTCAGCGCCAGGAAGACAATCACCATTGAGACGATGGTCAGGGCTGGTGCCAGCCGGGGTGGTAGCAGTCCGAGGATGATCAGGGGCAGGGCATACAGCCAGTAGGTCAGGGGTTCATCGCCGAGCCAGAGAGCCGCCCCCAGGACCAGCGCAAGCAGCAGCACCAGCAGGTGGTTGGCCAGTTGCCACAGACGCTCATGCCGGAGCCTGGGCAGGGCAGGGCTGGTCCAGACAATGCCGGCGGTCACCACTGAGGCAAGGGCCGGGAACAGCTTGCCAAGGATCAGGCAGAATATGGCGAGTATCAGGAGTGCCAGGCTTCCCAGCCAGGCCAGTCGGCTCAGTACAAATCGCTCGGCCTTCTGGGCCATGGTGTCGTCCTTCCTGCTGTCGGTACTGGTGGCCGGGACAAACCGGTGATAAGAGCACTGGTACCTGCCGGTAACCACTGGCGGTCACAATGAATAATGATAACATCAATGTGCCAAATTCGCTGTGGTCGGGCATAATAACGCCCCGTTTCCCATTGATACAGCGCAGGGGCCGCATGGCAGGTCCCGGTCATCCGCCGGGTTACGCCAGGTGGTGATCTGTCCCCACAACCGGAGCTACCGATTCCATGGATATTGCAGCCTACATGGCCGATGTTGGTCAGCAGGCCCGTGAGGCCGCAACGGCCATCGCCCGTTCCTCGACGGCGATCCGCAACCAGGCCCTGCTGGCCACCGCGGACGCCCTTGATGCCGCCCGTGACGCCCTGGCCGGGGCCAACCGGAAAGACCTGGAGAGCGGGCGCGCCAACGGACTGGAGCCGGCCATGCTGGACCGCCTGGAGCTCACGCCCACCCGTATCGACAGCATGATCGAGGGCCTGCGCCAGGTGGCCGGCCTGCCGGACCCGATCGGTGCGATCACCGACATGGCCTACCGGCCCTCGGGCATCCAGGTGGGCAAGATGCGGGTGCCCCTGGGGGTAATCGGTATCATCTATGAGTCCCGGCCCAATGTGACCGTGGAAGCGGCCAGCCTGTGCCTGAAATCCGGCAATGCCACCATCCTGCGGGGCGGATCGGAAGCCATCCATTCCAACCAGGCCATCGCCGAATGCCTGGTGACCGGGCTGCGGGACGCCGGCCTGCCCGACACCTCGGTGCAGGTGATCCGCACCACCGACCGGGCGGCGGTGGGTGAGCTGATCACCATGCCGCAATTTGTGGATGTCATCGTGCCCCGGGGCGGCAAGGGGCTGATCGAACGCATCAGCCGCGATGCCCGGGTGCCGGTGATCAAGCACCTGGATGGCGTCTGCCACGTCTACGTGGATGCCCATGCTGATCCCGAGAAGGCGTTGAAAGTGGCGGTGAACGCCAAGACCCAGCGTTACGGCACCTGCAACACCATGGAGACCCTGCTGGTGGACCAGGAGATTGCCGAGGACATCCTGCCGCTGCTGGCAGGAGCCTTCCGCGAGCACGCTGTCGAGCTGCGGGGGTGCGACGCCAGCCGGGCCATCATCCCGGACATAGTGGCCGCCACCGAGGACGACTGGTACGAGGAATACCTGGGGCCGGTACTGGCGGTTCGAGTTGTCGACGGGCTGGACGGTGCCATTGACCATATCAACCGTTACAGCTCCCAGCACACCGACAGTATCGTCACCGAGAACTACACCCGGGCCCGTCGCTTCATTACGGAAGTGGATTCCAGCTCCGTGATGGTGAATGCCTCAACCCGCTTCGCCGACGGCTTCGAGTATGGCCTGGGGGCGGAGATTGGCATCTCCACCGACAAGATCCACGCCCGAGGGCCAGTGGGTCTGGAAGGACTGACCTCCCAGAAATACGTGGTTTTCGGCGACGGCCACATCCGGACCTGATATGCACCTAATCTACGGCGGTACCTTTGATCCCGTCCACAATGGTCACCTGCGGGTGGCCATTGAACTCCGGGAGCGCCTGGAGGTGGACTGCATCCACCTGATGCCCTGCCATATTCCACCCCACCGGGCCACCCCGGGAGGCACCAGCGAGGATCGCCTCGATCTGCTGACCCTGTCAGTAGCCGAAGAGCCCGGGCTGTCGGTGGATGGTCGTGAGCTGCGTCGGGGCGGCTCTTCCTACACCGCCGACACACTGCGTCAGCTACGCCGGGAACTGGGGCCGGATAAACCTCTGGCCATCGTGCTGGGCACCGACGCGTTCAGTGGTTTTGATCGCTGGGAGGAGTGGGAACAGATTCCGGAACTTGCCCACATCATCCTGGTCAGACGGCCCAACGCGGAACTGGAGCCCGGCTCCGTGCCGGAGCGTTTACTGGCCGAGCGTCGGGTTGAGCACCTGCACGAGATCAAATCCATGCCGGGCGGGGGAATCTATGAAATTGAACCTCCCATGCTGGACATTTCCGCTACCGGAGTGCGGGAGCGCCTGGAACAGGGGCGGTCCATAAGGTTCCTGGTGCCGGATGCGGTGGTGACGGAAATTCGCAGGCGGGGCCTCTACGGCGGTGAGCCCGGCCAATGATTGGTGATACAATAGAGCAATACCCACTCCCTGTAGCCGGCACTGGCCGGTTACACCAGACAGGATGATTATGCAGGCAGACGAGCTGAAAGCACTTGTTATTGATGCGCTTGAAGGGGTGAAAGCCCAGGATATCAGTGTTATCGATGTGACCGACCGAACCAGCGTTACCGACTACATGGTACTGGCTTCCGGCACCTCGGGGCGGCACCTCCGTTCCCTGGCGGAGGCCGTAGTCGCCGATATGAAGGAGCGTGGCATCCGGGAGGCCACGGTCGAAGGCGGTGACTCGAGCGACTGGATCCTGGTGGACCTGGGGGATGTGGTGGTTCACGTGATGATGCCGGCAACCCGTGAATTCTATGACCTGGAACGCCTGTGGCGTGACGCCCCCGGCCTCGGTGCCGCCGGCAGCGAATAGGTATGCGTCTGCGGCTGATTTGTGTCGGGCAGAAGATGCCCGGCTGGGTGACCGATGGTTATCAGGAGTATGTCCGCCGCATGCCGAGGGAAATGCCCCTGGAGCTGGTTGAGGTGCCCATGGCCCATCGGGGCAAGAACCCGGACGTGGCCCGGCTGATGCAGCAGGAAGCGGATGGGGTGCTCACCGCCGCGGGGGATCGGGACCGGGTGGTGGCCCTGGAAGTGGGTGGTCGCCCCTGGTCGACGGAGGACCTGGCCCGGCAACTGGAAAACTGGCAACTGGACGGTCGTGACGTCAGCTTTCTCGTGGGCGGCCCCGATGGCCTGCACGCCTCCTGTCGGGATCGGGCGGACCAGCAGTGGTCCCTGTCACCCCTGACGCTGCCTCATCCCCTGGTGCGCATCGTACTGGCGGAGCAACTCTACCGGGCCTGGTCGATTACCCGGAACCATCCCTACCACCGCGCTTAGGATTGATCCATGGCCTGGGGCGAATTCAAGGACACCGCCGCCGAACGGCGACTCTTCCAGCGTCGTGTCCTGGTGATGCTGGGGTTGGTGGTGGCGCTCTTTTGCGTCCTTATCGGCCGTTTCTACCAGTTGCAGGTTATTGAACACGACACCTACACCACCATTTCCGACCAGAACCGCGTGCAGGTACGCTCGGTTCCGCCCACCCGTGGCCTCATCTACGACCGCAATGGCACCCTGATCGCGGAGAACCGTCCGGTGTTCAGCGTGACGCTGGTGCCGGAGCGGGTGGAGGGCATGGACCGGACCCTGGCCAGGCTTCGGGACCTGCTGGCCATCTCCGATGAGGAGATGGAGCGTTTTCGCCGCCGCCTGCAGGAACCCCGCCGCCCGTTCCAGGAACTGCCCCTGCACTACGACCTTACCGAGAAGGAAATCGCCAGTATGGCGGTTCACCGCCACGAGCTGCCGGGCGTCGAGGTGAGTGCGGAACTGGTGCGCCACTATCCGTTCGGTGAGCTGAACGCCCATGCCCTGGGGTACGTGGGGAGAATCAACCGTGAGGAATTGCAGCGTATTGACCCGGTGAACTACGCCGGCACCAACTATATTGGCAAGTCCGGTGTCGAACGGGTCTACGAAGAGGCGTTGCACGGTCAGGTGGGCTATGAGCATGTGGAAACCAATGCCCGTGGCCGTACCCTGCGCGTACTGGAACGTGAGAACCCGGTGCCCGGCGAGGACCTGATGCTGCACCTGGACATGCGCCTGCAGCAGCGAGCCTTCGAACTGTTGGAAGGCCGTCGGGGTGCCATTGTGGCCATTGAGCCGGACACCGGCGGTATCCTGGCCCTGGCCAGCGTACCGGGATTTGACGCCAACCTGTTTGTCACCGGCATTGGCGTGGAGGAATACCGGGAACTGAGCAGTTCCCGGGACAAGCCCCTGTTCAACCGTGCCCTCCGGGGCCAGTACCCGCCGGGATCCACCATCAAGCCCATGATGCTGCTGGCAGGCCTGGACAGCGATACTTTTACCCGGGACAAGACCATCTGGGATCCCGGGTACTTTGAAATCAAGAGTGGCGGTCGTCGCTGGCGGGACTGGAAACGGGGCGGTCATGGCTGGGTTGATGGCCGGAAGGCTGTCGCCGAGTCCTGCGATATCTATTTCTATGAACTCGGTCTGGAGATGGGGGTCGATATCATGCATGACTATCTGTCCCGTTTCGGGTTCGGCATGGATGCCACCCTGGATGTGGGCGGGGCCCTGCCGGGGCTGCTGCCCTCCCGGGACTGGAAGCGGGGCATGCGGAATGAGCCCTGGTATCCGGGCGATTCGGTGAACATGAGTATCGGCCAGGGCTTCTTCCTGGCCACACCGCTGCAACTGGCCACGGCCACGTCCCTGGTGGCCAACCGGGGGGAATGGGAGCAGCCCCGCATGCTGAAGGATGTCGTGGGCGATACCGCCCTGGCGTCGGTGCTGCAGCCGGAATACCTGGACGACCTGACGGTCGACAATCAGGATACCTGGGAATACGTGGTGGATGGGATGGTGGAGGTCATGCACGGTCGTAAGGGGACCGCGCGGGGCGCGGCGGAAGGCGCAGACTACCGCATGGCGGGCAAGACCGGCACCGCCCAGGTGTTCAGCCTGGCGGAGGACGAGGAGTACGACGCCGAGGAGATCCGGGAGCGGCTGCGGGACCATGCCCTGTTCGTCGGCTTTGCGCCGGCGGATGACCCCCAGATCGTGGTGTCTGTGATCGTTGAGAACGGCGGCAGTGGCAGCGGTACCGCCGCGCCGGTGGCACGGGCCATGTTCGACGCCTGGCTCAAGGAGTTCAACGCGTCGGATGCTGTGATCAGCCAGGCGGAAGGAGAACAGCCATGATCGGCCGGTCCGCGACCGTGGAGGCCACCAGCAGCCTGCAGCGCCCGGTCAGCGTGTGGCACCGCCTGCATCTGGACCCATTGCTGTTGCTGTTGCTGTTGCTGGTATCCGGCGGTGGGCTGATTGTGCTCTACAGTGGTGCCGATGCCAGCATTGGTGTGGTTGAGGCGCAGGCCATGCGCCTGGGGGTTGCCTTTGTCGCCATGTTCGTCTTCGCCCAGTTGGATCCTTCGGTCTATCGGCGTTGGTCACCGTGGATGTATGCCGCCGGCCTGGTGGGGCTGGCAGCGGTACTGGTCATGGGGGTCGGTGCCAAGGGGGCGCAACGCTGGTTGGCATTACCTGGGTTGCCACGGTTCCAGCCATCGGAAATCATGAAGCTACTGGTACCCATGGCGGCCGCATGGTACCTGTCACGGCACTACCTGCCGCCACGGTTCCGCCATGTGGTGATCGGTGTCGGACTGGTGCTGGTGCCCATGGTGCTTATTATCCAGCAACCGGATCTGGGCACCTCGCTGCTGGTGGGGGCGGCCGGCATGTTCGTGGTGTTCTTCGCCGGCCTGAGCTGGCGGCTGATCACCGGTTTCATTGCGCTACTGGCGGTGGCGGCGCCGGCCATGTGGTTCTTTGTGATGCGGGACTATCAGAAACAGCGGGTGCTGACCCTGCTGGATCCCCAGAGCGATCCGCTGGGGGCGGGCTGGAACATCATCCAGTCCACCACCGCCATCGGCTCCGGTGGCTGGAGCGGCAAGGGCTGGCTGCAGGGTACCCAGTCCCATCTGGAATTCCTGCCCGAGAGCCATACCGACTTTATCGTTGCGGTGCTGGCGGAGGAGTTCGGTTTCGTGGGCCTGATGATCCTGCTGGCAGCCTATTTCCTGATCATCATGCGTTGCCTGTACATCGCCGTGAACGCCCAGGACTCCTTCAGCCGGTTGCTGGCGGGGGCTCTGACCATGACCTTCGTCGTCTATATCGTTGTCAATATCGGCATGGTGAGCGGCCTGCTGCCCATTGTCGGGGTGCCATTGCCGCTGATCAGCTATGGCGGTACCTCGATTGTCACCCTGATGTCCGCCTTCGGGGTACTGATGGCGATCCATACCCACCGCCGGATGATTACGGCCTAATGACCGGTAATGGTGCGTGCCTTGACCCCGTGGTAATCTCCCGGCAAACAAACTGACCCAGAAGCGCGAATGAAGCACCTGAATTCCCTGTTCTTTCTGCTGGTCCTGGTCTTTCTGCCGGCGCTCGCCCAGGCGACATCCGAAGGTTATACCGATCGCCCCGAGTTTGACGACTTTGTTGACAGCATGGTCCGTGAGCATGGGTTTGATGCGGATAAACTGAGCCAGTGGCTGGCCGAGGCCCGGCACCAGGAACGGATCATCGAACTGATCAGTTCGCCGGCCGAGCACACCCTGCAATGGCACGAGTACCGGACCATCTTTATCAAGCCGGAGCGCGTCGCGCAGGGCGTTGATTTCCTGCGGCAGCATCAGGGTGCCTTTGATCGTGCTGAAGAGGCGTTCGGGGTACCCCGGGAAGTGATTGCCGCCATCATCGGGGTGGAGACCTGGTACGGGCGTTACATGGGGTCCTACCGGGTGGTGGATGCCCTGTCGACCCTGGCCTTTGACTATCCGCCCCGGAGTCGGTTCTTCCGCAGTGAACTCGAGCAGTTCTTCCTGATGGCCCGTGAACAGGGTTTCGAACCGTCCCGACTCAAGGGGTCCTACGCCGGGGCCATGGGCTATGGCCAGTTTATTGCGTCGAGCTACCGCCACTACGCCGTGGATTTCGATGGCGATGATGTGGCCGATATCCTGGATAACCCGGTGGATGCCATCGGCAGCGTTGCCAACTATTTCAGCGAACACCGGTGGCGCCCGGGCGGCCCCGTGGCCATCCGCCTGGATGACGATATCCAGGTGCCGGAGCGCCTGATGACCCGGGAACTCCGGCCCCGGTTTACGGTCTCGGAGTTCCGTGAGGCCGGAGTGCCCTTGCCGGACTCCCTCGCCGGTGACGAACCGGCACGGATCATCCGGCTGGAAGGGGATGACGGGCCACAGTGGTGGCTGACGTGCCACAATTTCTATGTGGTTACCCGCTATAATCACAGCCATCTGTATGCCATGGCGGTACAGGAGCTTGCCGGGGAATTGGCAAAAGAGCTGGAGACCGTTGCGGAGTCAGGAGTCGGAGAATGACCGTGAAGTCACAGGACAGGTTGTCGATATTGAGCGTACTGGCGCTGCTTGCCACTTTGCTGGCGGGGTGCGCCTCTGACGGTGGTAACTCCGGGCGCTACAGCATGTCCCAGGACCGTGGCCCCGAAGCGGATGTGGATGTCAGCGGCGTGACCAATGCCGTGCCCCGGTATGAAGAACCCCGCAGCGCCGGCAACAAGTCTCCTTACACGGTCTGGGGTAAGAAATACTGGGTCATGGAGCACGCCAGTGCCGACGGTTATGTAGAAACCGGTATTGCGAGTTGGTACGGCAAGAAGTTTCATGGTCACCTGACTTCGAATGGCGAGACCTACGACATGTACAAGATGTCGGCCGCCCACAGGAGTCTGCCTCTGCCCAGCTATGCCCGGGTGACCAATCTCGATAATGGTCGTTCGGTGATCGTCCGGGTGAACGACCGCGGGCCCTTTCACGGCAATCGTCTGATAGACTTGTCCTGGGCCGCCGCCAAGAAGCTGGACTTCCTGGATAACGGCACCGCCAGGGTTGAAGTGGCGGCCATTACCGTGCGCCCGGACGGCAGCATGACCCTGGCCGGGCAACCGTGGCCAAAGGCCAGTGACGCGACTGCCGAAGCGCCCGCCGAGTCCGATGCCTCTTCGGGTGAGGCCCTGTTCGTGCAACTGGGTTCGTTCAGCCAGGTTGCACCGGCACGCCAGCTTGAGCAGGCGGTCCGTCAGCGCACCGGAGAGTCCGTACGGGTGCGCCAGATAACAACTACGTCCGGCGAGTTTCACCGGGTCCAGGTGGGCCCCTTCGGGGATTCGAAGGATGCTGAACGCGCCATGGAGCGGCTGGCCTCTGAAGGCTTCCCCCAGGCCATGGTGCTGACTGACAGTCACTGAGAACTTCGTCTTCGGGGTATTATTGGCCCCGCTGGTTCATCCATTGATCAAAACTGATGTGAACAACCTCATGACCCCTCAATACCTCTGTCGTTTCCTTGCCACACTCGTCCTGCTGGCCATGCTGCCGCTGGTATCCCAGGCCCAGCAGGTACTGATCCCGTCACCGCCGCAAATCAACGGCACCTCCTACGTCCTGATGGACCCGGCCAGTGGCAGGATCATCATGGAAGCCAACAGCGACGAGCGCCTGCCGCCGGCCAGTCTGACCAAGATGATGACCGCCTATATCGTCGAGCGGGAGCTGGATGAGGGCCGCCTGAGCCTGGATGAAATGGTGCCGATCAGCGTCAAGGCGTGGCAGACCGGCGGTTCCCGAATGTTTATCCAGGAAGGCTCGACGGTGAGTGTGGAGGAACTGCTCAAGGGCGTGATTATCCAGTCTGGCAACGATGCATCCGTGGCCCTGGCCGAGCATGTTGCCGGTTCGGAAGGGGCGTTCGCGGATGTGATGAACCAGCAGGCTCAACTGATCGGTATGGAAAATACCCGTTTCGAGACCGCCACCGGGTTGCCTCACGAGAACCAGTACTCCACCGCCTACGACCTGGCGCTGCTGGCCGCTGCCATCATCAACGACTATCCGGAAAACTATCCGCTATACGCCGAGAAGCACTTCACCTACAACAACATTCGCCAGCCCAACCGGAACTCCCTGTTGTGGCGTGATCCCTCCGTGGACGGCCTGAAGACCGGCCATACCGAGGAGGCCGGCTATTGTCTGGTGGCTTCTGCGGAGCGTGAGAACACCCGACTGATCGCCGTGGTCATGGGCACCGACAGCAGCGAGGCCCGGGCCCGTGAAGTGCAGAAGATGCTCAACTATGGTTTCCGTTACTACGAGACCGCCCGCCTGTTCGACTCTGGTGAGAGCCTGCTGGAAAGCCGCGTGTGGAAAGGTGAGCAGGACCAGCTTAACCTTGGGCTGGCGTCCGATATGGTGTTGACTATTCCCCGTGGCGCCCGTGATTCCCTGGAATCCGTGGTGGAAGTGGACTCGGTGATCGAGGCCCCGGTGTCAGCCGGCGACGAACTGGGCACGGTCACCATCAGCTTTGATGGCAAGGTACTGGCGGAGCGTCCGCTGGTGGCTATTGAGCCCGTGCCTGAAGGCGGCTTTTTCAAGCGCCTGATTGATGCCGTCAAGCTCTTCTTCCATAACCTGTTCAACTGAACCGGGCAGGAAATGCACCAGTAAGGCAGGGCCATCAGATGTCACAACCCAAAGCCCCGAAAATCGAGTTCCCCTGTGACTATGTCATCAAGGTCATTGGTCACGCCGCCCCGGATTTCACGGATTATGTGGTCTCGGTGGTGGAGGCGCATGCCCCGGGCATCCGCGAAGAGCACATATCGGTGACCGACAGTCGCAATGGCCGCTTCACATCGGTGCAGTTGACCATCGTCGCCACTGGTGAGCCCCAGCTCAAGGCACTGTTTGAGGATCTGAAGGCCAGTGGCCGGGTCCATATGGTCCTTTGATGGCGCACGCTGACATGCCGCTGGTGATCCGTGACCTGGGACTGCGTCCCTATGAGCCCGTGTGGGAGGCCATGAAGGCGTTCACCGCTGGTCGCGACCGGTCGGTGCCGGACGAGCTCTGGTCTGTGCAGCATCCACCGGTATACACCCAGGGGCAGGCTGGCAAGGCGGAGCACATCCTCGCGCCCGGCAATATTCCCGTGGTCCAGGCGGATCGTGGTGGCCAGGTGACCTATCACGGTCCGGGCCAGTTGGTGGTTTACCTGATGGTCGACCTGCCCCGGGCGGGGCTGGGTGTGCGCCAGCTGGTGAACATCATTGAGCAGTCACTGGTTTCCGTGCTGGCCACCGAGGGTATCGAGGCCGCTCCACGACCGGATGCGCCCGGTGTCTATGTGGACGGCGCGAAAATTGCGTCCCTCGGCCTGAGGGTTCGTCGGGGTTGTTCCTTCCACGGTCTGGCCCTTAACGTGGATATGGACATGGAGCCGTTCACCCGCATCAATCCCTGCGGGTTTTCCGGCATGTCCATGTGCCAGGTTCGCGATTTCAGTCCGTCCGCCAACCTGGATGCCCTGGCCATGCGGTTGACCGACACGCTCGCTGTCGCCCTTGGCCATGATACCCAGGCCGTGCAGCGTGAGCCGGATTTGCCCGGTGTCGGTCATAATCCGGCGTCCTGAGGCTGCTATCATCTGGTAGGGCAGTCCCCGGCACCGCCCGCCCAGACAGGCGCCCCGGGGCTCCTTCAAATCTTGGAACAGGGGGTGGTCGGCCACCCCTCAGGTGGACCATGTCCGGATCCCGTAAGCCAAAAACCGTTTCCCGTATCCGCACCGGCAGTTTTGAGCGCCGCCTCAGCATGACCCGTGCTGGACTGTATGCCGGTACCCGGATGGCCTCCCACATGGCCACAAGCTGGCTGTCCGGCTCCGAGCAACGGGAGCAGCGTCGCCGGGACATGCTTTCGAAGCAGGCACGTTTCCTGGTGGAGGAACTGGGTCAGCTCAAGGGCAGCGTGGTCAAGATTGGCCAGATGATGGCCCTCTACGGGGAGCATTTCCTGCCCGAGGAAGTCACCGAGGCCCTGCACACCCTGGAAGACCAGACCTCGGCACTGGAATGGAAATCGGTGGAGAAGGTCCTCAAGGAAGAGCTTGGCCCGGATCGCCTGGCCGAGCTGGAGGTGGACCCGGAGCCCATTGGTGCCGCCTCCCTGGGGCAGGTACACCGGGCCCGGCGTCTGTCCGACGGGCTGGAGCTGGTGCTCAAGATCCAGTACCCGGGCGTGGACCGGGCCGTGGACAGCGACCTGGACGCGGTCGCGCAACTGTTGAAAGTGGCCCGTCTGGTGTCCTTCGGGCCGGAGTTCCGGGACTGGCTGGAAGAAGTCCGGGAGATGATGCACCGGGAGGTGGACTACAAGCTGGAGGCATCCACCACCGAACGCTTCCGGGAACGCCTGGCCGACGATCCGCGCCTTGTCGTGCCCCGGGTACTGTGGGAATACTCCACCGCCCATATCATTGCCCAGACCTACGAGCACGGCCATTCCGTCAGCTCGGAAGCGGTACGCGCGCTGCCCGTGGAGCGACGCAGCGAACTGGGCCGGGCGGCGCTGGAACTGTTCTTCCGGGAACTGTTCGACTGGGGGGAGATTCAGACCGACCCCAACTTCGGCAACTATCGCATCCGGATCGCCGGGGAGACCGGGTCCGATTCGGCGCACGACCAGATCGTGCTGCTGGATTTCGGGGCAGTGCAGTCCTACAGCGACGAGTTCCTGGGGCCGGTCATCCAGATGATACGGGCTTCCTACGAACAGGACCTGGAGGCGGTCATCGACGGCGGTGTCAAACTGCACTTCATGAAGCGGGAATGGCCAGAGGACGTGCTGGACCAGTTTGGCCGGGTCTGCATGTCCGTGCTTGAACCCCTGGCGCCGGCCAACTACAACTGGCCCGACTACGCGGTCAATGCCGATGGCCAGTATCGCTGGAAGGAAAGTGACCTGCCGTCACGGGTCGCCCGGGAAGCGGCCCGCTCAGCCATAAGCCGCTATTTCCAGGTGCCCCCCAAGGAGTTTGTCTTCCTCAACCGCAAGCTGATCGGTGTCTACACCTTTATCGCCGTTCTGCGCGCCGAGTTCAATGGCGAACCGCTACTGCGTCAGTTCCTCTACGGCGACGACGGATCGACCTCCCGCTGAGACCTCGGTGGGCCCCTATGGTAAAGACCATCGCCGATGCCTATGATCGCCATTCAAAGCATCAACTGGGCATGCCATGACGTTGATGTCATGATTTTACGACCCTAAAACAGGTATTCCGGAGGTAACCCTTGGACAAGGTGACAATCTACGGTCGCATGAGCTGCGGCTTCTGTGCCATGGCCCGCCAACTCTGTGACCAGAAGGGCTATGAGCACGAATTCGTCGATATGCCCGCCCTGGGCATGACCAAGGAAGATGTGGCCGCAAAGCTTGGTCGCCCGGTACGCACCGTGCCCCAGATCCTGGTGGGCAACGAGTACGTAGGCGGTTTTGATGAGTTCTCGAGGTATGTGATGAGGAGTGTATAGAGAACTCCCCGGCTTCCCGCTTTAGGGAATCTTGTATATTCCGATGTTCGGGTTACCGTCAGGGCCTACCTCCTTAACGGCCACGAAGTGGCCATCGTTGCTGATGTGTTGGAATGCGTAGCCCCAACCTGTAGACCCACTCTGGGTTTTGGAAGGGGTGTATTCTTGTTGAGCTATCAGCTTCCAGGAGTTGACGTCCCAAATCTGGACATCCGTGAGTGTGGTGATAACCAGGCGATTACCTTGTGTTATCCCGACGTGGTGTACCTCACTGCTCAGATCAAATTCGGTGATGAGCTTGAAGGGGGCCAGGTCATACAGGAAGACACTTGTACCCGAGGCGATGGCAAAAACGTTCTCTTTAGGGTGCATCGCTAATTGCCGGTCGGGATTGACTGGTCCTTCAGCTGGAGTGCAGTTGCCGATGGGCTCTTGGGCCGTAACCTCCCATGCGGAACATTTGCCTTCCGCGCCGACAGCCACAATATAGTTTCTGTCTGCTGAAGGCTTCGGCAGTGGCATTAATAAATCGCTAGGCCAGGATTCCAGGCTTTGATCCGGAATGTGGAATCGGTGAATCTGCCCCTGTCGCTCCCCGAAATAGAACCAGTCATCCTGAGTCAGGCTTCCGCGTCTCGTCGGGATAGAGGGGATCTGGTGTATCTCGCCTGTCTTCCATTCGATTGCCGAGTCACCCAGCAAGAAACGGTCATTGCTTAAAGTGCCTCCAAAACGCCCGTTATAGGCTTGTGCGTTTTCTGGCTCCTCAAGGCTAAAGATATTAAGGCGTCCATCTGATGGAGGGGAGTCGTGTTCCTGCCGACTATCTCCTATAGTATCACCGTAAATAAAGAGGCGGTCATCGCTCAGAAAGCCAGCCAATTGCCGCCGGTAGGATTTTCCAAGTACATCATCAGGATTATATCGAACAGGGTTGCTGCCATCCTTGGTGTTTGAAACGAAGACTAGATGTTGAGATTCCCTTGTGTCTACATTCCAGAGTTCAATCTGTACAAGATAGCGGTCTGCGTCTTCCGAGAACTGAAGTCTTTCAATGGTAATGTATGTGTTATCAATATTTGCATCCGACACGCCTCCAAGGTTGAATGAAGACACTTTGTCCAGCGTGTTGTCAGAACTTTGTTTGGATGACTCGATAATATCATGGGGTGCTGAACAACCTGAAAGGCTGACAGCAGTAATGAGGGCAATATTGAGCAGTACATTCATGGCCCTATTTCTCCTTGGGCCTGGCCGAGACAAAGCCATGATAATATTTTGTGAATTTATCAGGTGTCATCTCGTTGATCCGGTTATTCACAGGATAGGGCTTTCCGTTGATTCCCCAACTGTGCAGGTCGAAGTCAAGAGAAGAATTGATGCTCTCTTCAATAGGTCGTGTGCCTGGGTGGGGGGGCTCTCTTTTGGTCAATCATCATCTGAGTGGTTTGGACAACCCAGTGATTTGGAATAGCTGCTGGACACGATAGTTGACGTGTGTTCTTCAATCTGTGTGAACAGTCCCGTTTCCTCGAACCAGGCTTCCAGGGCACCCGGAAACGTCATGCCTGCAATGTTTGAGCCCGGGCCATCCATACTGGCAAACAGGTTGGTGGAGTCACGGACACTGGCTAATGTTACCCAGTCTACCGGTGAAAAATTAAATCCATCATTATCGAGTAGAAGGCCATCTTTCGCATTCAGGCAGTCGTTACTGGGTTCGATAACGAGGTCACCAATCCGGCCTTTGCCATATAATGCCAGCTCCAATGCGTACCTTTCATACTGCTCCGGAAAGTGCTTTGCAATACAGTAGATGAAGGCCGCTGGTCCACAAAGCGGGGTGTTGCCTTGCCTTATGTGATAAGGATTCTGAAGCCTTTCCTGGATCTGCCGTTGGAAAATCGGGCCGGAGCTGATGCATTCGAACGCAAAGTCCGACGGACCCTTGCGTTTGATGGTGGTGCGTAGTTCGTGGAGTGTTTTTCTACGGAAGGAGGACGCGGTCCGAGTGCGCTCTGCGGTAGTCATTGAATATCCCTATTCGTCTGGTCACCGGCCCTACACCTTGTGACTTCTGCTTCACTCTGAGCCGTCTTTTATTGACGAATCAAAGCTATCGAAAGTCCTGATTGATGTCCAGTCTCATTTTTTAAAGTGATGCGGAGTTCATATATTGCTCGGTGGCTACAGCAGCCCGGTAACGGTCGGTTAGGCCCCGGAACTGTGGAATAGTCCCGGGGCTTGGTAACTTTCAGATATCAAACGGCGTCTTAAGCTTCTTCTCCGCCAGGACGTTCTCCAGTTTCGCCACCTTCGGAATACCATTCTCGAACGGCGGGAAGGCCTCCCCCTCGATCAGCGGTTGCAGGTACTGCCGGCAATCGTCGGTGATGCCGAAGCCATCATCGGTGATGTAGTGGATCGGCATCTTTTTCTCCTGGTTGGCCACCTCGCTTAGCGGCGCCTCACCGATGTGCCAGCGATAGGGGCTGGACTGCTCGCGGACGATGATGGGCATGACCGCCTGCTTGCCGGCCAGGGCCATTTCCACGGCCTTCTGGCCGACGGTGTACGCCTGCTCGACGTCTGTTGCGGAGGCGATATGGCGCGCTGCCCGCTGCAGGTAGTCGGCCACCGCCCAGTGGAACTTGTAGCCCAGGGCCTGCTTGACCATGTTGGCCAGGGTGGGGGCCACGCCGCCGAGCTGGGTGTGGCCGAAGGCATCCTTGCCGCCGGCATCGGCGACAAAACGGCCGTCTTCGTACTGGGCCCCTTCGGAGGCCACCACCACGCAGTAGCCATAATCTTTCACCGACTGTTCCACCCGGGCCAGAAATGCCTCGCGCTCGAAGGGAATTTCCGGGAACAGGATGATATGGGGCGGTTCGCCCTGGCCCTTGCCGGCCAGGCCACCGGAGGCGGCAATCCAGCCCGCGTGACGCCCCATGACTTCCAGGATGAATACCTTGGTGGAGGACTCACTCATGGACTTGATGTCCAGGCTGGCTTCCAGGGTTGAGGTGGCCACGTACTTGGCCACGGAGCCAAAGCCGGGGCAGCAGTCGGTGAAGGGCAGGTCGTTGTCCACTGTCTTGGGAACGCCGATGCAGGTAATGGGGTAGCCCATCTTGTCGGCAATCTGGGACACCTTGAACGCGGTGTCCTGGGAGTCGCCGCCGCCGTTGTAGAAGAAGTAACCAATGTTGTGGGCCTGGAAGACCTCCACCAGCCGCTCATACTCGCGGCGGTTTTCGGTCAGGTTCTTCATCTTGTAGCGACAGGAACCGAAAGCCCCGCCCGGCGTGTGCATGAGGGCCCGGATGGCTTCGTCGGACTCTTCAGTGGTGTCGATCAGCTCTTCCCTGAGAGCCCCGATAATGCCATTACGACCGGCGTACACCCTGCCAATCTGCTCCGGATGTTTGCGGGCGGTTTCAATCACGCCGCAGGCACTGGCATTGATAACGGCGGTTACACCACCGGACTGGGCATAGAACGCATTCTTGATGGCCATCTTGGGCTGGCGCCTCCTGCTGGTTGGACACTGGATTCGGAAACTGGCGATCCGGTCTGTCTTCCAGACCGGTTATAGGGGCGAATGATACGTGAATCTGCCATAGTTTTCATGACACCCACCTTGACGGAACCTGACGTATACGGGAGTCTTGAGGGCCTCCGCCGACCGCGATGCAGCGGTTATGAACGGCGGGTATTCATTGGCAACAACGATCGAGGGCGTCTGGCGCACTATGCACATCCATATTCTGGGAATCTGCGGTACCTTCATGGGCAGTCTGGCGGTACTGGCCAGGGAGTTGGGGCACAAGGTGACCGGATCGGACCAGGGCGTCTATCCACCCATGAGCACCCAACTGGAAGCCCAGGGTATCGGGCTGATGGAAGGCTATGGGCCGGACAACCTCAAGCCGGCGCCGGACCTGGTGCTGATCGGCAATGCCATGTCCCGGGGTAATCCCGAGGTGGAGGCGGTGCTCAACCGCAACCTGGATTACATGTCCGGCCCGGAATGGCTGGCCCGCGAGGTACTCAAGGATCGCTGGGTGCTGGCGGTGGCCGGCACCCACGGCAAGACCACCACCACCTCCATGCTGCTGTGGATTCTGGAACAGGCTGGCTTCGAGGCCGGCTACCTGGTGGGTGGCGTGCCCAAGGATTTTCCCGTGTCGGCCCGTCTGGGCAACAGTGACTTCTTCGTGATCGAGGCGGATGAGTACGACAGTGCCTTCTTCGACAAGCGCTCCAAGTTTGTCCACTATCGCCCGCACACCTGCATCCTGAACAACCTGGAGTTCGATCACGCCGATATCTTCGACAACGTGGAAGCCATCGAGCGCCAGTTCCATCACCTGGTACGCACGGTGCCGTCCAAGGGCGCGATTATCCGTCCGGCGGTGGATGAACACCTGGACCGGGCCCTGGCCATGGGGTGCTGGAGCCCGGTGCAGACCACCGCCATCGGCAGCGAGGCCGGCGCCCCGAACTGGCGGGCCGAACTGCTGGCGGACGATGGCTCCAGCTTTATGCTGATCCACCACGAGCAGCCGGTGGCTACGGTTAACTGGAACATGACCGGTCTGCACAACGTCCGCAACGCCCTGTCCGCCATCGCGGCGGCCCGTCATGTGGGAGTGACGCCGGACCATGCCGTGTCCGCCCTCAACCGGTTCGGTGGTGTCAAACGGCGGATGGAGTTGCTGGCGGACATCGACGGTGTCCGCGTCTATGACGATTTCGCCCATCACCCCACCGCCATCGCCACCACCCTGGAAGGCCTGCGCAACCGGGTGGGAAACGAGTTGATCATTGCCCTGGTGGAGCCTCGCTCCAACACCATGCAGCAGGGTGTTCACCGTGAGCGGTTACTGGGCAGCGCTGACCTGGCGGACCGGGTGATCTGGGCCAACACTGGCAAGGCGGAGTGGCTGACCACGCTGATGGAGGAATATCGCAGCGGTGGCGGCGACCCGGAGCGGCACCAGGTCGATGAGACCATCGACGGGCTGATCCACCGGGTTCTCGGCGAGGTGTCCGAGCCCTGCCACGTGGTTATCATGAGCAATGGCGGTTTTGGCGGTATTCACCAGCGCCTGGTTAGCCGCCTGGAGGAGAAGGCCGGTCATGGTCGCTGATGCTGCTGAAACCCGCGTGATCAACCTGGCCATGACCGGGGCCTCCGGCGCCCAGTATGGCCTGCGGTTGCTGCAGTGCCTGGTGTCCCAGGAGTGCCGGGTGAATGTCATGGTCAGCAAGGCCGCCCGGGTGGTGCTGGCCACCGAGACCGAGGTGCATTTGCCGGCGTCCACGACCGGCGCCCTGAAAGTCCTGCAGGAATACACCGGCGCCCGGGACGGTCAGCTCACCGTGTTCGGCCACGAGGACTGGTTCGCGCCCCCGGCGTCCGGCTCCGGCGAGAAGGCGCCCCTGGTGATCTGCCCCTGCAGTACCGGCAGCCTGTCAGCCCTGGCCACCGGTGCCAGCAACAATCTGATCGAGCGGGCCGGGGACGTGGCCCTGAAGGAGCGCCGTCCGCTGATACTGGTGCCCCGTGAGGCACCGTATTCCGAGGTGCACCTGGAAAACATGCTGAAACTGACCCGCATGGGGGCGGTGATCATGCCGGCAAGCCCCGGTTTCTATCACAATCCCGCGTCGGTGGACGACCTGGTGGATTTCATCGTCGCCCGCTTGCTGGACCACCTGGGCCTGCCCCAGGCGCTGGTGCCCCGTTGGGGTGAGGGCAAACAGGAATGATCGAGCAGTTCTCGGCAGAAATCGCACAACTGAACCTGTCGATGCCGGCACTTCGCCTGCTGGGCACAACGCTCGCTCTGTTGCTGATTGTGCTGGTGGTCCGGGCGCTGCTTTCGAAGGTGATCCGCACGAGCATCCAGTCCACGGAATTGCGTCGCAAGTGGCTGGTACAGACCCGCAATGGCCTGATCCTGGTTTTCCTGCTGGGTCTGGTGATGATCTGGGGCCAGGAATTGCGCACCCTCGCCCTGTCCATCGTGGCTATTGCCGTGGCGTTCGTGGTGGCCACCAAGGAACTGATCCTGTGTTTTATGGGGTCCCTGGTGAAGGGCGGCGCCCGCTCCTTCGACATTGGCGACCGCATCCAGGTAAAAGACTTCCGCGGTGACGTGATTGACCAGAACCTGCTGGCCACCACTATCCTGGAGGTGGGGCCGGGCAAGCTGACCCACCAGCGCACCGGGCGTGCCACGGTGATCCCCAATTCCCTGTTCGTGTCCGAACCGATAATTAACGAAAGCTTCACCGAGGATTATGTGTTGCACGTATTCACCGTGCCCTTCAAGCGGGAGGATAACTGGCAGAAGGCGCAGGAGGTGTTGCTGGAAGTCACCCAGGCCCAGTGCCAGCCCTACCTGGAATCCGCTCGCAAGTACATGCGCCGGCTAGGCGACCGGCGTGGTCTGGAGGTGCCGATGGTGGACCCGAGGGTCAGCATCCAGGTGCCCCTGGCCGGGGAAATCCATCTGGTGGTGCGTTATCCCTGCCGGCCTGCGCAGCGCAGTGCCATTGAGCAGAACATTCTGGCGGAGGTGTTTGGGAAGCATGATTTCCTGCCGGTCGCCAAGAGTGCCGGGAAAGTAGATGAAAGCTCCGAAGAGCAGTCGTTGGATTAGGTCTTGGGTCTGGAGTATCCGTGTGGGGGAGGTCGTTAGGATGCACGTACGAGCGACGGCTACGAACCAGCCGGTTCGATAAGATCACTTCAATATCGGGGGGGTTCTTATCTGCCACTTCCTGAGGGAGGAAGTGGTGCCGAGGAGAGGACTTGAACCTCCACGGGGTTGCCCCCACTAGCACCTGAAGCTAGCGTGTCTACCAATTTCACCACCTCGGCAGGTGACTACAACGTCTTGCTATCTTACTGAATTCGTAAATGAATTCAAGCTTTCCGTTGCCGGCTGGGGTGTGCCCCTCAACCGATGGCGCGTACTTTAATAATTCATTTGGGGTCTGTCAAACACTTTTTGAGGTCGTTCTGTAAAAAATTTCCGGGTCGTGTAGGCATGATCCCTTAAGGCGATTTCACGGCATTGTTAGGTGGCAGTGGGGGCAGGGCGTTATACTCCCGGTACATTCTGCCGGGTCTGGATGCCTTTGAATCATCTGGTCCGG
This sequence comes from Marinobacter shunpengi, assembly GCF_045449715.1. Classification (NCBI taxonomy): domain Bacteria; kingdom Pseudomonadati; phylum Pseudomonadota; class Gammaproteobacteria; order Pseudomonadales; family Marinobacteraceae; genus Marinobacter; species Marinobacter shunpengi. The sequence goes on along the minus strand of NZ_JBJJLA010000012.1, from coordinate 61,325 downwards.
GTAATTCGCCAGGGTTCTGGGTGGGTCTGACCACCAGAACGGAAGAGCTTTGCCGAATTAACCGGACAGCGGATCAAAGGTGTCCGGGCCTGGTTGCAGCCGATAATCGGCATTCAACCAGAGAAGAGAGGAATATGACTTCCAGAGAACAGACGGGTGATCCCCACGCGGATCGCGAAGCACAAAAATACGATAACCCCATCCAGAGCCGGGAATTTATCCTGGACCACCTGCGCCAGCGCGGCGCCCCCGCCACCCACGAAACCCTTTGCCAGGAACTGGGCCAGAACAGTGAGGAGGGCATCGAAGCCCTGCGTCGCCGGCTGATTGCCATGTGCCGGGACGGCCAGCTCATCTGCAACCGCAAGGGCCGTTACCTGCCCATTGACGAGGCGGACCTGGTGACCGGGCGCGTGTCTGGCCACAAGGACGGCTTCGGTTTCCTGATGCCGGACGATGGCGGCTCCGACCTGTTCCTGAGTGCGCGCCAGATGCGTCAGGTTTTCCACGGTGACCGGGTAGCCGCCCGTGTCGAAAGCGTGGATGACCGGGGGCGCCGTGAAGGCAAGATCGTGGAGGTGCTGGAGCACAAAACCACCCAGACCGTGGGTCGGCTGTTCCGGGAGAATGGCATCTCCTTCGTGGTACCGGAGAATCCCCGCATCAACAACGAGATCATGGTGGCCGAGGAAGACTGCGGCAAGGGCCGTCACGGCCAGTACGTGGTGGTGGATATCCTTCGGCAGCCGACCCAGCGGGCGAAACCCACCGGTCGGGTCGTCGAGGTATTGGGCGAGCATATGGCGCCGGGTATGGAGATCGATGTGGCCATCCGCTCCTACGACATTCCCCACGCCTGGCCACCGGAAGTGGGCCGGCAGGCCGCTGGCATCGCCGAGGAAGTGCGGGACGAGGACAAGCAGAACCGGGTCGATATCCGGCACCTGCCCTTGGTAACCATTGACGGCGAGGATGCCCGGGACTTCGACGACGCCCTCTATTGCGAGCGCCGCCCCCGGGGCGGTTATCGTCTGATTGTGGCCATTGCCGATGTGTCCCACTATGTCCGCCCCGGCTCGCCGCTGGACGAGGAGGCCATCAACCGTGGTAACTCGGTGTACTTCCCGGACCATGTGGTGCCCATGCTGCCGGAGAAGCTCTCCAATGGCCTCTGCTCCCTGAACCCGGGGGTGGACCGGCTGTGTATGGTGGCGGACATGACCATCAGCGCATCGGGACGACTCAGCAGTTACAGCTTCTACCAGGCGGTGATGCACAGTCATGCCCGGCTCACCTATACCAAGGTCAGCCAGATGCTGGAGCACCCGGACACCGAGACCGGCATCGGCCTGTGCCAGCTCTATTCCGATATCCTGCCCCAGCTCCACGACCTCTACGATGTCTACAAGGTATTCCGCAAGGCGCGAACCGAGCGGGGTGCCATTGATTTCGAGACCACCGAGACGCGGGTGATCTTCGACGCCAATCGCAAGATCGAGGAGATCGTGCCGGTGGTGCGCAACGACGCCCACAAAATCGTCGAAGAGTGCATGCTGTGCGCCAACGTGGCCACGGCCCGGTTCCTGAAGAAGTACCGGGTGCCGGCCCTTTACCGCGTGCACGATGCACCGTCGGAGGAGCGCCTGCAGTCGGTCCGGCTGTTCCTGGGGGAGCTTGGCCTGCAACTGGGTGGCGGTGACAAGCCGACCTCGGCGGATTACCAGGAGTTACTGAACAGTATCAAGGACCGCCCAGATGCCCATGTGATCCAGATGGTCATGCTGCGATCCCTCAGTCAGGCGGTCTACAGCCCGGAGGAGAGCGGCCACTTCGGGCTCGGGTTTGCCAGCTATGCTCACTTCACATCGCCCATCCGGCGCTACCCGGACCTGATTGTCCACCGGGCCATCAAATCCATCGTTCACCGCGAGGAAGGGGCGAAGGACGTGGTGCACCCGCCCGAGCGTGATCCGGAACTGGCGGAGTACCCCTACGACCAGGCCCGCATGGTGCAGTTGGGTGAGCACTGCTCCATGACCGAGCGCCGGGCCGATGATGCCACCCGCGACGTTATGGCCTGGCTCAAGTGCGAGTTCCTGCGGGAGCATGTAGGCGAAACCTACGACGGTGTTATCGCCGCCGTCGTGCCCTTCGGTTTCTTCGTGGAACTGGAGGGTATCTATATCGAGGGGCTGGTCCATATCTCCACCCTGGGGGGCGACTACTACCACCACGACTCCGCCAAGCACCGGCTGGTGGGCGAGCGTACCTCGACCAGCTTCCAGTTGGGCGACAGCGTGCGGGTCCAGGTGGTTAGAGTCGATCTGGACGACCGCAAGATCGATTTGGAGCTGATCAGCGAGCCCACCCGTCGTTCCGGTGCCAGGAAGGGCGGTCGCAAGTCGTCCGCCGCCAAGGCTCCCGCCGGTTCGGGGAAGGGCGGCAAGTCCGGTAGCCGGTCCAGGGGGCATGGTGGCAAGTCTTCGGCAAAGGACCAGCTCGTGGCTGATGCGGCCCGGGAGGCGGAGAAGAAGTCATCCGGCAAGAAGGGGGCTGGCGGTAAGGGCGGCAGCACGTCCGGCAGCAAGGCCGGTGGCGGCAAGTCCGCCACGCGCAAGGGCGGTGCCCGCGGGAAATCCGGTTCCGGTCGATAACAGGTAGGAAAGTTCAACGTGTCGGAAGAGTTTGTATTTGGCTGGCATGCCGTTGATGCCGTACTGAAGAAAGAGCCGGATCGCCTCCAGCAGGTGTGGATCCAGCAGGGGCGCCAGGACCGGCGGGTGCGGCAGGTTACCGAAAGCCTGGACCAGTTGGGGGTGCGCTGGCAGGAAGTCCACCGCAAGGAGCTGGACAAGCGGGTCTCCGGTGCCCACCAGGGCGTGGTGGCCCGGGTGTCGGAAAGCCGGGAATGGAGCGAGGACGACCTGTACGCGCTGCTGGCGGCCCGTTCCGAGTCTCCCTTGCTGTTGATCCTGGACGGCGTCACTGATCCCCACAACCTTGGGGCCTGCATGCGCACGGCGGACGCGGCCGGTGTGGCCGCCGTCATCGTGCCGAAAGACAAATCCGCCACCCTCAACCCGACAGCGCGGAAGGTGGCCTGTGGTGCTGCCGAAACCGTTCCCTTCGTGCGGGTGACAAACCTGGCCCGGTGCCTGCGGACCCTGCAGGAGCAGGGCGTCTGGCTGATCGGCACAGCCGGCGAGGCGGATGCCACCCTGTACCAGGCGGATTTCAACGGCCCGGTGGGGCTGGTGATGGGGGCGGAAGGCAAGGGTATGCGCCGGCTGACCCGGGAGCATTGTGACCATCTCATCAAGATTCCCATGCAGGGCCTGGTGGACAGCCTGAATGTGTCCGTGGCGACCGGGGTCTGTCTGTATGAGGCCGTGAGGCAGCGCCGCAGTATGTAGTTTTCGGCGTTGTGGCTTGCTTCTGTCGACGCGGGTGGTATATTTGCCGTCGCTTGCTGATAGGCAGGCATTTCTACATCCAATCGTCCATGGAAGGAGTCTGTATATGAGGCAGTTTCGTGTCTATCACCATGCCGATCGTGGCGCTGAAGCCGTTAAGGTCGGGTTTTCATGGCCCTGTCTGCTCTTTGGCCTGATCTGGCTGCTCGTTAAGAAACTCTGGAACGCTGCGGCAATTGTCGCCTCTCTCGTCGCCGCTTCACTGGTCGTCGATGTCATGACGGCCCAGGTTGGCCAACCAAACCCGGTTGGCCTGCTGTTGAACGCGGCATTCCTGATCGGCTGGCTGATTTTCTCGACCAAGGCCAACGAATATCGTGAGACAGTGTTGCAGCAGCGGCAGTATGAGTTGCTGGGACAGTTCGAAGCGGACACTCCCCAGCAGGCTGTCAGCCTGGCTCTGACCCAATCCGGCGGGGCGTCGGATGCGGGAGAAGGCGTCCTTTCCGGCTAAGCAGGCCCGTCCCCCCGATGGGGTCGGTTGCATCCTGATGAATTCAGTCATAGAATACCGCACCCCTTTTCCAAGGGTCGGGGTGCTATTGCCTGAAAACCGGTGGTAATACCGGCTTGGGCCATTACCCCAGAAACCGGCAGCCTGGCTGCCGACTCCTTGCTTTCCGCAGAGATAATACGCCTGCGGGAGGCTGTTCAAACCGTAGGGAGAAAACATGCGTCACTACGAAATCGTATTCATGGTGCATCCCGATCAGAGCGAGCAGGTGCCCGCCATGATCGAGCGTTACACCGGCCTCATCACCGATGATGGCGGTAAGATTCATCGCCTTGAGGACTGGGGACGTCGTCACCTGGCCTACCCGATCAACAAGATCCACAAGGCCCACTACGTCCTGATGAACGTCGAATGTTCTCAGGCAGCCCTTGACGAGCTGGCTCACAACTTCCGCTTCAACGATGCGATCATCCGTGAAATGGTGATCCGTCGTGATGGTCCGGATACTGAAATGTCTCCGATGAAGGCTGCTGAGTCCCGGGAAGACCGTCGTTCCGACGACCGTCCGCGCCGCAACACTGAAACCAGTGAGCGCCGTGAGGACCGTCAGGAAAAGTCGTCCCAGGACGAAGAAGAGTAATCACCCCATCCGGAGTTGAGGAGTTAATCAATGGCTCGTTTTTTCAGACGTCGTAAGTTCTGTCGCTTCACGGCAGAGGGTGTCAAGGAGATCGATTACAAGGATCTGGACACCCTGAAAGGTTACATCACCGAAACCGGCAAGATCGTGCCCAGCCGGATCACCGGCACCAAGGCCCGTTACCAGCGTCAGCTGTCGACCGCCATCAAGCGCGCTCGCTACCTGGCCCTGCTGCCGTACACGGACAGCCACGACAACTAAGATCGTTCAGGACCCGGGACCATGCGTGCACTGGCTCAGTATGTAATGCGCGGTCCCCTGCAAGCGGGCGGCGTTGCTGCCCTGGCAACCGCGATTCCCTACCTGTCATGGATCGGGGCTGCGGTTGTCGGCCTGGTAGTACTCAGGCTCGGGCCCGTTCAGGGGCTGAATATCGGCCTCTGGGCCCTGCTGCCGGCCCTTGGCTGGGCCTGGTTCGGCAACGAGCCGTCGGTTATCGCGGTCTTGTTGCTGGTCTACCTGATGGCGGCGGTGCTTCGCGGCACCATGTCCTGGGAGCGCAGCCTGCTGGCAGGCTCCGCCCTTGGCCTGGTCATCGGGCTGCTGCTGCCAAGCCTGTTTTCCGACATGCTGGCGGCCGTTACGGATGCTTTCCTGGAAATCTACCAGTGGGCCTATCCGGACATGGCGGCCCAGCTCGGTGAAGACTTCAGGCCGGCGGTACGCAGTATGGTGAATGGTCTTATGCCCGGTACCTATCTGGGCATGGCGGTGGCCGTGATCATGCTGTCCAGGTACTGGCAGGCAGCGTTGTACAATCCGGGTGGATTCCGCCGTGAGTTCCACGGTTTCCGCCTCTCCAGGGGCGTGGCAGCGGTCTGTGTCCTGCTGCTCCTGGTGGCCCCGATGGCCGGGATCAACCCGTTGCTGCTGGGGTGGGTGGCCGGTCTGCCGCTGCTGGTGGCCGGCATCGCGCTGGTTCATGGCGTGGTTGGCTTGAAGAAGGCCAGCAACCTGTGGCTGGTGGCGTTCTACGCCTTGCTTGTGGTTCAGGGTTTTACGATCAGTCTGTTGTTAATGCTGTTGGCAATTGTGGATAGCTGGCTGGATATCCGGAGACGCATCCGTCCTGCCGGGCCGGCTGAATAAAGCGCGAAGAGGTTAACGAGATGGAAGTTATTCTGCTCGAGAAAGTTGCAAACCTGGGTTCCCTGGGTGACAAGGTCAAGGTAAAGGCCGGTTACGGTCGTAACTTCCTGCTGCCATATGGCAAGGCGGTTGCCGCGACCGAGGAAAACCTGAAGGCGTTCGAAGAGCGTCGTGCAGAACTGGAAAAAGCGGCCGCCGATAAGCAGGCTGCCGCCCAGAGCCGCGCCGAAGCGCTGGAAGGTCAGTCCTTCACCATCAGCTCCAAGGCCGGTGACGAAGGCAAGCTGTTCGGCTCCATTGGTGTTCGCGATATCGCTGATGCCATTACGGCTGCCGGTACCGAAGTGGAGAAGAGCGAAGTCCGTCTGCCGGAAGGCCCGATCCGGGTGACCGGCGAGTACGAGATCGAGCTTCAGCTGCACACCGACGTAACCGTGACCGTTCAACTGGCCGTTGTCGCCGACTGATCCGGATTTCACCGTTATGTCTTGAGGGCCGGGCGGAGGTTTTCCGTTGGGTTCTCAGTTTCACAGGCCCGGGCTGCCTAGGCAGCTTCCGGGCCTGTGTGTTTCTGGTATCCTAGGAAAATATCTGGCAAATCTGGTCCCCGGCAATCGCCCGGATTCCGGCCCGTCGCCACCAGTCGTCTCTGTTTCAGCATCCGAGAGTTTGCATGGCCACCAGCAGTTTCAAGGCATCCAGCGCCGACCTGGAAACCTCCAGGATCAAGATTCCCCCCCATTCCGTGGAAGCGGAGCAGGCCGTGTTAGGTGGCCTGATGCTGGACAACCGTCGTTTTGACGAGGTGGCCGAGACTATCTCGGCGTCGGACTTTTACCGGCAGGATCACAGGCTGATCTACGCTGCGGTCGAGCGTCTGGCCTCGGAAAGCGAGCCACTGGACGTTGTAACTCTGGCGGAATATCTGGAGCGGGCGGGGGATATCGAGGATGCCGGCGGCCTGTCCTACCTGGCGGAACTGGCGGAGAAGACTCCCAGTGCCGCCAATATCCGGGCCTACGCTCAGATCGTGGCCGAGCGTTCCATCCTGCGGCAGTTGATCGAGGTGTCCGGCGGCATTGTCGACTCCGCTTTCAATCCCCAGGGGCGCACCAGTGCCGACCTGCTGGATGAGGCCGAGCGCAATGTGTTCCGTATTGCCGAGTCCCGCACCAAGGAGGGCTCGGGCCCCAAGCCTATCAACCCGATCCTGACCCAGGCACTGACCCGTATCGAGGAGCTGTTCGAGTCCGGTGAAAAGGTTACCGGTGTGACCACGGGCTTCACCGACCTGGACGAGTGGACCTCAGGCATGCAGCCGTCGGACCTGCTGATCGTGGCGGGGCGGCCGTCCATGGGTAAGACCACCTTTGCCATGAACATCGTCGAGAACGCGTTATTGTCCACCGGCGAGCCTGTGCTGGTGTTCAGTATGGAGATGCCGGCGGACTCCATCGTCATGCGGATGCTGTCGTCCCTGGGGCGGATCGACCAGACCCGCATGCGTAGCGGCAAGCTGGAGGAGGACGACTGGCCCCGGCTGACGTCGGCGGTCAGCCTGCTCAAGGACAAGCCCCTGTACATCGACGATACCCCGGGCCTGAGCCCCACCGAGATGCGCTCCCGGGCCCGCCGTGTGGCCCGGGAGAACGGCGGCAAGCTCAGCCTGATTATGGTGGATTACCTGCAGTTGATGCGGGTGCCGGGCAACACCGAGGGCCGTACCGCCGAAATCTCGGAGATCTCCCGTTCCCTGAAGGGCCTGGCGAAGGAACTGAGTTGCCCGCTGGTGGCCCTGTCGCAGCTTAACCGGAGCCTGGAGCAACGGCCCAACAAGCGCCCGGTGAACTCGGACCTGCGGGAATCCGGCGCCATCGAGCAGGACGCCGACGTGATCATGTTCGTCTACCGGGACGAGGTCTACAACGAGGACACCCAGGATAAGGGCATTGCCGAGATCATCATCGGCAAGCAGCGGAACGGTCCCATCGGGACGGTGCGGCTGGCCTTCATCGGCAAGTACACCAAGTTTGAGGATCTGGCCCACGGTGACTACGGCGGGGATTACTGATGCCGCGCGAGACCGTTGCCCGCATTAACCTGGACAGCCTGAGGCACAATTTCCGCATCGCCCGTGAACGGGCGGGCGGTGCCCGGGCCATGGCGGTGGTCAAGGCCGATGGCTATGGCCACGGTATCGAACGGGTGGCCCGGGCCCTGGCCGGGGAAACAGACCACTACGCCGTCGCCTGCCTGGAGGAAGCCGTGGCGCTCCGGGAGGCGGGGCTGACCCAGCCGGTGTTGCTGATGCAGGGGGTGCACCAGGCGTCCGACCTGGCGTTGTGTGAAGCCGAGGGCTTTACCGTGGTGGTGCACCACGAACACCAGGTTGAATGGCTGGAATCCGGCGGTGCCCGCCCCCGGGTATGGCTCAAGGTCAATTCCGGCATGAACCGCCTGGGCTTTGCGCCGGGGGAGGTCGCGGCGGTGTGCCAGCGGCTGCAACGCAGCGGTATCCGGGTGACCGGCGCCATGACCCATTTTGCCTGCGCCGACGACGACACCAGCGACCGCACCGCCGAACAGACCGCCCTGTTTGACGAGGCCACGGGGCCCCTGGGGCCCATTGCCCGCAGTGTGGCCAATTCAGCGGCCCACTTTCGGCCGGGGCAGCGGATGTATGACTGGACCCGCCCCGGCATCATGCTCTATGGCTCGTCCCCCATGCTGGGGCATCATGGGCCCGAACTGGGCCTGAAATCGGTGATGACACTGGAATCGCGGCTGATTGCCCTCCGCCACCTGGGGCCGGGGGAGGCCGTGGGTTACGGCGAGACCTGGCGCGCCACCCGGCCAACGGTCATGGGTATGGTCTGTGCCGGATATGGCGATGGTTACCCCCGCCATGCGGTCAACGGCACCCCGGTGGGGGTGCGGGGAACACGGGCCTCCCTGATCGGCCGGGTGTCCATGGACATGCTGGCGGTGGACCTGACAGGTGTCGACGATGCCACCGTGGGTGATCCGGTGGAGCTCTGGGGACCGAATATTCCTATTGACGAGGTAGCGGCCTGCGCCGGTACGATCAGCTATGAACTGCTGACAGGCGTGACCGGGCGGGTACCCCGGGTGGCGCTGGACAGTGGGTCCACAGGCGGGATGACGGGATCGGATTCGTGAATGTACTGGTAGTCCATAACAACGGGGTATTGGGGCGCCTGCTTCTGAAGCGGCTGGCCCGCACCCATCTTGAGGTGACACCGCTGCTGATCAGTGACCTGTCGCATCTGGACCTGTCCGGGGTACCGCAATGGATACCGGAGGGCACGGATGTAATCGTCAACGCCATGTGGCTGACCGATCCAGAGCCTGCCGAGGCAGATCCGGAACAGGCTCGCACCAAGGCTTTCTCACTGCCTATGGCCCTGGCGGAGTACGCTGCTGCAAAGGATATGATCCTGGTACAGCTATCCACCTCCTACGTCTTTGACGGCCGCAAGCAGAGCGCTTACCTGTCTTCCAATCCCGGCAATCCGATTGGCCAGCTTGGTATCTGGCAGTGGGAGTGCGAGCAAGTGCTGCGAACGGTCCTTCCCCGGCACATCCTGCTGCGCACCGGCTGGGGGCTGCAGCGGTTTATCCGCAAGGTGGTGGAGTCGGCGCGGCAGGGGGAATCCCTGTGCCTGTCGAGTCGGCACCGGGGGCAACCGGTGGCCGCCAGTGACCTGGCGCGGGTGATCAGTGCCATCCTGATGCAACTGGACTGTGGCGCCGAGGTCTGGGGCACCTACCAGTACGCTGGCGCCGAGGAAATCAGCCAGTATGAACTGGGCCTCGCCATTGCCGACAGGCCGGAGGTGAATGGCGACGGTGACGAGAAGGCGGTCCATGTGATGGATGAGCAGCCGGACTGGAGCGCCGTGGAACCGGAAAACGCCACGCTGGGCTGCACCAAGATACGCAATACCTTTGGCGTCAAGCAGCAACCCTGGCGGATCGCCCTGACCGAGGAGCTTGAGCTGTCAGGCCTGGGCGTTGCCCAGGGCCATGGCCTGAAGGGCCTCAATGTTGACTAGTTCGATGTCCCGACCGCGGGCCCGTATCAGGCCCTGATTCTGGAACCGGGTGAACACCCGGCTGACCGTCTCCACCGCCAGGCCGAGGAAGTTGGCGATGTCGTTGCGGGCCATGGGCAGGTTGAAGTGGGTGGGCGACAGCTTGCGGCGATAGAAACGGGTGGACAGGGACAGCAGCAGTGCCGCGATGCGTTCCTCCGCCGTATTCTTGCTTAGCAGCACCGATAGCTGATGGCTGTTGCGGATCTCCTGGCTCATCAGGTGCAGGATGTGGTGTTGCAGGCCCGGCATGATATGGACCAGTTTCTCCAACTGGTCCACCGGTATCTCGCAGACACTGGTGCGTTCCAGAGCCTTGGCCGAGGATGCGTGGGTGTCGTCACTCATGCTGTCCAGCCCCACCAGGTCGCCAGGCATGAAGAACCCGGTGATCTGCTCTTCCCCGGATTCGGTCACCACCGATGTCTTGATGGCCCCGCTCTTGACGGCAAAGCAGGAACGGAAGGGCGCATTCTGGGTAAACACCTGTTCACCCCGGTTGATGATGTGATCACGGTTGACCACGTCGTCCAGCCGGTTCATCTCACTGCTGTCCAGTGCCAGCGGCAGGCACAGGTTGCTCAGGCTACAGTACTGGCAGGAGGTCCTGGACTTGGCGGAGGCTTGGCGGACGTGTATGGGCTGATTCATGGCGAACCCTGGTAGCTGGTGACTGGTCCGTAATACTGACCCTCATTAAGCGACACATTAATACCTGCCGCGAGGTTTGCCAATGCCCGTGAGGCCAACAGGCCCCGGAAATATCGTTCCGGGGCCTGGGTGCTGCTGCTCGGATATTCACACTTTGCTGAAAACCAGCGATGCGTTGGTGCCACCAAAGCCGAAGCTGTTCGACATCACTCTGTTCAGGCTCTGCTCTCGGGCATCCGGGCCGACGATGGGCATCCCGGCCAGTTCCTCGTCCGGGTTCTCCAGGTTGGCGGTGCCGGCGATAAAGCCATTCTGCAGCATCAGCAGGGAGTAGATGGCCTCCTGTGCACCGGTAGCACCCAGGGAATGCCCGGTCAGCGACTTGGTGGAGGAAATCGCGGGTACCCTGTCCCCGAACACATTGCGAACTGCCTTCATCTCGGCCACATCCCCCACCGGCGTGCTGGTGCCGTGGGCATTGATGTAGTCGATGTCACCCTCTACGGTTGCCATGGCTTGCTGCATGCACCGGGCGGCGCCTTCGCCGGACGGGGCCACCATGTCGTAGCCGTCGGAGGTGGCGCCATAACCGGTCAGCTCCGCAATAATGTTGGCGCCGCGTTTACGGGCGTGCTCCAGTTCCTCCAGCACCAGCATGCCACCACCGCCGGCGATCACGAAGCCGTCGCGACCAGTATCGAACGGGCGGGAGGCCGCCTCGGGGGTGTCATTGTACTTGAAGGACAGGGCGCCCATGGCGTCGAACAGCATGGTCAGGCTCCAGTCCTCTTCCTCGCCGCCACCGGCGAAGACGATGTCCTGTTTGCCGTTCTGGATCTGCTCCATGGCGTGGCCGATGCAGTGGGCGCTGGTGGCGCAGGCCGAGGACATGGAATAGTTCACGCCACGGATCTTGTAGGCGGTTGCCAGGCAAGCGGATACGGTGGAGGTCATGATACGCGGTACCATGAACGCCCCGATACGCTTGACGCCCTTCTCCCGCATGATATCCGTGGCTTCCACCTGGCTGGAGCAGGAGGCGCCGCCGGAGCCGGCAATCAGGCCGGTACGGTCGTTGGACACCATCTCCGGTGTCAGGCCCGCCTGTTCAATGGCCTGTTCCATGGACAGGTAGGCGTACATGGCGGACTCACCCATGAAACGGCGGATCTTGCGGTCGATAACCGAGGTGTCCACGTCCACGGTACCGCAGATCTGGCTGCGAAAGCCGAGTTCCTTGTAGGTTTCGTTAAAGCGGATGCCGGACTTGCCCTGTCGCAGGCTGTCGGTCACCTCGTCGGTGGAGTTGCCAAGGCAGGACACGATGCCCATGCCGGTTACCACTACCCGTCTCATACAGTTCTCCTTGATGTCAGTCCGGCCCGTTCTTGGTGACCGGCCCTGAGGATGTTCCGGCGGATCCGGATTGCCCGCCCCTTCAATTCTGGTGTGGGAGTCTAGGCAATTTGCACGCTGATTGGTATTTGACCTTTGTCATGTTCGACCGTTCCCCAATCCGGGGAAAGGGGTTACCGGCGGCGTTTGCGGTTGGTCTTGCGCTCTTCCTTCCGGGTCGCTTCCTGTTCCTGGCGAAGCACTTCCCGGGCCTGCTCGGTTTCCACCATGGCCGGTGTTTCCAGGGATACCGTGCCGAGAGTGCCGGTCCGGAGTTCATTGAGCAGCACTTCCGAGACCTTGTGCAAGTCCGGGACACCGCCCCGGGCAAAGAAGCGGCGCCTGGCGGCGATGGCGTCCATCAGGGCCAGGCCGTCTTCCGGCACCCCGTCCAGGCCATACCGTTCACAAACGCGCTCAGGGTAGGCCTGGAGCAGGTAATCCGCTGCGAACAGGGCCACATCCTCGTACTCAATCACCGCCGCCCGGATGGCGCCGGTGACCGCCAGGCGGTAGCCGCACTCCTCGGGCGACAGCTTGGGCCAGAGAAAGCCCGGCGTATCATACAGCAGGATGTTGTCGGGCAGCTTGATGGCCTGTTGGGCCCGGGTGACCGCCGGCTCGTTACCGGTCTTCGCCACCGGACGGCCCGCCAGGGTATTGATCAGGGTGGACTTGCCCACGTTGGGAATGCCCAGGATCATGATGCGCAGGGCCCGGGTGTCGCGGATGCTGTCCGGCACCATCTGCTGGGCAAGCTTGAGAATCGCCAGGGCCTCGTCACGGTGGTTGTGGCTCAGGGTGACGGCCCGTATGCCTTTTTCCTGTTCCAGCCAACGTTGCCACTGTGCGGTGATGTCCGGGTCCGCCAGGTCGCGCTTGTTGAGCACCTTGATGACCGGGGTCTCTCCCCGCAGTGCCGGTACCATCGGATTTTCGCTGCTGAAGGGAATGCGCGCGTCCAGGACCTCGATGATCAGGTCCATTTGCGGCATGACCTGTTTGATCTCCTTGCGGGCCTTGTGCATGTGGCCTGGAAACCAGTTGATGGCCATGGTCTGAGCTCCTGGCGTGATTTGGCGGTTTGGGTGGTTTGCTGGTCTGGATTGTGACAGGGCGCCATTATGGCGGGGAATAAAGAATTTTTCACATTTCTCTGAAAGTCGCTCGTGACGGGGCCTGGAGCAATGTGTCCAGTATATATGTCGTCTTTGACGCTGGTTGCGGGGTGAATTCCGAGGTTGATTTCTTTAGGGTGAGCATGTTCCGATGCGACATCGACATCAGATTAAGAAAGTTACCACGGAGAAATACATGACCTTGATTCGTAACCTTGCCGTAGCACTGATTGCCCTGACCTTTGCGGGTTTCGCCGCGGCGCAGCAGCAGGACCAGGTATCCCAACTGGCCCAGATGGTAGGACTCAGTGATGAGCAGCAGTCAGAAATTCGCGGCATCATGGAAGAAACCCAGGGTGAGCTCCAGGAACTCCAGGCAGAGGCAAGGGAGATCCAGCAGCAGCTCCAGGCGCAGATTGGTCCCGACTATGACGAGGCCACCATCCGCGAAGACGCCGCCCGCCTGGGTGAGCTGAACGGTGAGATGACTGCACTGTCCACCCTGATGCAGGCTCGCATCGACAGCGTGTTCACCGAGGAGCAGCGTAACACCCTGGAAGAGCGCATGCGCCAGATGCAGCAACAGCAGCAGCAAATGCAGCAGCAGATGCAACAGCGCCAGATGCAGCAGCAACAGCAACAACAGGGCGGCGGCATGCAGTAAGGCCCCGCCATTGCCCGGACAGTCCTGTTCGGACACAAAAAACCGCACCGCCCCTCCGGGCCGTGCGGTTTTTTTGTGGCAGTCTGGTGGTGTTCCTGGGCTAGTGTCCCGGCGCATTCCTTGCCGCCGGGGCGATGGCTGTTATGGGAGGTTTCCCTCAGGTCCGAAGGGTTTGACCAGCAGGATCAGCCGGGGTAGCAGCATCAGCGCGCCCATCAGGGCCATGAACATGGCGAAGCCGGTGAACAGCCCGAAATAGATGGTGGGCAGAAAGTTGGACAGTACCAGGATCGAGAAGCCGATGATGATGGTCAGGGTAGTGTAGGACATGGCCCGGCCAATGCTCTGGTGGCAACGGTGCATGGTGGCGATGTAGTCCCGGTCCTTTTCGAACTCCACCCGGAACCGGTGAATGTAGTGGATGGTGTCGTCCACGGCGATGCCCACGGTAATAGCGGCCACGGTGATGGTCATCATGTCCAGCGGTATACCCAGCCAGCCCATCAGCCCCAGCACCGAGCCGGCGGCCAGCAGGTTGGGAGCAATGCCCACCAGGGCCAGTGTCAGGGACCGGAACAGCGCCAGGAACATCAGGCTGATGGCCAGGAACACGATGCCCAGGGTGCGGATCTGGGAATCGAACAGGCTTTGCAGCATGTTGTTGTACATCACCGTCATGCCGGTGAACAGCAACTGGTCCTCTTCGAACCCGAGTTCGCCGGTCAGGTGGTTGCGGATTTCCTTCAGCAGCTCATCCCGGCGCAGTTCGGGCAGGGAGTCGATCAGGCGCACGCTGATCCGGGCCTGGTGATGCTCCTCGTTGATGTAGGGGGTCAGCAGGATCGGTTTCAGATCGTCCGGCAGGAACGCCGGTACGAAGGCCACCTGCATGGCATCCAGGGGGGCGCCACCGTTGACGTCCGACAGCAGGCGCAGGGTGGTGGTGATGGACAGCACCTTGCCGGTTTCCGGCAGGCTGGCCAGGTACTCGTGCACCTGCTCCAGGCGCTGCAGTTTCTGCCACGTAAACCAGGTGTCCCGAAGGTCGCCGCCCTCGCAGTCGTCCACGAAGGGGTCGCAGTCACTGACGAAGGGATCGGCCTGGGACTCGTCCGGTCGCTGCAGGTCGGTAATCACGATATCCAGGGGTGTGGTGCCCCCCAGCTTGCGGTCGATCACCAGCATACCCTTGTGGATCTCCGTGTCGGACTTGAAGTAGTCGATAAAGCTGTTCTCCACCGACAGGCGGGCCATGCCGGCCACGCACAGTACCGCCAGCACCAGGGAGCCGATCAGCACGGTGCCGCCGAAGCGCTCGGTGACACGTGCGAAGGCATCCGTCACCGGCAGGCTGCCGGGGGCGAGCTGGCGGGGAGTCGGGTCCGGCAGCAGTGATACCAGCACCGGAAACACCAGGAAGCTGATGGCGAAGGCCAGGGCCAGCCCCAGGGTCATCATCCAGCCGAAGTCGATCACCGGGCGTATGCCGCTGAACGTGAGCGAGCCGAAGGCCACCATGGTGGTCAGTGCCATGTAGAAACACGGCTTGACCATGGCCGACAGGGTGTCCCGCAGGTGCTGTTTCTGGTCCTGGTCCGGGTTCTCCTGCTGGAACTCCCGGTAGCGCACCATCAGGTGGATGGTCAGCGAAAGGGTCATGATCAGCAGTAGTGACACGAAATTGGAGGAAATGACTGTCACCGGCCACTGCATCCAGCCCAGGTAGCCGGACACCAGCCAGACCGTGAGGCCGCAGCAGAGGATGGGGACCACAACCCACTGCCAGCGGCGGAAGATCACCACCAGGGTCAGTAGCAGGAACACCAGAACGCCAACACCGAAGGTGGACAGGTCGTTCTGGATAAAGCGGATCATGTCCGAGGCGATCATGGGCACGCCACCCAGGTGAATCTCCGCCTGATCCCGGTACTGGTCGAGGATGGTGCGGACATCGGCAATGGTCTGTGCCCGCTCCGCTTCCAGGCGCTCCAGCAGGGCAGTGAAATCATCCGATACCCGCTCCAGTTCCAGGGCCTGTTCCTCGTCCAGCTTTCCGGCCCGCTCCAGTTCCCTCAGTTCATTGCGTCGGAACAGCAGGTCGAAGTACTCGTCCGGGGTGGGCAGGTTCACCTGGATGGCGGTGGTGCTGGCGTCCTCGCTGATCAGCATGTTGGGGTAGAGGGGATTGGATAGCAGGGATTCCCGCGCCCGGTCCAGGGGCACATCGTTCTCGTCCAGGGTCAGTATTTCCGATTCCACCGTGTCCAGGGTGAGGTCGGGGCTGTGCAGCAGGGGGACGTTGAGGATGCTGTTGGTGGAGCCCACGGGCTCCAGGTCAGCGAGGTCATTACGCAGGTGGCGCAGGGTGTCGATGGCGTCCCGGGTGAATAACGCATCATGGGGCCGGTACGTCACCACCAGGAAGTCGTCGGAGGCACCAAAACGCTGGTTGACCGTGCGGTAGTCCTCCAGGGCGCTGTCGTTTTCCAGTACCAGGGACTCGGCGGAGGCATCCAGGCGGAACTGGTGCAGTTTCAGGCTGGCCACCAGCAGCACCAGGGCAAACAGCGCCAGGGTGATCCAGGGGTGCGTCAGTACGAGCCGGTCATAGAACCGATAGAGGGAACGCATGAGGTAAGCAGACTCCATTGCAATAAGGACACGCGAAGTCTGCCACAGTGATCACAAAATTGTGAAAAATCCCGTTAAATTAACTGGCTTCTGTTACCGACACCGCCCCGATATCACCCGCTACTGAACGCTGACCTGACGGGATACCTGCTCCAGCGAGTCGATCAGTTGCTTGAGGCGCTTGCCCATCTCGGCACTGGCGGCCAGTTCCCGGACCATGGTCTCGGTGGTCTCGCGGATGGCCTGGACATCCGCCAGTAATGCGTCCGTGCCGGCGGTCTGGTCGGCGGACACGCTGGCGATCTCGGCGTTGGTGTGGTCGATGCGACCGACCATGCCCTTGATGTCCTCCAGGGCCTGACGGCCCTCCATGGCCTCGTTGACGCAACGTGAGGCATCCGTGGAACTGGTGGTCATCTGGTCCACGGCGGCTTCCATCGCCTGTAGCAGACGGTCGATGGTGCCCTGGATCTGGTCGGTGGAATCCTGGACCCGCTGGGCCAGCTTGCGCACCTCATCCGCCACCACCGCAAAGCCCCGCCCCTGCTCACCGGCCCGCGCCGCTTCGATGGCGGCGTTCAGTGCCAACAGGTTGGTCTGCTCGGCAATGCCCTTGATCTCGGTTACCGCCTGGCGGATTTCCTGGCTGTTGTTGGCCAGGGCCTGGACCGAAGTGGCGGAGCTGTCGATGGCCCCGGACAGGGTCTGGATGGACTCGGCACTGCGGGCCACCCGGGCGCTGCCGTCCACGGCGGCCCGGTTGGCTTCGTGGGACAGGGTGTTGGCGATGCCCGCCTGCTCGGCAATGCCGGAGAAGCTCTGCAGCATGGCTTCCACCACCTGGGCGGAGCGTTCGGCACCCTGCTGCTGGCGGGTCAGTTCATCACGCCGGCGTTCGGCGGCGGCAGTGAGTTCCCGCACCTCGCCATGCAGCCGGCTGATAGCCTCCAGCATACCGCTGACCACATCGCCGGTGCGCTGCTGCATGGCGTTGAAGGCTTCCGCCATCTCACCGATCTCGTCGGTGGAATCCACCAGCGCCCGCTCGCTGAGGTTACCGGACATCTGCACGGATACCATGGTTTTCTTCAGGCGGTGGACGTGACGCTCAATGAACGAGATCAGCAGTTGGGAGCCGGCCATCTCCAGTAGCATCAGCAACGCCACGATACCCGCATAGGCCGGGGCGGTTTCCATGAAGACATCCCCGAATGTCTGCCCCGTCAGGGTGGCGGTGTTGTGCATGGCATAGAGCACCAGCAGGCACATCACTGCGAAAACCACAATGTTCAGCAGCCAGAATTTGTATTTGAGACGGGCGTTTTTCAGCAGAGTCAGCATGTTCAACCTGTTGTCGGGTGGTGTCCGCCCGTCGTGTCGGGCGACCCTGGTAACGGGGCAGCGGATAACCATAGCAGCAAACGATGAAAGCCTGATTGCCCTGGATCAGATAAGGAATCAGGTTTCACAAAGTCTTACAAAAAACTTGTCGGCCGGGGCAGAAAAAAATTGAGGGTGATCAGCGAAATATCGGGGAAGGCAGCGGGCAGGCGCCCGCTGCCGAGTCAGGGAACTCAGTCTACCTGGCGGACCGGGATGGCGCTGGTGTCCCGGGGCACCGCCGGAACCGCCAGGCCCAGGTTGTTCTTCTCGAACACCCGGTCGGCCCGGTAGCTGGAACGCACCATGGGGCCGGAGGGGACTTCCATGAAGCCCTTTTCCAGGCCGATGTCCCGGTAGTGGTTGAACTCCTCCGGGGTGACATACCGTTCCACTGGCAGGTGGTTCGGTGTCGGGCGCAGGTACTGGCCCAGGGTGAGGATGTCCACGCCGATGGCGCGCAGGTCATCCATGGTTTGCAGGATCTCCTCCTCGGTCTCGCCCAGGCCGAGCATCAGGCTGGTCTTGGTGAGCACGTCGGGGCGATGCTGCTTGGCGTGCTCCAGCACGCTCAGGGTCTTCTCATAGCCGGCCCGGGGATCTCGCACCCGGCGGGTCAGGCGGCGTACGGTTTCCACGTTCTGGGCGAAGACATCCAGTCCGGAATCCACCACCCGCTCCACGTGGGGCATGACGGCATCGAAATCCGGGGTCAGGGCCTCTACCGCCACTTCCGGCGTGCGCGCCTTGATGGCAGCCACGCAGGCGGCATAGTGGGCGGCGCCGCCGTCGTCCAGGTCGTCCCGGTCCACCGAGGTCAGCACGATATAGCGCAGGCCCATGAGTTCCACCGACTTGGCGGTGTTCTCCGGCTCCTCGTGATCGAGCCATCCCTTTGGGTTGCCGGTATCTACCGCACAGAACTTGCAGGCCCGGGTGCAGACGGAACCCATCACCATGATGGTGGCGGTGCCGTTGTTCCAGCACTCGCCGATATTGGGACAGTGGGATTCCTCGCAGACCGTGCTGAGGCGATGCTCATTGACGTTGCGCTTGACCGCCTCATAGCGTTCGCCGCCCGGCATGCGCGCACGTAACCATTTCGGTTTACGTTGCACGGGGGTATCCGAGTTGGCGGATTTCTTGACGCCGTCCTTGATGGCTGAGAATCCGTGTTCGTTACGGAACTTGGAGCCGCTGGTAATGCGGGGCTTGGCGCTGTCGCTCATGGCAAGCGGAGTCTCTGTGGGATGGGTGTATATGACAAGGTTAAGGGCACCAATCCATGGATACAAGCAAGATAGGGGAAATCCCGGTTGCCACTTTGGTCGATCACCCGGAGGTGCAGCGCTGTTGTGCCGCCAGTTCCTCGAGGCTTTCCAGCCAGCGATCAAGCCTGTCGATATCCAGGGCCGAGGCATACAGCCCCTGCTTGGTCCGCCGCCACAGGATATCCTCGGCGGTCACCGCCCATTCGTGGCGTACCAGGTACTGGACTTCCCGCTCATAGAGCGTGCCCAGGAAGTGGTGCCCCAGGTCCCGCAGGCTTTCGCTGGCCCCCAGCAGGCGGTAGCTGTCGGTGCCGTAGCATCGGACCAGGCGCGAGGCGAGCTTGTCCGGTAGCCATGGGTAACGGGCTGTCAGGTCGTCCCGGAGCTGCGGTTGGGTTTCGAAATCGCCGCCGGGCAGAACAGCGGTGCGTGTCCAGCGCCCCGAGGCCTGGGGGAAGTACAGGCACAGTTTATCGGTGGCGGCCTCGCTCAGCTTGCGGAAGGTGGTGAGCTTGCCGCCGAATACCGACAGCAGGGGCGTTTCCCCCCGGGGGGCGTCCACCTCGAAGGAGTAGTCCCGGGAGGCCTTCTGGGCGCTTTCCTCCTCGTCGTCCATCAGGGGGCGCACGCCGGAATAGGACCAGACCACGTCCTTTGACGTGAGCTGGTGCCGGAAGTAGTGGTTAACGATATCCAGCAGGTAGCGGGTTTCCTCATCGGATATGGCGGCCTCCGAGGGATTGCCCTCATAGTCCACGTCGGTGGTGCCCACCAGCGAGAAATCGTCCTCGTAGGGAATCACAAAGACAATACGCTGATCCTCGTTCTGCAGGATATAGGCCTCGGAGTCCCGGTTCAGGCGGGGCACCACGATATGGCTGCCCTTCACCATACGGATCATGCGCGGCGCCTGCTGTCCCAGGGTGGAATCGAACAGGCTGCTGACCCAGGGGCCGGCGGCGTTCACCAGGGCCTTGCTGCGGACCACCCGGGAATCCCCGGTGCGAGTGTCCAGCAGGGTGACCTGCCAGGATTCCGGCCCCCGCTCGGCCCGGACACAACGGGTGCGGGTGAGCACCGTGGCGCCCAGTTCCTCCGCCTTGCGGGCAGTGAGCACCACCAGCCGGGCATCGTCCACCCAGCCGTCGGAATACTCGAAACCGCGGGTGATCTCCGGTTTCAGGGGATCAGCCGGGGTGAAGGTGACCGAGCGGGAGGCGGGCAGGCGCTCGCGCTTGGCCAGGTGATCGTAAAGGAACAGTCCGGCGCGGATCATCCAGGCCGGGCGCAGGTGGGGCTGATGGGGCAGCCGGAAGCGCAGGGGCCACATGATATGGGGCGCGTTGGCGAGCAGCGATTCCCGTTCCGCCAGGGCCTGCCGGACCAGGCGGAACTCGTAGTGCTCCAGGTAGCGCAGCCCGCCATGGATCAACTTGCTGCTGCGGCTCGAGGTGGCGGACGCCAGGTCATTCATCTCGCACAGCAGCACTTTCAGTCCCCGGCCCGCCGCATCCATGGCGATTCCGGTGCCGTTGACGCCACCTCCCACCACCACGACGTCATAGTTCCCTGTTTTGCCGGTCATCTCTGTGTCCCCGCTGACTGGTCCGTCTCAACGTTTAACAGTATGGGAAAGGCGCCGGTATTCGTAAAGGAAAAACAGGGAAAACAAACGAAAATTTCAGCAAACTGTCATACCACGTGCAGTGCAACCTGGTGCTCCTGCAGCAAATGACGGATTTCCTCCGGCGGGGACCGGTCGGTAAAGACATGGTTGGCCTGGGTAATGGTGCCCAGCCGCACCATGGCGTTGCGTCCGAACTTGGTGTGGTCCGCGGCCAGGAGTACCTGGCTGGCGTTGCCGATTATGGCCTGGGCCACCCGAACCTCCCGGTAGTCGAAGTCCAGCAGCGAGCCGTCGTCGTGAATGCCGCTGATGCCGATAATACCGAAGTCCATGCGGAACTGGTTGATGAAATCCCGGGTGGCTTCGCCCACGATGCCGCCATCCCGATTACGCACCTCGCCGCCGGCGATAATGATGGTGAAATCCTCCCGGGCGGACAGGATCGATGCCACATGCAGGTTGTTGGTCACCACCTTCAGGTTGTTGCGGACCAGGAGGGCACGGGCAATGGTCTCGGTGGTGGTGCCGATATTGATAAACAGCGAGGCGTTGTCCGGGATCATCTCCACCAGGGCGGCAGCAATACGTTCCTTGGCCTCCAGCTCCATGATCTTGCGGGCCTGGTAGGCGGTGTTGACGGTGCTGGAGTCGATACCGGCGCCACCGTGGTGACGGCGTACCCGGTTCTGGCCGGCCAGCTCGTTGAGATCCCGACGGATGGTCTGGGGGGTGACCTGGAAGTGATCCACCAGTTGTTCCGTGGTCACGAACCCCTGTTGGCGAATCAGTTCCAGGATCTGGTCCTGCCGCTGATGCTGTGGCATGTGGTCTCCGGATGTTCGTCATCGAAAAGTCATGAAAGCGTCGGGAGTATAGCCCAATAAGGGCATGATGACGTTAATTCAGTGTGTTAACCGTGAGGGGCAGCGCAGCATTGCCCGTACTGTCTGTTATTCGCCGAGGATGCGCTGATTGTTTGCGAACATACGAACCCTGTACTAGAAACAATAGGATCGTTCACCGAAAACCGGACTCACCCCCGGTGGTGAGCATGACGAAAAGGAAAGCAGGCGGAACACTCCAACCTGCATAAGAACAAGTAAGGAAACCGGATGTCGCTGCAACTGGAGAATATCTCCCGTGCCGTGGACGGCGTGGATTATATCCGTGATGCGAACCTGACCTTCGAGGCGGGCTCGTTCAACGTTCTGCTGGGGCGCACCCTGGCGGGCAAGACCTCTCTCATGCGCCTGATGGCCGGGCTGGACCGGCCCGATGCCGGGCGCCTGCTCTATAACGGCAAGGATGTGACGGGGCAGAGCGTGCAGAAACGCAATGTCTCGATGATCTACCAGCAATTCATCAACTATCCGAACCTGACGGTGCACGAGAATATCGCCTCGCCGCTGCGTCTGGCCCGCATGGACCGTAGCGAGATCGACCGCCGTGTGCGGGAGACCGCCGCCATGCTGCGCATCGACAACCTGCTGGAGCGCTACCCACTGGAACTGTCCGGCGGCCAGCAGCAGCGTACCGCCATGGCCCGGGCCCTGGTCAAGGACGCCACCCTGATCCTGTTCGACGAGCCGCTGGTGAACCTGGACTACAAACTGCGGGAGGAGCTGCGGTCCGAGCTTCGACACCTGTTCCGGGAGCGCCAGTGCATTGCCGTCTACGCCACCACGGAGGCCAACGAGGCCCTGGCCCTGGGCGGCACCACCACGTTGCTCCATGAAGGGCGGGTGATCCAGACCGGGCCGGTGGCGGATGTCTACCGGCGACCGGTAAATACCCTGGCGGCGGAGCTGTTCAGTGAGCCACCCATGAACCTGATGCCCGGTCGGGTCAGCAACCGCAATGTCAGCTTTGATGACATCAGCAGCCATAGCCTGACCCGGGAGCTGGAAGGCCTGCCGGAGGGGGATTACCTGTTCGGCGTGCGCCCCAGCCACGTCGGGCTGGCACCGGCCAGTGACGATGACCTGAAGATCGACATGGAAGTGGAGCTGGGGGAAATCAGCGGCTCGGAAACCTTCCTGCATGTCCGCAACCGGGAACTGGAGATGGTGATTCAGGAACTGGGCGTTCACGCCTACCATCCGGGAGATAACGTGCAGGTCTATCTGCCCATGAACCGGCTGTTCGTGTTTGACCAGCAACATGCGCTGGTCCACACGCCAACGGATACGGGAGGTCTGAATGGCTGAGATCTCCCTGACTGCCATGGCCCACAGCTATAGCCGGGCCCCGTCCGGGCCGGACGACTATGCCATCCGGCACCTGGACCATGTCTGGCAGAAGGGCGGCGCCTACGCCCTGCTTGGCCCGTCCGGCTGTGGCAAGAGCACCATGCTCAACATTATCTCCGGGCTGCTGGCGCCCTCCGAGGGGGAAGTGCTGTTTGATGGCAAGCGGGTCAATGACCTTTCGCCCCGGGACCGCAACATCGCCCAGGTGTTCCAGTTCCCGGTGGTGTACGACTCTATGACGGTGTTCGACAACCTGGCGTTTCCCCTGCGTAACAGCAAGGTGCCGAAAGCCCGGATCCGTGAACGGGTGGAAGAGATCGCCGGCGTGCTGGAGCTGGAAAACCTGCTCGGTCGCAAGGCCCGCAACCTGACCGCCGACGAGAAGCAGAAGGTCTCCATGGGCCGGGGGCTGGTGCGGGAGGATGTGTCCGCGATCCTGTTCGATGAACCGCTGACGGTGATCGACCCCCAGCTCAAGTGGAAACTGCGCCGCAAGCTCAAACAGATCCATGAGCAATTCGATATCACCATGATCTATGTCACCCATGACCAGTTGGAGGCCTCCACCTTCGCGGACAAGATCGCGGTGATGTACGAGGGGCGAATCGTGCAGTTCGGCACGCCCACGGAGCTGTTCGAGAACCCCAACCACACCTTTGTCGGTTTCTTCATTGGCAGCCCGGGCATGAACCTGATGCCGGTCGGTCGCTCCGGTGACGGCGTCCGGTTCGGGCAGACGGACATCCCACTGTCGGCGGACCTGTGTGATCGGCTGAAGGGGCTGGACACCGACAACCTCAAGCTGGGCATCCGGCCGGAGTTCGTGGAACTGGCGGAACCGGGGCAGGGTGCTCATGCCGCCGTGGTGGAGGACGTGGAGGACCTGGGTACCTATCAGATCCTCAGCGCCCGACTGGAGGAGCAGACCCTGAAAGTGCGACTGCCTGAAGACACCCGGGTGGAACGGGGTCAGACCGTCCACCTGCATTTTCCGACCCGGTGGCTGAAACTCTACGCCGACGAGTACCTGGTGGAGGAGGCGTCATGAGCAAGATACCGGATAATCGTGCCTGGTGGCTGGTGCTGCCGGTATTCCTGCTGGTGGCGTTTTCCGCCCTGGTGCCGCTGATGACGGTGGTGAACTACTCGGTGCAGGATATCTTCGGCCCCGGCAATGCCTACTATGTGGGCACGGAATGGTTCCGGGATGTGCTGCGGGATGAGTATCTGCGGGAATCGCTGTATCGGCAGATAGGCTTCTCGGCGGCGGTGCTGGCCATCGAGATTCCCCTGGGCATCGGGATCGCCCTGATGATGCCCAAGGGTGGCATCCGCGCCTCCCTGTGCCTGATCCTGCTGGCGATTCCCCTGCTGATCCCCTGGAACGTGGTGGGTACCATCTGGCAGATCTTCGCCCGGGGTGATATCGGTCTGTTCGGCTGGGGGCTCAATGAGCTGGGGTTCAACTACAACTACACCGGCGACCCGGTGGATGCCTGGCTGACGGTGCTACTAATGGATGTATGGCACTGGACGCCCCTGGTGGCTCTGCTGTGCTACTCCGGTCTGCGGGCCATTCCGGAAGCCTTCTACCAGGCGGCGGAGATTGACCGGGCGTCCCGCTGGGCGGTGTTCCGGTACATCCAGTTACCACGCCTGCGCAATGTGCTGGTGATTGCCGTGCTGCTGCGGTTCATGGACAGTTTCATGATCTACACCGAGCCCTTCGTGCTCACCGGTGGTGGGCCGGGCAGTTCCACCACCTTCCTGAGCCAGACCCTGACCACCATGGCGGTGGGGCAGTTTGACCTGGGGCGGGCCGCCGCCTTCTCGCTGGTGTACTTCCTGATCGTGCTGCTGGTGTCGTGGCTGTTCTTCACCGCCATCACCCACATGGACAAGGACCGGTAGGAGGCCGTCATGAAGCAGAGAGTTCGCTCAAAAGGGGTTGGCATCACGGTCTTTATCGTGCTGCTGATGACACCCATCTACTGGTTGCTGAACATGTCGTTCAAGACCAACCAGGAGATCCTCAGCGGCCTGACCCTGTGGCCCCATAACTTCACCCTGGACAACTACCGGGTGATCTTCACCGACCCGAGCTGGTACTCGGGCTATATCAACTCCATGATCTACGTGGTCATGAACATGGGGATCACCCTGGTGGTGGCGCTGCCGGCGGCCTACGCCTTCAGTCGCTACCGTTTCCTGGGGGACAAGCACCTGTTCTTCTGGCTGCTGAGCAACCGCATGGCGCCGCCGGCGGTGTTCCTGCTGCCGTTCTTCCAGCTTTATTCGTCCATCGGCCTGTTCGATACCCATATCGCGGTGGCCCTGGCCCACTGCCTGTTCAACGTGCCCCTGGCGGTGTGGATCCTGGAGGGGTTCATGTCCGGGGTGCCCCGGGAGTACGACGAGATGGCGTACATCGACGGTTACTCCTTCCCCCGGTTCTTCGTGAAGATCTTCATGCCCATGATCCGCTCGGGTATTGGTGTCACCGCCTTCTTCATTTTCATGTTCTCCTGGGTGGAACTGTTGCTGGCACGCACGCTCACCTCCGTGGACGCCCAGCCCATCGCCGCCATCATGACGCGAACGATCGGCGCCAGCGGCATCGACTGGGGTGTGCTGGCGGCCGCCGGGGTGCTCACCATCCTGCCCGGCGTGCTGGTGGTCTGGTTCGTGCGCAACCATGTGGCCCGGGGCTTTGCCCTGGGGCGTGTGTAAGGGGGGCTTATGCTGGACTGGATGAACTGGACCCAACCCGTTGCCATTTTCTTCGCTGTTATCGCCGGCATCCTGGTGGTGATGTCGGTGTTCGAGATCGTTTCCCCCTGCGTCGAGCGCAAGGGTTTCCTGCCCATCGCCACCACCCGTGGCGACCGCCTGTTTATCGGGCTGTTGTCCGCCGCCTATATCCACCTGGTGTTCCTGGGGGTCAGTGAGGTGTCCCTGTGGATTGCCCTGGCGGTGTCGGTGGTGTGGGGGCTGGTGCTGTTGCGGTGGGGGTGAAACGGCCATGGATCAACCGGTTTCAGGGAGGATGAACGAATAGACAGGAACGCAGACGAACAGGTCCCCGTGACCAGTCAGATCGACAGGACGATATATCGTCGTCACTGCCAACAATAACCATCCGGCCCGATTCCCATGGGGTCGGAGCAAAGGAAGAGACGAGGTTGGATATGTTGAACAACAAGAAAGATCCGCGACTGCTGCTCCTTGGTGCCGCACTGATGGCGTTAGGAGCAGGCTTCACCGGGTCGGTCAGCGCCGACCAGTATGAAGATGCCGCCCGCAAGTGGGCGAAGGAGTTCTCCACCTCCACCCTGAGCGAAGAACAGCGGCTGGAAGAGCTGATGTGGTTCGCCAGGGCGGCGGAGGATTTCCGGGGTATGGATATCAATGTGGTGTCGGAGACCATCGCCACCCACGAATACGAGGCCAGCCGGTTGGCACAGGCATTCCGGGAGATCACCGGCATCAACCTGACCCATAACCTGATCCAGGAAGGGGACGTCATCGAGAAATTGCAGACCCAGATGCAGTCGGGCCGCAATATATACGATGCCTACGTTAACGACTCCGACCTGATTGGTACCCACTGGCGCTACGGCAAGGTGGTGCCCATTTCCGACATGATGGAGAACGAGGCAAAGGACTACACCCTGCCAACCCTGGACCTGGACGATTTTATCGGCCTGGATTTCACTACCGCGCCGGATGGCAAACTGTACCAGTTGCCCGATCAGCAGTTCGCCAACCTGTACTGGTTCCGGGCGGACTGGTTCGAGCGGGAGGACCTGAAGGAACAGTTCAAGGACATATACGGCTATGAGCTGGGCGTGCCGGTGAACTGGTCCGCCTATGAGGACATCGCCGAGTTCTTCACCGTACACGTCAAGGAGATTGACGGCGAACGGGTCTACGGCCACATGGATTACGGCAAGAAGGATCCCTCCCTTGGCTGGCGCTTTACCGATGCCTGGTTCTCCATGGCCGGTGCCGGCGACAAGGGGTTGCCCAACGGCCTGCCGGTGGACGAGTGGGGTATCCGGGTGGAAGACTGTCATCCGGTGGGTTCCAGCGTGACCCGGGGTGGCGCGGTGAATGGTCCGGCGGCGGTCTACGCCACCACCAAGTACCTGGACTGGATGGAGAAGTACGCCCCGCCGGAGGCTCCGGGCATGACCTTCTCCGAGGCAGGGCCGGTGCCGGCACAGGGAAACATCGCCCAGCAGATCTTCTGGTACACCGCCTTTACCGCCAGCATGATCGAAGAAGGCCTGCCGGTGGTGAACGAGGACGGTACCCCGAAATGGCGCATGGCGCCGTCGCCCCACGGTCCCTACTGGGAAGAGGGCATGAAGCTGGGTTATCAGGACGTGGGTTCCTGGACCTTCTTTGACTCCACCCCCGAGGAGCGTCGCCTGGCGGCCTGGCTGTACGCGCAGTTCACCGTGGCCAAGACGGTGTCCCTGGAGAAGACCCTCAAGGGCCTGACCCCGATCCGCGAGTCTGATATCAACTCCCAGGCCATGACCGATGCGGCCCCCAGGCTGGGCGGTCTGGTGGAGTTCTATCGCAGTCCGGCCAGGGTCCAGTGGAGCCCCACCGGCACCAACGTACCGGACTATCCGAAGCTGGCCCAGCTCTGGTGGCAGTATATCTCCCAGGCCGCCAGTGGCGAGGCGACTCCCCAGGAAGCCCTGGACGGCCTGGCGGAAGCCCAGGACAACATCATGATGCGCCTGGAGCGGGCCAAGGTCATGGAGACCTGCGGGCCACGGCTGAACGAGGAAAGGGAGGCCGAGTACTGGCTGGACCAGAACGGCGCACCCAAGCCCAAGCTGGAGAATGAGAAACCCCAGGGCGAAACTGTGCCTTATGATGAGCTGGTCAAGAGCTGGCAGGAAGCAAGGGAGAGTTGATCTGAAAGCTGCTCAGACTGTTAAACCATTGAGGGGCGCATTGTGCGCCCCTTTTTTATGATGGCCAATGGACTTGCCAGGATTTCCGTGGTGCAATGCCGACCATTGCGGTTGGTGCTGACAGGCGTCAGGTTGACCGACCCCCATGGATGTTGTCTGTCTCGACGCCGGAGAGTTATGAAGTCCAGCCTGGTAGGCCTGTTATTGTTGCTGTCGGCATGCCTTGTATCCACGCCTGTGTTGGCGGCGGAATTCCGTGTGGCGGTGAGCGAGAATGCGTCGGATATCATCCGCGTGGAGAACGGTGAGTTGGCGGGAATTGCGGCGCCGATCTATCAGTGCGTGTTCGGTGGCACAGGGTTTGATTTCTCGTTTGTGCAGTTACCGCTGGTCCGTAGCCTGTTCCACCTGGAGAACGGCGAAATCGCGGTGGCCATGCCGCTGGCAAGTTCACCGGATCGTGACCGGTACGGCGTCTTTCCCGGTAACCTCATCGATATCAGGTACCTGCTCCTGTCCTTCCGGGAATTACCGCCAATGGAGGAGGCCGGTGACCTGCTCTATGTGTTGCCCAGGGGGCATCTTGGGGCGCGCTTTGTGGAAAGTGTCCGGACAAGGAGGATTGAGGTGAGCTCCTGGCAGCAGGTGTTCACCATGCTCAAATTGGGCCGGGCGGACTTCACTATCGTGCCCCAGGTAATACTGCCGGACATCCTCCGGGAGGTGGATGAGCCCTTATATACCCAGCCTGCGGGCTCCGTTCCCTCCTCCCTCTATGTGTCCCGGGCTTTCCTGGACACCGGGCTTGAACAGCGACTTGCCGAGAGTATCGACACCTGCCGCGTGCGGTTCGAGGATGAGATACGGCAGAAACAGCGTATGTCCGGGTATCCGGAGGAGGCGTTGCAGTCGCAGGATGACCCGGAGGGATAGGTCGGGAGGAGGCCGCTGGCCCCTCCCGGTTGCTGACTAGCCGGCGGCCTGCAGAGCCTGGTCGATATCGGCAATGATATCGTCCACATGCTCGATGCCGATGGACAGCCGCACCAGGTCCTCGCTCACCCCCGCACTGCGCAGTTCATCCGCATTGAGTTGCCGATGGGTGGTGGTGGCCGGATGGCAGGCCAGGGACTTGGCGTCGCCAATGTTCACCAGCCGGTAGATCAGTTGCAGCGCGTCGATAAACTTCGCCCCCGCGTCGCGACCTCCCTGGATACCAAAGCTCAGGATGCCCGAAGCCTTGCCGCCACAGATTTTGTCGCAGGTGGCCTTATACGGGCTGCCGGGCAGGGCAGCGTAGTTGACCCACTCCACCTTGGGGTGATCCTGCAGGTACTGGGCAACCTTCTCGGCATTCTCGCAGTGCCGCTCCATGCGCAGGGCCAGGGTTTCCAGGCCCTGCATGATCAGGAACGAATTGAACGGCGACAGGGCACTGCCGGTGTTGCGCAGGGGCACCACCCGGCAGCGGCCGATAAACGCCGCCTCGCCCAGGGCTTCCGTGTAGACCACGCCATGGTAGGAGGGATCCGGCTCATTGAGCATGGGGAACTTGTCGGCGCTGGCCTTCCAGTCGAACTTGCCGGAATCCACCACCACGCCGGCCACGGTGGTGCCATGGCCGCCAATGTACTTGGTCAGGGAATGCACCACGATATCCGCACCATGCTCGAACGGGCGGCACAGGAAGGGGGTGGCCACGGTGTTGTCCACGATCAGCGGAATGCCGTGTTTGTGGGCGATCTCGGCCCATTTCTGGATGTCCACCACGTTGCCCGCCGGGTTACCGATGGACTCGCAGAACAGGGCGCGGGTCTGGTCGTCGATGGCCTTTTCGATGGCGTCATAATCATCGTGGGCCACCATACGGCAGTTGATACCCTGGTTGGGCAGGGAATGGGCAAACAGGTTGTAGGTGCCGCCGTAAAGCTGGGCGGTACTGACAATGTTGTTGCCAACGGTGCAGATGGTCTGCAGGGCGTAGGTGATGGCCGCCATGCCGGAAGCCACCGCCAGCGCACCCACACCACCCTCAAGTTGCGCCATGCGTTCCTCCAGCACCCCGTTGGTGGGGTTCATGATGCGGGTGTAGATGTTGCCCTGCACCTTCAGGTCAAACAGGTCCGCGCCGTGCTGGGTGTCGTCAAAGGTATAGGATGTGGTCTGGTAGATGGGGGTCGTCGCGGCGTGGGTCGTGGGGTCGCCGCTGAAGCCTGCGTGCAGTGCCAGGGTTTCTGGTTTCATGTTGGTTGACTCCTTTATTGGTTTTTTTGGTGTCTGGGCATTAGCCGGATGGTGGAAGAGTATGGCACAGAAATAGTGCTCCATGAGACGACGATGGGCGCCATTGCATCGTAGAACCGGTTGTCTTGCTCACGTATAGTGACCAATGAATTCGGGATTGTCCGATTCAAACAAAAACAATGTCAGGAGTACCCCCAAAATGAAAAACACGTCCATTGGCGTGGGACTGGCCGTTCTGGGTCTGGTCTCACCGTTGTCCGCCCAGGCCACTGATCTCAGGTTTGCCTCGGGTTATCCCCAGGGCAGTATCACCAGCGATGCCCTCGGTGTCTTTGAAAGCCGTCTGGATGAGTTGTCCGGTGGTGAACTCGGTGCCCGGGTGTTCGAGCTGTCGCTACTGAACCTGCGGGAGACACCCTCAGGCATCCGCGATGGCATGGCTGACATGGGTGTGGTGCTGACGCCCTATTTCCCTGGCAATTTCGCCCACACCAATATGGTGGCGGAAGTGTCCATGTCCATTGAACTGACGGAGGGCGGTTCCGACCAGGCCGGGCTCGTCTACACCGGCGCCATGTCCGAGTTCATCTTCCTGAACTGCGAGGAATGCCGTGACGAGTTCGCGGCCCAGAACCAGCTGTTCCTTGGCAGTGCCGCCACGCCTCCCTATTCCCTGCTGTGCCGGGAGAAGGTGGACAGCCTGGAGGCCCTTGAAGGCAAGAACCTGCGTACTTCGGGCGCACAGTGGGCCCGGTGGGCGGAATCAGTGGGTGCCAACCCCATCACCATGTCGGTCAATGAAATCTACGAAGGCCTGAGCCAGGGTGTGGTGGACTGTTCAGTCCAGTCCACCTCGGAGTTGTCGGTGTTCAACCTGTTCGAAGTGGTGGACGACATTACCGTGAACTACCCCAGCGGCGTATTCAGCGGGGTCGGCTCAGCCAACATCAACCTGGATACCTGGCGCTCGCTCTCCGAGGCCCAGCGCAAGGCCCTGCTGGAGGCCACCGCCATACTGTCGGCCGAGTTCAGTTGGGGCTATGAGCAGGGTGCCGTCGACAACGAGGAAACCGCCCGGGAGCAGGGCATTGGCATCACCCAGGCGACAGACGCCATGAACGCGGACAACCGCGAGTTCATCAAGACCGACCTGAAAACCATTGCCCAGGGCTATTCCGAGCGCTACGGCATCGAAAACGCCGAAGCCCGGATTGAGACCTTCCGTGAGTTGCTCAGCAAATGGCGTGGGCTGATCGACGATGTCCAGACCAGTGAGGAACTGGCGGACATCTACTGGAAGGAAGTGTTCTCCAAGGTCGATGCCGGCCAGTACGGTCTTTAAAGCACTGATGGGGCCATCCGGTAAAGGATGGCCCCATCAGCGTCAGCCGGTGGCCGGCTCCCGGTCCGGGAAGATCGTGTCGTAGGCCCAGGTAAAGACAAAGGCATAGACCAGGTAGAAGAGCACGAAGGCGATATCAACGATCAGCGCCTCCAGCAGGCCAATGTCCATCCACCAGGCAATGATGGGCAGGAACGCCAGCATCAGCCCCAGCTCGAAACTGATGGCATGGAGGAAGCGCATGCCCAGGGACTTATGGGTGGACCCCGTCCATCGCTTCAGTCCGTGGTCGAACATCAGGTTGAACAGATAGTTCCAGACGGTCGCCATGGTGGCGCCAATCACGCCCAGTACACCAGTCTTACCGGTATCAAAGCCGAAGGCCGCAGCGGCCAGGGGTACGGATAGCAGCAGGCCGATCACCTCGAAGGAAATGGCCTGGCGGATTCTGTCTCTGGTGGTTCTCATGGTTGGGAAAAATCAGAAAACGGGTCGTCCCGCGTTCAGGTCCCGGTATGGGTGGGGTCGTCCCCAATGACTGCATAGTTTGTCCAAGTATACTGAGCAGGCTACCTGTCATCCATCAGAAGGAACCACGATATCGGCCAGGGGGTTATCCCTGTCATGCCGGGTCCCGATCGGACCTTGAGACATAGCCGGAGGCCGGCATGAGAGGCTCGTGGAGCCGAAAATGTTTCAAAGAACTTGGATCCTGTTGAGGGTGCGGCTAAGTTTGAAGCAAACGGCAAAAGGCCATCAATCGCCTTTAACGCGGGGGATAGAACAGCTTGCAGAAGAAACCGATTGTACACCTTCCTCGAAAACGTCCGCGACAGGACCGGGCCAGGTTCACCGTTCAGGTTATCTACGATGGCTTTGTGAGGATCTGGTGCAGGCAGGGGCCCCAGGCGGTCACCACACGGGCGATAGCAGAGGAAACGGGCTTTGCGGTAGGCACCATTTACGAATACTTCCCAAACACCACGGCGCTACTGTCGGGGTATGTCCGGCACTGTATAGAGTGGGATATTGAACGGCTCAGGACCAGGGATCAGCAGCAGTGCAATGCGGCCTGGACGGAGCGATTGTTTGACGTTGTGCGGGTAACGGCGGGGGCTGACCCGGAAGCCCCTTACCTGGATCGCACCATGCTTCTGCAGGAAGGGCAGATAGCCCTGGAAACACATCACCGCCGGGCCTTCGAAAGATTGTCGGATACCTGGATTGAGATTGTGTCTGGCTGGCCTGACCTGGCCAGCCCGCCCGCCCCTGAAGTCATTCGAACCCTGTTCACCATGGTATGGGGGGCCCGACGCTATCGCCTGCTGGCCCAGGTGGAAGCCCGGGAGCTCGGCGACTGGCTGGACTCAACGTATGACATGTGCCTGAGCCTGATCGGAGCCCCCACCGATCAGGGCAGGACCACGATATGACCCTCATCGGGACCCACCCTGTTGTGGCATAAACGCCCGATAACCTGCGCGGCCTCTTCCAGACCGTCGCTGAAGCACAGACTCACCCAGGGGGCGTCCGGATTGCTCAGGGCCTGGATGAACTCCGCCTGCCTGGCGTCCATGGCCGTAAGTACGGCACGTCCACCCAATTCCCTGACCCGCTTGCGGTAGTGAGGTGCGGCGAAGAAGAAACGGGTCTTGAGGTTGTTATCGTCAATACTTTCATAATTGAACTCCAGGTTGGATGACGAACCTGCATAACAGTCGTGCACCAGGTTGTTGCCAAAGTGCTGGTGAATACGTTCTCTCAAGTGACTGTCGCCCGAGAAATCGATGTAAAGAGTGGGGCTGTCGGCATCGATCGACGACAGTTCATCATAGGTAGCGACTGACGGGTAGCAATCCAGTCTTTCGACAAAGGCCCGGTTTCTGTCCGAGGTCAGTCCGATGATCCGGGCATCGGTATTTCCCTGGATGCAGAACGCCGAGCCGAACGCCGTTTTGCTGGAGGCGCTGGAAATGACGATCTGGCGGGCGCCGAAAAAGTCGTTATCCATCAGGTAGTCTGAAAGCATGTACGAGGTGAGGAACAGCGGGCGCAGCAAAATCCGGTAATCGCTTTCCGGAGCGCTGGTATCGGTGTCACCACAGTTGGTGTAGTAGTTGTACGCTGCCGGCAGGCCCTGGCGATGGTCTGATACCTCGACAAAGCCCCGCGGGGTCACCTTGTCGATGACGAGCTTCAGGTGCGTGGCCATCGGATAGTATCCAAAGTACCGGTCTCCCACCCGGACGCCATCGGTTGCCGAGGCAATGACGCGGCCAATACCCCATACGGGCATGTGTCCCCAGTCATCCCGGCCGGTGGGGAAGAACTTCCAGTACTCCATGGCATCCCCGAAAGCCGCATAGGTAATGTTGTTCGTTGTCAGGCCAAAGCGCTCAAGTCTGATGATGGCCTCACCCTCGCTTAACTCCGCCTCCATTTGACCGTCCTCGATTCGGCTCTCATGCAGTTGCTCCTTGTGGGTGAGCAACCGTTGAAAGGTCATGGTTTCTGATGGGGTTTGGGAAGTCATGGTCGCAAGCTCTCTTAAACAATGGGCGAGAAGCTATGGTAGCAACGGGCGCCGGCGGGATGGTTCAGGTTTGCAGGTCCTTGAATGGCGAGGCCGGGCGCCCGATTCCTCGGGCACAGGGAGGGGCGTGTTCAGGTTTGGTCAAGGCGCGATGGTGGCTTTTCGGGGTATCTGCTCAAGACTGGGGTGGCTTGGGGCGGTGCATCTGGAACTTCTGGGCGGCACCCACGGTAAAGTAGTCCGCCGGCCCGCCACCGCGAAGCACCGGCTCCGCTGCGGCGGTATCATAGATGCCATCGCGGATAAGGTGCCGGGCGATATGCACGCCAACCACTTCGCCGAATACCATCCAGGTGTCCGCCTTCCGCCCGTCGGCACCGGCAAGCTGGAGTACCTGGGACGTACGGCACTCCAGCGCCACCGGACTCTCCGCCACATGGGGCACGGAAATCACCCGGGAGGGCTTGGGTGTCAGGCCGCCCAGGGTGAACTCATCCACCTCCGGCCCCACCTGGGCACAGGTCTCGTTCATGGCTTCACTGAGGGAGCGGGTCACCAGGTTCCAGCAGAACTCGCCGGTGGCCTCGGCATTCCGCACCGAGTCCTTGTAGCCGATACTGGAAAAGCCAACGATGGGCGGGTGGTAGTTGAAGGCATTGAAGAAACTGTAGGGGGCGAGGTTAAGCACGCCGTTACTGTCCCGGGACGAGATCCACCCGATCGGACGTGGCGCCACCAGGGCATTGAAGGGATCATGGGCCAGGCCGTGCCCGTTGGCCGGTTCGTAGAAATGGATATCCTCACTCATAAAGCGCACCTGAATGTGACGGGAAATTCTGTAAGTATTCGATAGCCGGGCCAATTCCGATCAACCAGCCATATACTCCCTCTCCCCAACGAGGGACCAGCGAAGCGCAGAACAGCCGCAGGCTGGCCCGAAGGGTGAGGGCCAAAGGCCCGAATAATGGGTCGGGGAGAGGGGGAGCGCCCGCCGGGCGCCTGAGAGCATAATAGGAGACTTAGCCCTTACTCCTTAGATCAGCAACAGAATGGCGGCCTGATCGGGCAAAAAACAACCGCTCAGACATGACCGAGCAACCCAAGCACACCAAAGATAATCAGGTACCCCGCCACGATGTAGTTCAGCAGGCGAGGGAAGATCAGGATGCCAATGCCGGCGGCGAGACTGATCAGGGGCGCGAGTTCCAGGTGAAGTGTCATAGTGGTTGAGTCCTGTTGTAGTGGCCCGGGGCCTGCTCGTCATCTGCCAATGCAGGCCAGGCAGGAGTTACGGAGAATCCGAAAAGCTCCGCTATAGCCTAGCAAAACAATCGACTATGGACAGTCGGGCTGGAAACAGTCGTTCCTTCCTGGCCATAATCCAGAAATGGACCATGATATCCGGGCACAACCGGACAAGGCGGGGGAACCAGGAGAGCCATGACCTCAACAGACGAAAGCCAGATCACTGACAAGCAGCGCGAGGCCACCCTGAGGCGGCTGGAGCGTTTCAGCACCGTCATGGACAGCGCCGTCCGTATCCCGTTTACCCATATCAACGTCGGGGTAGAGGCCGTGATCGGGCTGGTCCCGGTGATAGGCGACGCCGCCGGTCTCGTGCTCTCCGGCTATGTCCTCATGGAAGCCCACCGCATGGGCGCCAGCCGTCGGGTGAGGGCCCATATGCTCAAGAACATCGTGATCGACGCGGTGGTTGGTAGCGTTCCGCTGCTGGGGGATGCGTTTGATGTGTTCTACAAGGCCAATATCCGCAATACCCGGTTGCTCAGGGAGGAGTTGGAGCGGGATATGGGTGGAGGCCAAGGCTGAAAAAGTCCGGCTCTTTCGAGCTGAGCTTTTTGCAGTCTTGTACCAAGAGGCAGAGTATTCAGCCTGCGGCCCGTGGCTCCGACATTTTCCGCACGCTTCGTGCACTTCGGTCGAACCGCCGATCCCAGAATTATGAGACCTGTGTGAGAAAGACAAAATAGCACTATGGCTCGCAATAACAACCAGTTAGATGGCCTAGTTGGACAGATTCGGACAAAAAAGCCACTCCTGAGGTCAATTGGACAACCATAGTGTACAGTCTGTAATATGTGCATAAAAATATTCAATGAGTCATTCTTATAGTTCGTTTTGAGATGTTTTAACTGAGGGGGCATAGATTTGGCTGCGCCTAGGGTGTTTGTGAGCTCTACCTGTTTCGATTTGGCCGAGGTACGTGATAGCTTAGTCGGGTTTTGTCACGGTTTTGGTTTTGAAGTCGTTTTGAGCGAGCAAGGTGACGTTTTCTATCACCCTGACCTTCATACTCACGAAAGTTGCGTCAATGAAGTTTCGAATTGTCAGTTGTTGATATTGATTATTGGTGGAAGGTTTGGAGGCTCTTATAGGATTGATCCTTCAAAATCGATCACAAATGCAGAATACTCTGCGGCCAAAGAAGTTGGATTACCCGTTTTTACCTTTGTGAAAGAAGGTGTCCTTGCCGATCATCATGTATATCAAAAAAATAAGTCTAAGCCTTTTTCTTCTGAAATTGAATATCCGTCGATTGACAAGCAAGAGTTTGCGGAAAATATATTCAACTTTATAGACGCCGTCCGCGGGGCAGATGTAAATAACGGTTTTTTTGATTTTAAATACGCTAAAGATATTCATGAGAGTTTAAGAAAGCAGTGGGCGGGAATGTTTTTTGAGTACCTTTCTCAGAGGAGCATCTCTAATCAGCTGAGCTCCACTAATGAATCTATTCGCAACCTATCAATAGCTTCTCGGAAAATCGAAGAGCTAGTAAAAAGTGTATATCGGCAAGTTGATGAGGTGGGTGCGAACGATTCTATATCTATTATAGATCTTGAAAGTGAGGCAAGTAAGTTTTTTGCTGAACTGGCTTCTAAAATCGATAATAAGGGCTTTATCCCCTTTAAGAAAATTGAAAGTTTATCCGCTAATCCTCCAAATGAATGGTGGAATTTCATTTTACAAATAAGCGATGATTTTGAGTTAATTCCAGATGTTATGATTGATGAGGATAGATCAACAAGCGTTATACTTAATCAATCTTCAGGAATCGTTGTTTGTGATATAGAAGGAAAGATGACACCCGGTCAAAAGAAGTTGAAGGAAAGGCTAGAATCTGGTTACAAGGCGTTCTTAAACCTTTCAGTCGATTCTCGCAAGAATGTCATTTCAAAATATGACGATCTTCCATTTTGATTTTTTAGGTCTTATCAGTTCCTGCAATACTCGATAATTTTATCTTTCTGCTTTTCGCTTATTTCCTGTTGTTTCCAGAATACACACATCTGGTGATTCATCCGGTTTTCCTGAGCAGCACGCTGCCCATGCTCTTTTGCGATCTCCATTTGCCGCCGGTGCTCTTGTTGAAGTTTCACGCTCTCTTGGATTGCGGTAGGTTTCCACCTTTCCCTTTCTGGTCCACTCATCTCCCAAAGCGCTACCCCGTTAGGATTCACATAACAGTTGGCATGTAATCGTAACGATTCGGGTCGAGAGCAGCGGTTCCGCCACATAGTTTCAGTGACATGCTCTCCGTAAGCTCTGGATGCGCTGTGTATGGCGTCAGTGATGGTGTCTGCTTGGGCAACTCCCAGGAAAGGGAGAGCTAGAAGAAAAAAACAAATCCTTTCATTACTGCGTCCTCTAGTCGTGCCGATCCTGGAACCACTTCTCCATCACTCGTCTTGTTACTGCTATCGCTCGGCGTGACTGTCTACATACCTGTGAATTCGCTTCGTCGTAGTTAGGGGTTGGTCCTTCCGGCTTTGAGCCCTGCCGCATAGAGGCCAATATAGGGCATGATAGTCCACCACTCTGCAGAACGCATCAACAACCGGGCACGGGTGTCTTTTGATGAGCTGGGGCGAGGTTATCCACTGGGGGCGAGTGGAGCTAGGCGTAGGGGGGCTGGATGCAATAGATGGCTATATGAAGAGCTTCATTTTCGATGCAACGATTTGCCGGCGTCAGTCTGCAAATTCGAACAGAAGAAATCCGGTCAGCATGCTGAGAGCTCCGAGGCACATCCAGTAAACATGAACTTTCAGTGCAAGGCGTATGGGGAACGGCTGATCCCTGAAATCTATGGCGAGTTTGTCTTTCCTGCGTACCCGTGCACTCATAAGATCGCCTGCGTAGCTATTCAGGCTTATGCCCCTTGCCAGCCAGCTATCAGGATACTCCCTGTTTGCTGGTCCTCCTGGAATTGCTATTTCATCCAGTTTCGGGATCAGCCTGATGGCCAGATAGACAACATAGATAATCCAGAATGGGCCGGTAATCATCGAGAAAGCTGTGGAAAGGATTGCGGCATTGGTGATAAATGATTCCTGGGTTTCCGTGAGCCAGAACACCAGGAATGCGGCCCAGAGGCCAATCGGTATAGAGAGATAACACAGTATGCCGGTAATAGACATTTTCAGGGGTTCATCCTCTGGTCTCGTTGTTGTTCATTACACCGAGGGGCGGTCATTGGGGCGCTTTGTTGAGGTCCATCCTGCGCGGCTACCGGATGATCTCCATTAGGACAAAGTCGACCAGAAGAGCCAGTACGATACTGCACATCCAGTAGACGTGAACCCTTAAGGCAAGGCGTACGGCGGGAGGTTGCTGCTCCATCTCTATCGGGAGATTGCTTCTTCGTCGCGCCCGCGCGCTCAAGAGATTAGCCGCGTAATTATTAAGACGAGTGCTCCTCGTCAGCCAGTTACCATGATTCGAATCCTCTGCTGAAGGCGCCTCACCGGACAACTGATCCAGCCGGGGAACCAGTTTCTTGATCAGGTAAACGACGTAGAAAATCCAGAACGGCCCCGTGATCAGGAAGAAGCTCGCCAGCAGCATCGACACGTATACGAGGACGTCACCTTGCGTTTTCATGAACCAGGAGACGGCAAAAGCGCCCCAAAGCGCCAAGGGTAATGAAAGATACAAAAGTATGCCGGTCACTGACATCGCGGCCTACCTGATACGAGCCTGGCGTCCTCAGGCTCAAGACGGGGACGTTGGACAAATACTTTCGGGCGGTTCCGAGAGCCAGTCATAATTTGCCAACGACCTGTCCTGGTGCGACACCATGATCGAAACAGGGAGGCGACCAAAGCTGCCACGTTGGAGTCATAGTGAAGTCTTATTCTCATTCTCTAGGTTGGCATAAGAAGAAAGCCGATCAGCAGTGTCAGGTTGATTCCGAACATCCAATAGACGTGCACTCGCAAAGCCAGACGCACCGCCCCAGGTTGCTCTCTGAGATCGATTGGCAGGTTGTACTTTCTTCGGGCCCTTGAGCTCACTAAATTGGCGCTATAGACGTTCAGGGCCATGAATTTGGTCATCCAATTGGTGGAGTACCGTCTGGAATCCGTGAGCTCGGGCTCGGCCAGACTGTCCAGCCTGGGAACCAGGGTTTTGGCGAGGTAGATGACGAGAATTATCCAGAAAGGACAGGTAATGATGGCGAACCCTCCCGCCACCATGGCCGTATCAGTAGTAATGGGGTAGGGCGAACCGATGGTCCATAGAAAGGCTGCGGCTATCCACAGCCCAATGGGTAAGGACACATAAAAAAGTATGCCAAAGACCGACATTCGAGCGAACCTACCTTATCGTCCTTTCGTAAATGAGTTCCCCGCCAGCTTTCCCAAACTTTGATCCAGCATAGCCGCCAACAAGAGAGCCTGTAGTACCAGCGACGATCCCGCACCAGAATGCGCTGGTTCCCCAACTGGGAAGCCCGAATGCCAGCGTACAAGTGCCCCAGGTAGCTAAAGCGCCGCCGCCAGCCGCGCCTGCAATTCCCCCCGCTGTCTCTCCTCTAAGCGAGTACTTGGTGAAATCACAATTCTCGCTGTCCGTTTTGCACGCTTCCCGAATGTTGAGCTCATTCACTGAGATACCGATAGCCATTGTCAGGTACCCACCAGCCTTCAGGTAACGCGATGTTCGACTATAACGGTCAAAGTGTGTCTGGAAGGCATCGACATTCTCGGCGGCGCCCAGGCGCTTCCATTGAATGACCTGGCTCTTGGTGCTGATCTTCAGGGCATCCTTGGCCCTGTCGCCTAGGGCGCTCCCCATGGTGATGCTTCTGCCGTAACGGCCAATAGCAGTATCCAGCCGGCTGTATATCTGTCTGCGTTTTTCGTAGAAGTGCGAGGTCAGTTTGCCATGGGCCTGGAACGCATTCACGTATGCCCGCTCGAGCTCTTTCAGGGACTCGCCAACCATCTTGTTGGCTTCGGAGCTGAAGGAAATTATGGAACCGGCAAGGCTGTTCCCGATGGATACGCCATCAAGCAGCAGGTTCGGATCCTCGGAGACATTGTTCACGAGTTGCGGGTTGTCGGCGATAAGGCGTCGCTGTGGAGCGTCCATACCGTTGACGATCTGCCGATTGATCCGGCCGATCAGATTGATAATGCCGGTTTCCACCGCCGGGTCGTAACAGATCAGCTTGGGAAGGTAGAGCAGTTGTCCCTCAAGGACTTCGTTGTACTGGTTGGCTGCAAGCTGATTATAGTGCAGGAAGTCCCTTGCCAGGGCGGAATCCATGCTTCCGTAGAGTTCAAGGGCCAGTAGTTCGAGGTGGGTCTGACGGCGAACGACGTGCAGATACACTTCGTCTGTAGTGGACATGATACGCTCCCTGCGTGAAGTTTCCTTTCCGTGGTCGGATTATGCGTTTTGGGATGGTCACGGTCAAACCGTAGTCGCCAGTATGCGGCCGGTGTCAGTAACCAAATCGTAGTGGCCGG
Organism: Marinobacter shunpengi; assembly: GCF_045449715.1. Taxonomy (NCBI): domain Bacteria; kingdom Pseudomonadati; phylum Pseudomonadota; class Gammaproteobacteria; order Pseudomonadales; family Marinobacteraceae; genus Marinobacter; species Marinobacter shunpengi. The sequence continues at coordinate 20,676 of NZ_JBJJLA010000012.1, read as the reverse complement.
CTACGACTTTGCCGGACCCTGAACGCATGCCGTGCAGGCCCCTAGTAATCGGACTCCCTGGGACGAGGAACGACCGGGCAGACGTCAAAGGCTTCGGCCTTTGTGCTGCCGTTTGCATTTTTATAGGGTGCGAAACAGTCATGGGCTCTTTGGTAGCGTTCCATGGCCTGTTCATAGTGTGCGTCCCGCTCGGCAGGTGTGGCGTTGTCCGGTAAAGGGGGCAGGGGTGGGAGCTCAAGCTTGCCGGTGGTGTTTGAGGTTGGCTGCTCTTCCTGTGGTTCCTCGGGCTTTTCCTCGCGGCTTCGGTTGCCCTCAGCGGTGCTCTCGGCAGCTTCATGAATGTTTTCCGCTATCGTCTGCGCCGCTTCGACGTCGGCCTGGCTCGGGGCCGTACCGGAGAGTTCCACGGAATCAGCGTTGTCCCTCTGATGGGCCGGGAGTTCATCGCTGAAATGGACGTTTCCATCCTCGTCGGTCCATTGATAGATCTGTGCCGTGGCCTGAAAGGTGATGAGAAGGGCGGTAACAGCCAAAGCTCCACAGGGTATCCAGACATTCATGGCATCATCCTTGATTGCTTCTGAAGGGGTAACGATGTTGCTGCCGGGGCCGGCAGGTGGTCCGGCCCACAGTACGACTATTTTTAGCGCATGTTGGGGTTGGTTACAAATCGATAGGTGGGCATAGCTCCTGTCAAACCGACTTCGTTGGTTCGACTCTTTGTCAGTCAGAATGAAAAAGGGTCCACGCTTGCGCGAGAACCCTTTCTAACCCTACGTTCAAGGTTCCTTGAAGCTCTGGCGAAGCGATCAAATGCGCCTGGAATGGGCGGAGTTAACCTGCGGGCGTCACCGTTTTAACATTCTGCACACCGATCTCGGTCATCACTTCAAGGACCTTCGGCATCTCGGCCACGCTTTCACCGGACAGCTGGATAGTCACGGTTTCCGGTTCTCCAAAATTATCCCTGATGACCGCCGCAGCGCGCTGGGTCTCGGAAAAATCGACCTCTACGTCATCAATCAGGAAGGTAAACCCCTCCACCTGTCGTATTTCAAGGAAATTGGCCTGTGCCTGGCCTGGGTCACTTGCGGGAACGAAATCGATCTCGTAGAAGGAGGCCATGTCCTGGCAATTCCACGGTGCGCTGGTGACATCTTCGATCCCATCCTTGATGAAGGGGTAGACGTCAGCGTAATTGCCAATGTTCGCCCGGTCCGCGATTACCGCTTTAACCTCGTCCGTCTCCAGGTCTTCTTCAAGGTTCTCGTAGATGGCTTTTTCGACGTCCGAAAGCCACATGCCCTCATACTCACTTTTCAAATACGTAGGGTCGAAGGCATCGCATAGGGTATCCGCATCGGTCGTAAGCTGATTTTCCGAGCCACATGCGGAGAGCATCGTGAAGGAAAACGCCAGACAGAGAGTAAACGGTGTTCTGTAAGTTCCTCTCTTCATGACTGATCGCCTGAGATCTCACGATTAAAGTCGATGAAGGACCTGACGATTTTCTCAAAACTATCTTTCAGCGATTCGGGATTGCTCCTGACTTCACGGACGATGGTCATGGCCTCTGTTGAACTGACCGTTACGCCGGAATCCCGAAACATTTCCAGGAACTGCGTGGCGACACCCGCCGCCGCTCCTGGGTTGGACCAGTCTATTTTCTGGATCTCATCGACAAGGGGCTTATGCTTGCTTTTGACGGCTTCGAGGTAGCCCTCGGGAAGGTTGATGGCTGATTTGATAAAGCCAGTACAGAGTATGGTAAATATCGCACTCCAGGCGGTAAATGGCCTGGGAGATACCGTTGCCTTGCCGGCAAGGGCTCCCGCGAGCTGTCCCCTGGTTTTTTCGTCACTGGCGACACGATCCAGGGTATTGGCCACTAGCCTTTCACTATCAACTTGCAGCTGCGAAGTAACGAATTGTTCAAGCTTCTCATGCAAAGTCGGCGCGAGTTCTTTGATGCGTTCTCGTTCACTAAGAATCGTTTCCGCCAGTTCCTTCGATGAGCTCATTTTCGATCTGGCCTGCGCACTGGAAACCAGAACGTCTGAACCAACCACCATGATCAACGCCGGTATGCTGGCCGCCGAGATGACTCCCATTATGAAGTACATCTCGTACTTCACTATTGTCTTAATCAGTGACGTTTTTTTCGAAACCTGATAAGCCAACTCTCCGTTGGTTATGTCATAGGCAAAACTATTGAGGTCCTGGATGAAAAAATTGTAGTTATCTGCTCTGCCAGGGGACACTCTGAGGAAGATTACTGAATCGCAGGAAATCTCGTAGATAACACGTTTATCCCCATGCCATGCATGTACTTGTCCGGCTTTCAGGGTGAATTCAGGCAGTTTCCAGCCAAGTTGGTTCGTTGGCCTCATGACCTGTTCATTGTGATCGTCGAAGGGGCGATACTTGTTGATATCTGCCGTAATGTTTCTTGGGAGGGTAGGGCTGATAGCGTGTTGGTTGCAGGCTCTGACCAAAGCCCAGCTTCCGTCTGGCTGCCGTTGCAGCTCGTGAATCCTTTCCATGTGAGCCTCCTAGCCCAGTCTTTTCCCTTAGGGAAGTGCGACAGTGATAGAGCGGGGCAGATGTCCTGACGACTGCTCCATAACACCACAGGTCGTCAGCTTACCAATCATCCGCAAGGTGCGCCACTGGCAAGCAGGGAGGCGGGATAGACCGCAAAGAGTAGTGAAAGCGGGGTTAGTCTTGCTGTCGACATGTCCGTCCGGGCTTTTCGGTGCCGGTAGCAAGGGGCGCAGCATTCAGGCCTGGCGGCCTTCACCTTTTGGGCCGTCGTCGCGTTGCTCCGGTCGACCCGCCTGCCTCGGTTCCACTCCATCTATCGGGCATTAAAAAAGCCCGACTCTTGCGAGCCGGGCTTTTCGAATACTGGTAGCAAGGGGCGGAGTCGAACCGCCGACCCCAGCATTATGAGTGCTGTGCTCTAACCAACTGAGCTACCTTGCCATTTCGGTTGGGAATACGTCCCAAACGAGGCGCGTATTTTCAGTATTTGCGCCTGTTCTGTCAAGGCTTCCGGGGTAGTTTTTTCCCGGAAGTTACACGTTAAAACGGAAGTGGATGACGTCGCCGTCCTGGACGATGTATTCCTTGCCTTCCAGTCGCCATTTGCCAGCGTCCTTGGCGCCCAGTTCGCCGTTGTACTGGACGTAGTCGTCGTAGCTGACGATTTCCGCGCGGATGAAGCCCCGCTCGAAGTCGGTGTGGATCACGCCGGCGGCCTGGGGGGCGGTGGCGCCGATGCGTACGGTCCAGGCGCGGACTTCCTTTTCACCGGCGGTGAAGTAGGTCTGCAGGCCCAGCAGCTTGTAGCCGGCGCGGATGACCCGGTCCAGGCCCGGCTCTTCCATGCCCATCTCGTCCAGGAACATGGCCTTCTCGTCGTCTTCCAGTTCGGCGATCTCGGCTTCGATCTTGTTGCAGATGGGCACGACCACCGCGTTCTCTTCGGCGGCGATGGCCATCACCTTGTCCAGGTGCGGGTTGTTCTCGAAGCCGTCTTCGCTGACGTTGGCGATGTACATGGTGGGCTTGACGGTGAGCAGGCACAGCTCGCGGATCAGGGCCATCTGGTCGTTGTCCAGGTTCATGCCGCGCACCGGCTTGCCTTCGTTCAGTACCGGCAGCAACTGCTCGAACATCTCAAGCTGGGCCTTGGCGGTCTTGTCACCGCTCTTGGCGACGCGCTGGACCCGCTTGATGGCTTTCTCGACGGTGTCCAGGTCGGCCAGGGCGAGTTCGGTATTGATGATCTCGATGTCGGACGCCGGGTCGATCTTGTTGGCCACGTGGATGACGTTTTCGTCCTCGAAGCAGCGCACCACGTGGGCGATGGCGTCGGTCTGGCGGATGTTGGCCAGGAACTGGTTACCCAGGCCCTCACCCTTGGAGGCGCCTTCCACCAGGCCGGCAATGTCCACGAACTCCATGGTGGTGGGGATCACCTTCTGGGGCTTTACGATCTCCGCCAGTTTGTTCAGGCGCGGATCCGGCATGGGCACCACACCGGCGTTGGGCTCGATGGTGCAGAACGGGAAGTTCTCGGCGCCGATTTCCGCCTTGGTCAGTGCGTTGAATAGTGTCGATTTGCCGACGTTGGGCAGGCCGACAATGCCGCAATTGAATCCCATGGAATGCCTCTGGTGGAACGAAAATGTGTGCGCGGATTATACCGGGGAGCGTTAGCAGGTGCGAGGGCCAGACTACACATGGCGCCTTGTGATCTGGGGTGGGTTGCGGTTGTGAGTAGAACGTACGATGGGGGCAGTGTAGCGAAACCAAACAAATTGTGCCGAGTGCCCGCCGCTGTTATCTTTCTTCACCAGAACTTGCGGTTTGCTCCCAGGTTAAGCGGTATAAATTTAGTGTCGGGGAATCAGGAGTTTTCCCCTTTCTCACAAAAGGACTACGAACATGAGTTCTCAAGGAACGAGAAAAATCGAGTTGTCACATCTGCGACAAATTTGGCCTGCCCCGTCTGTTAGCGACAAAACCCTCAAAGAGGTTGCACAAGAATGCACCGTATCCATGGTGCTGTGTAAGATCGATACAGAGTTTCGAGCGGCTCATTTCTTCGCCCAAGTTCGCAAAGAAACTGGGGGTAATTTCCGTTTGGAAGAGAGCCTTTACTATAGCCCATCTGCGCTGAAGGCCACTTTTGGCTATTACATGAAGCATCCTCAGGAGGCCGACCAACACGGATACGACAGGAGTCTAGGCAAGAAAGCAGATGAAGAGGCAATTGCCAACAGGGCTTATGCCAATCGAATAGGTAATGGTCCAGTTGCTTCTGGTGACGGTTGGAAGTATCGGGGGCGAGGTATGATTCAACTGACTGGCCGTTCCAATTACCTCCAGGCTCAGGCTACCCATAATAGGTTATGGCAGACTCCGGTCGACTTCGTTTCAAATCCAGATTTGCTGTTTCAGCCGAAGTATGCAGTAAGAACCGCTCTCATATTCTGGCTTGATCATCAGCTTTATTCTTATGCAGATAATGGGATTTCTCGAGCCGTGTCAGATTCTATTACCGCCGTGATCAATAAGAACACCAATACCTACAGGGAGCGGCATAATCTGCTGGAGAGAATGATCCTTACAGGAGTTTTCAAAGGTGTTTTCTGATCGTGTGAAGGTGATGCTCTTTAGTCTTTTTCTTTCAGTCGCTTCCGCTCAAGCCTTCGGGGCCGGCTTGGTTGCTCAGTTAGAACTTGTCGAGGCGGATCAGTACCGGTTGACTGTACTGGATCGAGCCAGCCTGGAAGTCGGTTCCTACGTTCTGTCATTCGGCGACAAGGCTTTTTTGTATTCAGAGCAGTCTGAACGTCTTGAATGTCGAAATGAAACGTTCGATGTTATTCGCGTTCATGGATTTCAGGGTGAGAGCGACAACTATCATCGCCGAGAGCACTTCCTGGTATTCGGGGTGGAGGGCGAACTAAGGGCGTATCTGGCGATTCCTGACTCTGTGGTTAATGAATCCGGTTTCGTGACTGAAGGGGGGCAGGTTCGACCAGCGATTTGTCCAAAGATCGTCTTCTCCAGTGAATACAGATGGCCGAACCCCGAAAAGGAATCCCCTGATGCTCCAGGGGGAGCGGGTTTGTTGAGGATAGAGGGGCACGAATATCTGTTGTACTTTTCGGGGCTCTCCAGTCCGAAAATCCCGGTGCAGGCTGATGGTGGGGCCGAGTTGAAGTTGATGGATTCCCGCAGATTCGAGTGTGGTGGCAGGCGTTTGGTGGCGGTGCCGGTGATGTTCAACCTTCCAGCACAGGGTGGTACGCACTTTTATCGTTACTTTATCTTCCATGACAAAGGCAGGGTACTCCAGGCAGAGGGAATGATGACGGTGTCGGATACAGTTGCGTGTGCGGAGATATGTGCCAGGATCGATGCTCTGGATCCTGTGGAGGCATTATGAGTGGTTCTGGTGAAGGGTGATGGCTCGCCGAGTCGCTATTCAGCAGGCCTGAAGCTGTGCAGCCGGTTCATGGCGGCGGGAAGTTTGCCGTTGGCGGCATCCGGCAGTACCCGGATAATCTCGTCGATAACGGCGTTCAGCTCCTCGGTTTCCCGCTTGCCCAGTCGACCCAGTACGTAACCGGTGACCTGGCGGCTGTCGCCGGGGTGGCCGATGCCGATACGCAGTCTCTGGAAGCTGTTGGTGCCCAGGTGGGCGATGGTGTCCCGCAGACCGTTGTGGCCGCCATGGCCGCCGCCTTTCTTGAGTTTGGCGGTGCCGGGGGGCAGGTCCAGTTCGTCGTGGGCGACGAGGATCTGTTCCGGGGCGATCTTGAAGAAATCCGCCAGGGCCTTGATGGACAGGCCGCTGCGATTCATGAAAGTAGAGGGATTTAACAGGTGCAGGTCCAGGCCCCGCCAGTGGATGCGGGCGTAAAGCCCGTGGTACTTCCTTTCGGGGCGGAGCGTCTGGCCCGCTTCACGGGCCAGCGCTTCGACGAACAGGGCGCCGGCGTTATGGCGGGTATTCTCGTAGTCGGCCCCGGGATTACCGAGACCCACAACCATGACGATATCCTGTGCCATAGACGCCAACTCCCCGGACAGGGATTACTCCTTGTCTTCGCCGGCTTCCTCGCCGCCTTCTTCGTCTTCGTCGTCAACCTTGGCGCCACGGGGCAGGTGTACGGACGCAACCGCCTGGTCGTAATCTTCACCGTGCTGCAGGGCAGCGGAGCGAACGCCTTTCGGCATCTTCAGATCACTCAGGTGGATGGTCTGATCCAGTTCCAGGTCCATCACGTCGATTTCGATGAACTCGGGCAGGTCCTGGGGCAGACAGATCACTTCCACTTCGTTCAGCTGGTGGGAGATGATACCGCCCTGCAGCTTGACGACCGGAGCCTTGTCTTCGTTCAGGAAGTGCAGCGGTACGTTGACGTGGATCTCGTGGTCCTTGTCGACGCGCTGGAAGTCAGCGTGGGTCAGGATCGGCTTGTACGGGTGGCGCTGCAGATCCTTCAGGATGACGCTTTCTTTCTTGCCCTGAAGATCGATGGTCAGGATGTGGGAGAAGAAGGCCTCGTTTTCCAGGTCTTTCTTCAGTTCGTTGTGCCAGATGGCGATGGGCGTAGCTTCCTTGTTGCCACCGTAGATGATGGCAGGAATTTTACGCTCCTCGCGACGCAGGCGGCGGCTCGCACCTTTCCCCTGGTCATCGCGAGGAAATGCTTCGATCACGAAATCCTTCTTGGACATGGTCATTACCTCGTTCGATCATCCGCCGGGCCCGCGACCAGGCTTGCGACGGTGATGTCAGTGAAGCCGGATTTGTTCCGGCGCTTAAAGCAGAACTGGAGCCCCGTCAGACAGGGCTCCAGTTCCGGATACGTCAGATGTTCTCTGTTCGTCTGGCGTTACGACTGGCTCAGACGTTCTCGAACATGGCGCTGATGGATTCTTCGTTGCTGACGCGACGAATGGACTCTGCCAGCAGGCCTGCCATTCCGAGGGGGCGGATTCTATCACAATTCTTCGCCTTGTCACCCAGCGGGATGGTGTCACAAACCACTAGTTCGTCCAGTTGCGACGCATTGATGTTGTCAATGGCCGGGCCGGACAGCACCGGGTGGGTGATGTAGGCGACCACCCGCGAGGCGCCGTGCTCCTTGAGGGCATTGGCGGCCTTGCACAGGGTGCCGGCGGTATCGACGATGTCATCCACCAGGATGCAGGTCTTGTCTTTCACATCACCGATGATGTGCATGACCTGGGACACATTGGCCTTGGGGCGACGTTTGTCGATGATGGCCAAGTCGGCATCGTCCAGGCGCTTGGCCACGGCGCGGGCGCGAACCACGCCGCCCACGTCCGGCGATACCACGATAAAGTTGTCGAAGCGCTGCTTCTCGATGTCCTCAAGCATGACCGGGGTGGCGTAGATGTTGTCCACCGGGATGTCGAAGAAGCCCTGGATCTGGTCGGCGTGCAGGTCAACGGTCAGTACCCGGTCCACACCGATGGAGGAAATCATATCCGCCACGACCTTCGCGCTGATCGCCACCCGCGTGGAGCGTACCCGGCGATCCTGGCGTGCATACCCGTAATAGGGGATAACCGCGGTGATGCGCGTGGCGGAAGCGCGGCGCAGGGCGTCGGCCATCACGATCAGTTCCATCAGGTTATCGTTGGTGGGGTAGCAGGTGGGCTGGATGATGAAGACGTCGTGGCCGCGGACGTTCTCGTTGATCTCGACGGTGGTCTCACCGTCACTGAAGCGGCCTACGTTAGCCTGTCCCATGGGAATATGAAGTTTCTGGGCAATCGCCTTGGCCAGATCAGGATTGGCGTTGCCGGCGAAAATCATCAACTTGGACACGGCGGTATCCTTCTGTAACTCAGCGTTGGATTCAGAGGACGAGGAAGAAAGGTGGCTGGGGTGGCAGGATTCGAACCTGCGCATGACGGGATCAAAACCCGTTGCCTTACCACTTGGCGACACCCCAGTATCGTGCTGCTCTTTCGGCATCATGTCAGCTCTGTCAGCTTTTTGTGAAGAGGTGAAAGGTTCACCCCTCTAGCTACGAACCCCGTGATGCCGGTAGGTCTTTCAGCCCAAACAGTCCGGGCTTCAGCTTCTGTTGGGAAACGTCCAAAGACGCAAGCCCCGGTTCCGGTTAATCTTGCGGGTCCGAATGTGCTCAGCCAGTCCAGGCTAATTTTTACCTCTGGATACAGTTGCTTAACTACATCCTCACAATCGTTTCGGTACCCCGAGGCGTCTCCCTCAAAAGCGGGCGCTATTGTGATTCGAGGGGTATTTCTTGTCAACCCTGGATTCGAAAAAATTTCCCCGGTGCTGATCTCAACGTCCGGTTTTAATACAACAAACCAGTCTTCCGGTGGTGAGGCGGGGGTGAGCTTCTCTCCCACGCCTTCACCGAGCGCCGCCTTCCCACGGACGAACACCGGCACATCGGCTCCCAGGGTCAGGCCCAGATCCGCCAGCCGGTCTTCCGGCCATCCGGTCTGCCACAGGTGGTTCAGGCCGACCAGGGTGGTGGCTGCATTGGAGCTGCCGCCGCCCAGGCCACCCCCCATGGGCAATTGCTTGTCCAGTGTGATGTCCGCACCAAGGGTGGTGCCTGACACTTCCTGCAGGCGCTCAGCGGCGCGGACGATCAGGTTCTGGTCCCGGGGGACTCCGTCGATGTCCGGTTGCAGATTGATGGCACCGTCGTCCCGCAGCTTGAAGGTGAGGGTGTCGCCGTACTCCAGGAACTGGAACAGGGTCTGCAACTCATGATAGCCGTCGTCCCGGCGACCGGTGATGTGGAGGAACAGGTTGAGCTTGGCCGGCGAGGGCAGGGTGATGTCGTTCATTCGGTGGTCTGCTTCTTTACTAGCCATCACGGTCGGTCTGCCAGGATGACACCACCAGGCGTACCAGTTTCTCGCCCTTGCGGGCGGTCAGGCGGGCCGGCAATGCCGGTTGGCTGTCGACGAAGTCACGCCAGCGCTCGTAGCGAATGGTCCAGCCCAGTTGCTCAAGCTGGGCCAGATCGCCCTGGGGGTCGAACGCCAGCCGGAAGTCACCCTCCGGTGACGGCAGGCCCCGTACCCACCACACCAGGGCGTCGATGGGCAGTTCCCAGCCGGTAGCGGCGTAGATCAGGCCCTGGGGGTCGCTGGAGGAATAGGTTTCGCCATCGGGCAGTTCCATCCGGATGAACCCCGGCGAGCCTTCCAGCCGGGTGCTGCCCATGCCCAGGAAGCTGGAGGACAGGGACAGTTCATAGTGCTCATGGTCCTGTACCCACTGGTTGATCACGGCGGAGGCGCTGTCCTCCGGCTGGCGGACGGCGAGCTTGCCCGTCAGTTGCCACTGGCTGAAGTTCTGCAGGCTGGCCTGTCGCTGGGCCCAGTCCGCCGGTGGCTGTTCGGTAAGGCCTGCCGGCAGGGGTTCCTGGCGAACGGTGGCGCAGGCACCCAGGCCCAGGGCCAGTGCCAGTATGAGGAAGGGCTTCCAGCAGGTGGTCATGGGAGTGGTCACAGGTCGTCAATGTCCAGTCGGTCGAGGGTTTCCAGGAGCAGTTCATGGTCCGGATCGTCGTCCAGGGCCCGTTCCCAGATCACGCGGGCCTGGGCCTTCTGGTCGGTTTGCCAGAGTACTTCGCCATAGTGGGCGGCAATTTCCGGGTCGGGGTAGATCTCGTAGGCCCTGCGGAGGTACTCCAGTGCCCCCTCGGTATCCCCCTGGCGAAAGAGCACCCAGCCCATACTGTCCAGGATGGCGGGATTCTGCGGTTCCAGGGCGAGGGCTTTTTCTATATGGGAGCGGGCCTCGGACAGGCGTTCGGTGTGGACTGTCAGCACATAGCCCAGGGCATTCAGGGCGGTGGAGTTGTCCGGCGCCAGTTCCACCATGGTGTTGAGGTCGGCCAGGGCCTGGTCGATGTTATCCAGCTTTTCATGACTCATGGAGCGGGCATACAGCAGGCTCTGGTTTTCGGGGTAGGCGGCCAGGGCCTCGTTGGCGGCTTCCACAGCCATGTCGTGCCGGTCCAGTGACTGTAACAGGTTAACTTCCGCCAGCCAGAGATTGGCGGCGTCATCGGGGTTGGCTTCCCGCACCGAGCGGATCTGTTCCAGGGCGGCATCCAGGTCGCCGTCCCGGGCCCTCAGTTCCGCTGCCCGGGAGAGGGTCGGATAATAGTGGGAGCCTTCCGTCACCTGTTCATACAGGGTGATGGCTTTGTCGTTGTCACCTTCCTGCTCGGCTACCTGCCCCAGGTAATAGTAGGCCTGGCTGCTGTACTGACGGCTGCGGGTCAGGCGTTCAAGCTGTTCCCGCGCCAGGTCAAGCTCGCCGTTCTCAATGGCTACCAGGGCCCAGGACAGGCGCAGGCCGGGTTCGTCGGGGAAGCGTTCCGCCAGGCGGGCGAACTCATCCTGGGCGGCGCGCAGCTCGTCTTCGTTCACCAGTATCCGGGCGTACAGGGTGCCAAGCTGGCGGTTGTCCGGGTAACGCCGGGAACTCGTTTGCAGGTGCTGCAGTGCCTCGCTGGTACGGCCCAGGTCGTAGAGCACTTCGCCCTGCAATACCAGGGCGGGCTGGAACTCGGGGTCCTGTTCCAGCAGCGGTGCCAGGGTGTCCAGGGCCGCCTGCGGTGAGCCGGTGAGGTCCTGGAGCAGGGCGTTGCTGTAGCGGATTTCCTCGTTGTCCGGATGGCGCTCCTGCAATTCGTCGAACAGTCGCAGCAGCTCCTGTTGTTGGTCCGCCGGTAGCCGTGGCGCCATGGCAGCCAGGCTGTCAAAGTTGGCATCGCCACCCAGGTTGAGGATCTGCTCCAGTTCGGTGAGGGTGGCCTCCATGTCGCCATCCCGCAGGGACTGGATAGCAGCGGCGCGGCGGGCGTCCTGGCTGTAGGGGGCGGCTTCGATCCAGGTGTTGGTCAGGGTGCGTGTTGCCTCCTGGCTGTTCAGGGACTCGGCAATCAGCAGCGCCCGGCGGATAACACCGGTGTCCCCGGTCTGGCGCGCCGCTTCCACATAGTTGGCCAGGGTGACGTCGTACTGGCCCCGCTGGGCGGCGATCTCGCCAGTCAGCAGCAGGTAGAGTTCCTCAGGCCGGAAGGAGCGTTCGGCGACGGGTTCCTCTGCGACCGGTTCCACTTCGGTGACGGTTTCCTGCGGTTCGGCGGGCTCTGCCGGGGCTGGCGCTTCCCGGTCCATGCTGGCACAACCGGTGAAGGCGAGAAGGCTGATGGCGAGATACAGGGCTTTTCTTGGCATTGGGCTTCCTGACGTCTTGGGCATGGACACGCTACCTGTGCCGCTGATTGGAGAACCTGGGAGTCTGCGCGGCAGAAATCGCGCGGACTCCCAGGGGTTCTCCCGGCCTATGATGGCATAAGCCGTTGTTGTGCCCAAGTCACCGGAGTCGCACCCGGGTAACGGGATAAGGGGATATACCGTCAGCACTGGGTGGCAGTAGCCCGGTTGCGCCGGTAAAATACGGTTATTCATGAGTCTGCGTCGGCACACTCGTTCCGGCTACGGAGTTTCCGCGTTCACTATGGCATTGATCACACTGGGCATTAACCATCGCACGGCGCCGCTGGAGATCCGCGAGCGGGTCGCCTTTACGCCCGAGCGCATGCCGGATGCGTTCCGTGAACTGCAACTGGCCACCGGTGCCAGCGAGGCGGCCATCCTGTCCACCTGCAATCGCACCGAGCTGTACCTGGCCGGTGACGACGACTGCGGCCCGGCGGTATTGCGGTGGCTGGCCGGTTTCCACCAGGTGGCGGCGTCAGACCTGGAGAACTCCATCTATGTCCACCGGGACAGTGATGCCGTACGTCATGTCATGCGCGTGGCGGCGGGGCTGGATTCCATGGTACTGGGTGAACCCCAGATCCTCGGGCAGTTGAAGGATGCCTATGCCCTGGCCCGGGAGCATGGCGCCAGCGGCTCGTTCCTGTCCCGGCTGTTCGAGCATACCTTTTCGGTGGCCAAGCGGGTGCGCACGGAAACCGCCATTGGCGAGAACCCGGTGTCGGTGGCCTATGCCGCTGTCAGCATGGCCCACCACATCTTCTCCGACCTGTCCCGCAACCGGGCGCTGCTGATCGGCGCCGGCAAGACCATCGAACTGGTGGCCCGGCACTTGTCGGATGCAGGTGTGAAAGATTTCATCGTGGCCAACCGTACGGTGGAGCGGGCCCAGGCCCTGGCGGAGGCCCATGGGGGCCACGGCATTGTGCTGTCGGAGATTCCGGACCACCTGCAGGATGTGGATATCATCATTTCCTCCACCGCAAGCCCGCTGCCCATCCTGGGCAAGGGGGCCGTGGAGCGAACCCTGAAGAAGCGCAAGCACCGCCCCTACTTCATGGTGGATATCGCCGTGCCCCGGGATATCGAACCGGAGGTGGCCAGTCTGGCGGATGTCTACCTGTACACGGTGGACGACCTGCGCCACGTGATCGAGGAGAATCTGCGTTCCCGGGAAGGTGCCGCGAAGGAGGCCGAGAACCTGATCATCTCCGGTACCCAGGACTTCCTCAGTCAGATCCGGGCGCTGGATGCGGTCTCCACCCTTAAACAGTACCGCCAGCGGGCCGAAGACCTGCGGGACCAGGAAGTGGCCAAGGCCGTCAAGGCTCTGAACAACGGCAACGATCCGGAAACCGTCCTCCGTGGCCTCGCCCGGGGCCTGACCAACAAGTTACTGCATGAACCCTCGGTCCAGGTGCGCAAGGCATCCGCCGAAGGGCGTCCCGAGGTGGCCGAGTGGCTGCGTGAACTGCACCAACTGGAAGCCGTGGATCCACGGGACGCCCCCATCACACTGGAAAAACTATGAAAGCATCCATTCAGGCCCGCCTCGAACAGCTGGTTGACCGCTTCGAGGAGGTCAGCGCGTTGCTGAGCGATCAGGGCGTGATTGCCGACCAGAAACAGTTCCGGGAATTGTCCAAGGAATTCGCCGAAATCGAACCCGTCGTCCATTGCTTCCAGGCCTGGCGTCGTACCCTGGACGACCTGGCCACCGCCGAGGAGCTTGCCCGCGAAGGGGATGCAGACATGCGGGAGATGGCGGAAGAGGAAATCGACACCGCCCGCGCCAGGCGCGACGAGCTGGACGAGGAACTGCAGCGCCTGATGCTGCCCAAGGACCCGGACGACGGCAAGAACGTGTTCCTGGAAATCCGCGCCGGCACCGGCGGTGATGAAGCAGCCCTGTTCGCCGGCGACCTGTTCCGCATGTACAGCCGCTACGCCGAAACCCGCAAATGGCAGGTGGAAGTGATCAGCGCCAGTGAGGGAGAACACGGCGGCTACAAGGAAATCATCAGCCGGGTGACCGGTGATGGCGTATACGGCGCGCTGAAGTTCGAGTCCGGCGCCCACCGGGTGCAGCGGGTGCCGGAAACCGAATCCCAGGGCCGCATCCATACCTCCGCCTGTACCGTGGCGGTAATGCCGGAAGCGGACGAGGCCGAGGCCATCGAGATCAACAAGAACGATCTGCGGGTGGACACCTTCCGGGCGTCCGGTGCCGGTGGCCAGCACGTCAACAAGACGGATTCGGCGATCCGTATTACCCATATTCCCACCGGCATCGTGGTGGAGTGTCAGGAAGAGCGTTCCCAGCACAAGAACCGGTCCAAGGCCATGAGCTTCCTGCAGTCCCGCCTGAAGAACATCGAGGCGGAAAAACAGGCCCAGACCCAGGCCGCCACCCGCAAGAGCCTGGTGGGCAGCGGCGACCGTTCCGAACGCATCCGCACCTATAACTTTCCGCAGGGGCGGGTGACGGACCACCGGATTAACCTGACCCTGTATAAGCTGGACGAGGTGATTGCCGGCGACCTGGCCCCGGTGCTGGGCCCCCTGCAACAGGAACACCAGGCCGACCTGCTGGCCAGCCTGTCGGATGAGTGAGCAGCCACTGACCTGCGGACAGGCGCTGGCCGGGGCGGTCGACCGTATTGGCGGCGAGTCACCCCGGCTGGATGCGGAGTTGCTGCTGGCGGAGGTCACGGGCTGGAACCGCAGCCGCTTCCGGGCCTTTCCAGAGGCGCAACTGACCCCCGACCAACAGGCGGGCTTCTGGCAACGGGTTGAACGGCGGGCGTCCGGCGAGCCGGTGGCCCATATCCTCGGCCACCAGGATTTCTGGACGCTTACCCTGGAAGTTACCCCTGATACCCTGATTCCCCGACCGGATACCGAGTGCCTGGTGGAAGCGGCCCTGTCACTGCCCCTGCCGGAGAAGGTGCGGATGGTGGATCTGGGCACCGGCACCGGCGCCATCGCCCTGGCGCTGAAGAGCGAGAAGCCAGACTGGCTGGTGCTGGCAACCGACTGCGTACCAGAAGCCGTGGCCCTGGCCAGACGCAATGCCGAGCGCTGTGGACTACCGGTGTCTGTCATCCAGAGTCACTGGTTCGAGGATCTGGAGCATCAACCTTTCGACCTGATCATTTCCAATCCCCCTTATATAGAGGAAGGCGATCACCATCTGCAAGAGGGCGATGTCCGTTTCGAGCCGGCTTCCGCCCTCACGTCCGGCCCCGACGGCCTGGATGCGATCCGTCACCTGGTGGCGGAAAGTCAGCACTGGCTTACCCCGGGTGGCTGGCTGGTACTGGAACATGGTTACAATCAGGGCGAAGCGGTCCGCGATCTGTTCCGGCAGGTCGGACACTCCGGGATCGAAACGCGGCGGGATTATGGTGGCAATGACCGGTTGACCCTCGGTCGTCGATAGACAGGAGCAATTTCATGCTGAACGATGACGAACTCCTCCGATACAGCCGACAACTGCTACTTCCCCGCTTCGACGTGGAGGGCCAGCTTGCGCTGAAACAGGCCAAGGTCCTGGTGGTGGGCTGCGGTGGCCTGGGATGTCCGGTTGCCCTCTACCTGGGTGCCGCCGGCGTGGGCAACCTGGTGCTGGCGGATGACGACCGGGTGGAGCTGGCCAACCTCCAGCGCCAGGTGGCATTCGACCAGTCCGCGATCGACCGGCACAAGGCGGAGGCCCTGGCGGACCGGGTTCGGGCCATCAATCCGGAGATTTCGGTAACGGCCCACATTGGGCGGCTGGAGGGTGATGCCCTGGCAGCCAGAGTGGCGGATGTGGATCTGGTGCTGGACTGCACGGACAATTTCAATACCCGCTTTGCCCTGAACCGGGCTTGCGTGGCCGCCAGGGTCCCGCTGGTGTCCGGGGCCGCCATCCGGGGCGAGGGTCAGGTGTCGGTCTACGACTCGCGGGATGAAGTGAGCCCCTGCTATCACTGCCTTTACCCGGAGCAGGGCAATGAGGACCTGACCTGTTCGGAGGCGGGGGTAATCGGTCCGCTAGTGGGCATGATCGGCGCCACCCAGGCCATGGAGGCCATCAAGGTGTTATCGGGGAAGGGGCGGCCCCTTGTGGGTCGGTTGCTGATTCTGGATGCCTGGCAGATGGAGTGGCGGGAGATGAAGCTGGCCCGGGATCCTGGGTGTCCAGTTTGTTCTTGAGTCTTTTAGCTTTCTAATTCGCGGCAGCAGCGAATAGCACCCAAGATATCAGCCTGTGAGGTGAGGACCTTTTCCGGGACCTTCAAAAACAGGGACGTTTTTGAAGAGCCTCCATGGATGGATTCACGGCGTGTCCCGGAAAAGGTCATCGCCTTGCAGGCCTGGCATGGAGTTCCAGTCTTGCAGGACTGGCAGCTAGGGGGCAGGGCACGCGGGGCGATATCTTTTTCCGGGACACGCCCGGCAAGTACGTCCATGTAGGGCTCGACGAACGCCGTCCCTGGCGTTCGACGGTCCCGGAAAAAGCTCTCACCCCACGCGCTTCGGGCTGAGGTGCTATTCGCTGGCGGGTTATTCGGCTTTCTTTATAGATTGAAACCGCGCAATAGCCTCCTTCCGACTCTCTTTCAGATCCACGATGGGTCTGGGGTAACCCTTCGGAATAACACCACCCGCACCGGGGTTGTGAATCCGTTTTGCATCGAGATCCTTCAACTCCGGCACCCAACGCCGGATAAAGTCCCCCTTCGGATCAAACCGCTCGCTCTGGGTGACCGGATTGAACACCCGGAAATAGGGCGCCGCATCCGTGCCGGTGGACGCACTCCACTGCCAGCCGCCATTGTTGGACGCCAGGAACCCATCCACCAGATTCTGCATGAACCAGGCCTCACCCTGGCGCCAGTCGATAAACAGATTCTTGGTCAGGAACATCGCCGTCACCATCCGCAATCGATTGTGCATCCAGCCGGTTTCCCGCAACTGGCGCATGGCTGCATCCACCAGGGGAATACCGGTGCGGCCTTCCTTCCAGGCCTCGAAATGCTCGCCGGTGGGGTTCCAGTGCAATGCCTCCGTCTCCGGCTTGAACGCCTTGTGCATGCTGACCCGGGGGTAGTGGTACAGGATGTGGATATAGAAGTCCCTCCAGGCAATCTCATTCACCCAGGTACTGAACCCCTCCTGATTGCCGCCTTGCCCCTGGGCTTCCCGGGCGGCCAGCAGGCACTGGCGACCGGAGAGAGTGCCGACTGCAAGATAGGGGGACAGTTTGCTGGTGCCGTCGACGGCGGGAAAGTCCCGCTCGGCCTTATAGTCTCCGCAACGCTCATCCAGAAACTGGTCGAGCTGGTCATGGGCCGACTGCTCGTCCGGTTTGGCCAGGGCCGGCGGGGGAGTGCCAAAGCCCAGGTCCTGGGCCGTGGCGGTGTAGGGTGACCACTCCACCGAGGCGCCAACCGGTTTCGGAACAGGGAGTATGGTCGGAGACGTTTCCTCCACCCACTGGCGCCAGCGGCGGGAGAACGGTGTGAACACCGAATAGGGCTCGTCCTGGCCGGTGCGGATGCTTCCAACTGGGGCGACTGTCTGGTCACGGTACTTGCAGACGTCAATGTCCGATTTCCGGAGGACATCCCGCACGGACCGGTCCCGGCGGCGCTCGTTGATGCCGTACTCTTCATTGAAACGCAGTTGGCGGATGCCATGCTGGTGGCAGTGGTCCTCCAGGGCCCGGACGCTGGCGGCGAAATCGTCGCACTTGATGACCTCCAGCGGAATGCCGAGCCCGGCCAGTTGCCGGCCGACGTCACCCAGCAGGCCCAGCAACAGTTGCACCTTCGCAGGCGACCAGTCGTGCTGTCGCCATTGACCTGGAGTTACGATAAACAGGGCCCGTACCGGCTCACCTCGCTGGCACGCGGCAGTCAGAGCGGGGTTGTCGGCGAGTCGCAGATCATTGCGGAACCAGACCAGTTGGGTCATGAGGCAGTCCTGAGATGGTGTTGGAGAATGAGATCGGCTCTCCTATATTCGCCGCATTGCCGCAGCTGGATTATAGTGAATGTAGATTGTTGATTCATTGATGGTTCTTCGTCGGCAATTATGCGTATTGAGTGCATACCCATTGCCGCTTCTAATGCGCCTGTCCGACGGGTAGGCCTGAGCTGGCTATCACCAACAGGGAGCAAAACACGATGCCCGGAAATACACCGTCCAAACAACGCCCCGGGGAAGGTGTCAGCAAACGGGTTCCTCTAGGCTGGCGCGAATGGCTGGCCCTGCCCGAACTGGATATTTCCCGGATCAAGGCAAAAGTGGACACCGGCGCCCGCACCTCCTGCCTGCACACCTTCCGCACCGAACCCTACACAGTGGACGGGCAGCGGCGGGTGAAGTTCTGGGTACACCCCGAGCAGCATAACCTGCACAAGGTGGTGGAGTGCGATGCCGCCGTGATCGACGAGCGGCCGGTGACCGACTCCGGTGGCCACAAGGAGCTGCGCATGGTCATCGAGACCCGGGTACAGGTGGGCGAACTGAGCTGGCCTATTGAAATGACCCTGACCAATCGTGACACCATGCGTTTTCGTATGCTGCTGGGACGCACGGCCATGGCCGGCCGTTGCACCGTCATGCCTGAAGCCTCTTACCTGGCCGGAGATCCGGTACTAAGGAATGATGAATGAAGATAGCGATTCTCTCCCGCAACCGGCACCTGTACTCCACACGTCGCCTGGTGGAAGAGGGCATCAACCGTGGCCACGAGGTGCGTGTTATTGATGCGCTGCACTGCTCCATGAACATCACCTCGGCCAAGCCACAGATCCACTATCACGAAGAAGTTCTGGAGGACTTTGACGTCGTCATCCCGCGAATCGGCGCGTCGGTCA
This sequence comes from Marinobacter shunpengi, assembly GCF_045449715.1. Lineage (NCBI taxonomy): Bacteria > Pseudomonadati > Pseudomonadota > Gammaproteobacteria > Pseudomonadales > Marinobacteraceae > Marinobacter > Marinobacter shunpengi. Next base: position 1,963 of record NZ_JBJJLA010000012.1, on the reverse strand, counting down.
CCTTCTACGGCACGGCGGTACTGCGCCAGTTCGAGATGATGGGCGTTTTCCCGGTAAATGAGTCTGTCGCGATTTCCCGCTCCCGGGACAAGCTTCGCTCCCTGCAGTTGCTGGCCCGTAAAGGTGTGGGCATGCCCGTGACCGGCTTCGCCAATAAACCGGACAACGTACCGGAACTGCTCAAAATGGTGGGCGGTGCCCCAGTGGTGATCAAGCTGCTGCAGGGCACCCAGGGCATCGGCGTGGTGCTGGCGGAAACCCGCAAGGCGGCGGAAAGTGTCATTGAGGCCTTCATGGGCCTGAAGGCGGACATCCTGGTGCAGGAGTTCATAAAGGAGGCTGGCGGGGCGGACATCCGCTGCTTCGTGATCGGCGACAAGGTGATCGCCGCCATGAAACGCCAGGGCGCCGAGGGCGAATTCCGCTCCAACCTGCACCGGGGCGGCACCGCCTCTCTGGTACGGATCACCCCGGAAGAACGACGCACCGCCATCATGGCCGCCAAATCCATGGGTCTGAACGTGGCCGGCGTCGACCTGCTGCGCTCCTCCCGTGGCCCGCTGGTGATGGAGGTCAACTCCTCCCCGGGCCTGGAAGGCATCGAGAATGCCACCGGCAAGAACGTGGCAGGTATGATCATCAACTGGACCGAACGCAACCAGAAGCCCTGGAAAACCGGCACCAAAGGGGGCAGGGGATAACGCCCGCTGGCTGAAAGTCCCCAATCCGAATACCGGCTCTACCGATCAACAAGAAGGACAACAACCCCATGGCCCGCGCCCCATTTGTCATAGCGGACACGGAAATCAAGGCGGGCACCCGGCAGACCGTCGAGGTGCCCGTTGCCAAGCTCTACACCCATACACCGCTGCACATCCCGGTGGAAGTGGTCCATGGCCGTCGGGACGGACCAGTGCTGATGGTTTGCGGCGCCATCCACGGCGACGAGATCAATGGCGTCGAAATCGTACGCCGGGTATTGAAGAACTCTGCCCTGCGGCACCTGCGGGGCACCCTGGTGGCGGTGCCCATCGTTAACATCTTCGGCTTCGTGCAACGCACCCGCTACCTGCCGGACCGCCGCGACCTGAACCGCTGCTTCCCGGGCAGCGAAAGCGGCTCCCTCGGTGGCCGCATCGCCTACCTGCTGCGCACGCAGATCATGGAAAAGGTCACCCACATCATCGACCTGCATACCGGCGCCATCCACCGCTTCAACCTGCCGCAGATCCGCGCCGAACTGAAGAACCCGGAAACCGTCCGCATGGCCGAAGCCTTCGGCGCCCCGATCATCCTCAATGCCAGCCTGCGCGAAGGTAGCCTGCGGGCGTATGCCGATTCCCAGGACATCCCGGTTATCACCTTTGAAGGCGGCGAAGCCCTGCGGTTCGACGATGTGGTGATCAGCAGCGGGGTGAAAGGCGTGGTCCGTGTCATGCGTGCCCTGGAAATGGTCCCCAGCAAGAAAGGCCCGAAAGCCCCACGCAAACGCTCGGAAACCGCCGCCATGTCCACCTGGGTACGGGCGGATCTCGACGGCATCATGCGACCGGTGGCCCGCCTGGGCCAGAAAGTCCGCAAGGGCCAGCGCCTGGCAATGGTGGCGGACCCGTTCGGCGAGACCGAGGTGAGTATACTGTCCCCTATCTCCGGCATCGTTATCTGTGTGAACAACCTGCCACTGGTCAACGAGGGCGAAGCCATCTACCACGTGGCCCGCTTCGACGAACTGGGGGAGGCGGAGAAGGCCATGGACTACTTCCGCTCCTCACTGGATCCGGAAGTGACCGAGGCGGTGTTGCCGGTGCATCCTTGGGACAATGATCCCAAGTAGATAAACACCATCTTTGGGCCTGGGTCGGCATTAACGCCGATGTTTGTCGGCTGGGGTGCCGGGGGAGGTTTTCGCAGCAGCGCCATGGATGGCGCGGAGCAAGGTCGGTCCATGGAGGGACCGTGAATT
>NZ_JBJJLA010000011.1:0-203171 GCF_045449715.1 Marinobacter shunpengi | reverse complement strand
CCCCCGGCACTCCAGCCAGCCCCCAGTGTCCAATCCTGTATAGTGATAGTTCCGCAAAGGTACGGAAGGGGAGCCAAAATGATCTGGGACCAGACCACCATCCAGCTTCAGGAATACCCGAGAGGCGTCCACCTCATCACCAACGAGGTTCTCTCAAACGGGCCGGAACTGGTTAACTGCCAGGTCGGCCTGCTGCACCTGTTTATCCAGCACACCTCCGCCTCCCTGGCCATCAACGAAAACGCCGATCCCGACGTACGTGGCGACGTCGAACGCCACCTCAACGTCATGGTGCCGGAAAACGCGCCCCACTATGAACATACCCTGGAAGGCCCTGACGACATGCCTGCCCACATCAAAAGCATCCTCGTGGGCACCAGCCTTACCATCCCCGTCAGCGACGGCCACCTGGCACTGGGCACCTGGCAGGGCATCTACCTCTGCGAACACCGTAACCGTGGTGGCGGCCGACGCATCGTGGCGACCCTGCAGGGGCGCTGGTAAACGCCGCCGGGGGTTGGGGTAGAATGACGCCTCGCCATGAGGAGGAGGCAGTACCGTGGCCCAGCAACACCAACCAACAAGAACAACACCCACCAGGCGTCAGCGCCTGGCCATGAAGCTCATCAACCTGGCCGGCTGGCGGGTGCCCCCGTTTCCGGACGTGGACAGGGCCATCGTGGTGGGCGGTCCCCACACCTCCAACTGGGACGGTGTTATCGGCCTTACCGCCGCCGTTGCCCTGGGCCTGAACGCCCACTTCCTGATCAAGCACAGCGCCTTCAAGGGGCCGCTGGGGTGGTTACTGCGTAAACTGGGTGGTATTCCCGTGGATCGCAGCAGGGCCGGTGGCGTGGTGGGGCAGGCTATTGAAACCCTCCGGCAGAGCGACCGCCTGATCCTCGTCGTGGCCCCTGAGGGCACCCGCAGCAACGCCCGCCAGTGGAAGACCGGATTCCACCACATCGCCCGGCAAGCGGGGGTGCCCATCGTGGTCACCGTGGCGGACTACGGCACCCGCGAACTGCGGTTTCCGCTGGTCCTGCAGCCTACCGACGATCTGGAAGCAGACCTGGAACAACTCTACCAGTGCTTTGCCAGCGTCACCCCGAAACACCCTGACAAACTGTCCGACCCGGTCAGGGAGAGATTTCAGGCCCGTCATCGGCAGTAGGCGGCAGATTCTCAAAGTGTGACGAGGTTTGCATTCCTCATGCGTGCCAATCCGTACTATTCCCGGGTTCGTTACACGGACGTCATACAACCAACTCAAGGAGATTCAAGAGTGAACGTGAATAAACCGGTTTCCCTCATTGGCGGTATCGTTGCCTCCCTGATGCTGGCCAACAGCGCCCAGGCCAGTTGCGACATGGCCGTCGTTGGTCATATGTACCTCTCCTACGTCAGGCAGATCACCCTGGAAGAAAGCCCGGCGGAAGCCTACAAGGCCGTCAAGGCGGATCTGCAGGCCCTGGCCGACGACCAGAAAGTGGAGAACTTCTCCATCACCTCGTCAGACATGTCCGTCAGTGCCGGCGGCTACAGCCGTGGGCTTAACCTGCATATTTCCGTGGGTGCCCAGATGGCACCTAACGCGGATGTCATCGATGCCTTCTTCCGGGAAACCCAGCCGGAAAGCTTCTCCTACTCCGAATCCGTGTGCATGGGTTACGGTGAGGACGAAGAGGCGGAAGAAACCGCAGACTCCTAGGCCCTCTGATCAGTCCAACAGTCAGGAGCCGGCACCTGCGGGTGCCGGCGAACCGCTCATGACCCGACCAGCCGTTCCGGCAGAGCAAGCCTACCTGGCGGCCCTCGACCTTGAAGCCGAGGGCCGTACCGATGAGGCATTGGCCGCCTACCAGTCGGTCATTGATCACCATGGCCAGTCGCTGTGGTCCGATGCTGCTACCCAGGCCATGGATCGCATTGCCGGGGGTGTTCCCCTGAGCATCCGGTTGAGTGAGGCCCGGGTACCTTTCTACAAGCGCTTCACCCGTCCATTGTCATTCCGGCATGCCCTGGTCACGGCCTTGATCGTGATTATCCAGTCAGCGGTAACGGGCCCGCCCGTTGCCGGGAGTTGGCTCGTTCTGGTGTCCATGCAACTCGATCCTGTTCCATTCATTTATATGGTGGGTGGTATTCCCGCCACGGTGTCGGGGGTGTTGTTCGCCGCCTGGATTCTGCGTTACTGCCATCTGAGAGGTTATATGCCTGAACATGTGGTACCTGCTGGCATGATCTGCGGTGCCATTGGCGTGGTTTTTTCCTATTGGGTGCTGTGGTTGATGACGACCGGCAACGCGCTGCCTGCGTGGGCTGTCATGTTCCTGGTAATCCATGGCCTGGCCGGTGGTGCATTCACGGGCTGGCTGGGGGCAAAGCTGGTCTGGTACCGGATGGACCGGGACGCTCCACCATACCCGGTTTAGAATACTGGACGACGCCCCCGGAAATCATTAGCCTACGATCTTTATCGTATGCATCTTATATCTACACAATTTATCAGGGAGGATGAACCGTGGCGTCACCCATTGCCAAGGGTAAGCAGATCGGCGGTCGGGCCGGTGAAAAGCTCAAGGACATGGACCACCACGACCTGGTCAAGTCCGGCTTCTGGATATCCCAGATGTTCGTGGTGGCGGCCACCATCATCGGCGTCTACCTGGCCGCCCACGCAGGCCTCAAGCAGGCTATTATCTTCGACAGCCTGACAAGCCAGGAATCCAGCTACTACCTGCGCAAGTCCCTCCACGACGAGCTGGCGGACAACGTGGCTGCACTGCATGCCTATAATGACGATACCCTTTCCCGCAGTCCGCCCCAGTCGGAGCTGGAGAATAACCGGCCGGTGTTGTCCAGGTTCGTCTGGGACACCATGCGCTATTCCCCCAATACCTTCGAAATTCCCAGTCCGTTCCTCACCGGTGCCCGACGGTTTCACCTGAAGGCGGACGAGATTGTCCGCAAGGCCGAGGGACGGGTGTATGGCGCAGGCTATGCGTCGCAGCAACTGACGGCCCTGCTGGACGACGTGGAGGCAAACCTGCTGCCGAACCTGCGGGATAACCATGAAGCCCTGGCAGCGGACCTGGCCGCCCAGGGTATCGATGTCACGGTTCTCAAGGAGACAGAGTAGATGAGCGCCAAGAAGTACTGCCCCACCTGTGAACGCCAGCCACTGGAGGAACATGACTTCCACGGGGAAGAGGTGGATGTGTGTCGCCAGTGCCAGGGTGTGTGGTTCGAGAAGAGTGACCTGGACAACCTCATCGCCGCCAAGTGCGACCAGGTGGAGGAAGCCGATTACACCGACAACCTGGGTGAACACCAGCGCCAGGCCCGGTGCGACTGCCCGGACTGTGGCAAGCGCATGCAGGTGTTCCATTTGCTGGAGGAATACCACCTGGACCTGCGGGTGTGCGTTGCCTGCTCCGGTGCCTGGGCCACCCGGGAGACCGTGTTCCAGGTGGTCAACTCCTCGGCCATCAAGCATGCCCTGGAAGACATGAACCGCAATATCTCCTGGAAGACCTGGGTGTTCGAGTTCCTGTCCCGCATGCCGGTGGAGTATAACGTCAAGGCCCGCCGAACCCCCTGGGTTACCTGGACACTCATCATCGTCAACGTCCTGATATTCATGGGGTATGCGTTCGACAACCAGGCTACCTGGCAGGTGATCGAGCAGTTCGCCATGACCCCCTCCGACATCCAGGCCGGCGAGAACCTGTGGACCCTGATCACCGCCACCTTCCTGCACGGGGGCTGGCTGCACCTGGCCGGCAACATGTACTTCCTGTGGCTGACCGGTGACAACCTGGAAGATGCCCTGGGCCACTGGCCGTTCCTGCTGCTCTACCTGTTGTGCGGTGTCCTCGCCGGCCTGGTGAGCGTGCTGGCGAACCTGGGCGGTACCATCCCCTCGGTGGGCGCCAGCGGGGCGATTGCCGGGCTGTTCGGCATGTACCTGATGTGGTACCCCAATGCCAGCCTGACCTTCATGTTCTTCTTCTGGCAGAAGAAACTGGCTCCGGTCTGGTACTTTGCCCTGTGGCTGGGTCTGAACTTCCTGGGTATGGTCCTGGGGGAGCAGGGCGTCGACTACTGGGCCCACATCGGCGGCTTCGCGGCGGGGCTGGCCATCGGGGCGGCCATGCGCGGCTATGTCTGGCGGTCGAACCCGTTGCTGGCCCATCTGGCCGGGCCGGAGGTCCAGGTACGGCGATAGCAGTGGGTTCGCCTGTCGCCATCCATTCGCCAGCGCCGGTTGGACAAACCACCAAGCGTAGTCAATAGTTCCCTACAGGTAGTGAAGATCGGTCAACTGTCCAGTCTTCACCGCCTGCTACCTGACACTACAAGAACAAAAGGATCGCTCCGCCCCGGTGGTTTGCCGAAACGGAGGAGTGAGGGAGATATGGACTATGCAACTTTGTACCCGCCTGACGGCTGTCGGGCTAGTGGGCCTGTGCGCCCTGTCGGCACAGGCCGACACTGCCGGTGGCATTGATACCGCCGCCATTATCGCCAATGACCGCACCACGGAAAACTGGCCAAGCTACGGCCTCAACTACGCGGAAACGCGCTTTTCCCGGCTCGACCAGATCAACGCCGATAACGTGGGCAAACTGGGGCTGGCCTGGTCCTATGACCTGAAGTCCCGCCGGGGTGTGGAAGCTACGCCGCTGGTGGTGGACGGGGTCATGTACGTGACCGCGTCCTGGTCCGTGGTCCACGCCATTGATGCGGCCACCGGCGAAGCCCTCTGGACCTACGATCCCCAGGTGCCCCGGGAATGGGCGGTCAAGGGCTGCTGTGACGTGGTCAACCGGGGCGTGGCCATCCACGACGGCAAGGTTTTCGTGGGGGCCTTTGACGGCTACCTCCATGCCATCGACGCCGCCACCGGCGAGCGCCTGTGGAAGGTGGATACCCTTATCGACCGCGACAAGCCCTATACCATCACTGGCGCGCCGAGGGTGATCAATGGCCGGGTGATCATCGGTAATGGCGGCGCCGAATATGGCGTACGGGGCTACCTCACGGCCTACGACGTGAAGACCGGCGAACAGGCCTGGCGCTGGTTCTCCGTGCCCGGCAACCCGGACGAGCCGTTCGAAGACGAAAGCATGAAACGGGCCGCCGAGACCTGGGACCCCGCCGGAAAATGGTGGGAAGAAGGGGGCGGTGGCACCATGTGGGATTCCATGGCCTACGACCCGGACCTGGACCTGCTGTACGTGGGGACCGGCAACGGCACCCCCTGGAACCGGCTGCAACGCAGTCCCGCCGGTGGCGACAACCTCTACCTCGCCTCCGTGGTGGCCCTGGACCCGGATACCGGCGAATACCAGTGGCATTACCAGCACACACCGGGGGACTCCTGGGACTACACCTCCACCCAGCACATTATCCTGGCGGACCTGGAGATCGACGGTGAAAAGCGCAAGGTGCTGATGCAGGCGCCTAAGAACGGCTTTTTCTTCGTCATTGACCGCACCAACGGTGAGTTTATTTCGGCGGAACCCTTCGTGCAGGTGAACTGGGCCGAGGGCTATGACGAGGACGGCCGCCCCATCGAAGTGGCGGGTGCCCGCTCACGCACCGATCCCTGGGAAACCATTCCGTCTCCCTACGGTGCCCACAACTGGCACCCCATGTCCTTCAACCCGGAAACCGGTCTGGTCTATATCCCGGCCCAGGGGGTTCCCCTGGTGGTGCAGAACAACCCGGGCTACGAGTACAACAAGCCGACGCCGGGCAGCCCCAACGCCGGGCTGGGCTGGAACACCGGGTATTTCTTTGCCAATGTGGCGCCGGAGGCAACGCCCTTCGGCACCCTGCTGGCCTGGGACCCGGTGAAGCAGGAGGAAGCCTGGCGTGCGGAGTACGTCTCGCCCTGGAATGGCGGCACCCTGTCCACCGCCGGCGACCTGGTGTTCCAGGGCACCGCCGATGGCCGCTTTATCGCCTATAACGCCCGCACCGGTGACCCGCTCTGGCAGACGCCCGTAGGGTCCGGTGTGGTGGCGGCACCCTCCACCTGGGAACATGACGGAGAGCAGTATGTGTCCGTTGCCGTCGGCTGGGGCGGTGTCTACGGTATCACCCAGCGTGCCACGGACACCGTGGGTCCGGGCCGGGTGTTCACCTTCCGGCTGGAAGGGGACGCGGACATGCCGGAATCCATGGTGCTGCGCCAGCCCGGGGAGCTGTTGCAGGGCGTGAGCTACAATCCGGACGATGTGGCGCCCGGTGGTGCACTGTATATGACCAACTGCCTGCTCTGTCATGGTGTACCGGCGGTCAATAACGGTGGCAACCTGCCCAACCTGGGGTATTCGCACCCGGCGATGATCCGCAATATCGAGGATATCGTCTTCACCGATGCCCGCAAGGTTTTGGGAATGCCCAACTTCAAGGGCGAATTGACTGAGCGTGAGCTGGAGCAGATCGTAGCCTTTATCCAGGGTTCCGCCGATGCCGCCCGGGCGGCCATGGCGGAGCAGGACAAGGCCGCCGCATCGGATAACTGACACTTCCCCTCAACACCCGTGTCTGGTGCACCTAGTGAGTGCGCCAGAAACGGGCCTGCCCGTAACTGGTGCGCCCCTCCGCACCCGATAATGCCCCTGCTATTCGTTAACTGCACGGTTTCAGGGAATTTTCTCCTGTTGGAACTGTTCTTGCAGAACGGTGAATGTCTTAGAAAACCGGTTACGGCTGCTGGCAATGGTGTCACCGCTGAAGAATCCGACGCTTGCCAGCGTCTCCGTAACAGCCTGCGAGCCCTTCAGCGTGACCCATCCCGCCGCCCGACCGGAGCAAGTTCATCCGTTTACAGGGCAGGTTTATGTCAGAACAGGCATTTCGATTCTTTTCCTTCCAGGGACGCACGCGAATCCTCCACCTTAGCTGGGTGGCGTTCTTCATCAGTTTCCTGGTGTGGTTCAACCATGCGCCCCTGATGTCCGCCATTCGTGAGCAGTTCGGGCTGTCCACCTCGGAGGTCAATACCCTCCTGCTGCTGAACGTGGCGCTTACCATTCCCGCCAGGATCCTCATCGGCATGGCGGTGGACGCCCTCGGCCCCCGCCGGGTCTACAGCCTGGTGCTGGTGTTGTCCGGCCTGTTCTGTCTCGCCTTTGCCATGGCCGAATCTTTCGCCCAGCTTGCCGTGACCCGTTTCCTGCTGGGCTTTGTGGGCGCCGGCTTCGTGGTCGGTATTCGCCTGATCAGCGAGTGGTATCCGGCCCGGGAAGTCGGGTTTGCCGAGGGCATCTATGGTGGCTGGGGCAACTTTGGCGCCGCCTTCGCGGCCCTGTCCCTGCCCACCGTCGCGCTGATGTTCGGCGGTGATGACGGCTGGCGCTACGCCATCGGCAGTACCGGGGTGATCGCCATCCTGTATGCCGGTATCTTCTATCATCAGGTGCGGGATACCCCGAAAGGCTCCACCTACTTCAAGCCCAAGAAGGGTGGTGCCATGGAGGTGACCTCCAAGGGCGATTTCCTGCTTTATTCCATAATGAATCTGCCGCTGTTTCTGGCCCTGGCGCTGATCGTCTGGCAACTCAGCCCGGCCCGCCTGGGACTGCTGGGGGATATCACGTCCCTGGCTCTGTACGGGGTGGTGCTGGTGATGGCGGCCGTGCAGTTCCTGCGAATCTGGCAGGTGAATGGCCATGTCTTCTCCCAGCCGGTGCCGGAGTTCGACCGCTACCCCTTCAAGCAGGTGGCCCTGCTCAACCTGGTGTACATGGCGGCGTTCGGCTCGGAACTGGCCGTGGTGTCCATGCTGCCACTGTTCTTCCTGGACACCTTCGACATCTCGCCTCTGATGGCCGGCGCCCTGGGCGGCACCTTTGCCCTGATGAACCTGATTGCCCGCCCCGGCGGCGGTTACATCGCTGACCGCTTCGGGCGCAAGTTCACCACCGGCCTGATGCTGCTGGGTATCTGTATCGGCTATGGCCTGATGTCCCGCATCGATGGCAGTTGGCCGTTGCCCATGGCGGTGGCCCTGGTGGTGGTCTGCTCGCTGTTTGTGCAGGGGGCCTGCGGTGCGGTCTATGCCTCGGTGCCTCTGGTCAAGCGCCGGCTGACCGGGCAGGTGGCCGGCATGACCGGCGCCTACGGTAACGTGGGCGGTGTGGCGTTCCTGGTGGTGCTGGCCATGGTGACACCGGCCCAGTTCTTCCTGGTGCTCGGGGGCATCGCCTTCCTGATCCTGGTCATGGTCTCCGTGTTCATGGAGGAGCCTGGCCCCCAGACCAGCGAGGTCATGCCCGACGGCACTGTTCGAATGATCGAGGTACCCTGATGGACCTGGTCTCCATGCGCCCGGACAAACCAGCGGAAAAACCGGTGCAGCCGGAACGGATGCTGGTACGCTGCGGCCAGTACACGGATGCCGGGCGCAAGCCGGACAATCAGGACTGCCTGGGGGCCCTGGTCCCGGAAGGGGAGGCCCTGCGCATGAAAGGCATGGCGGCGGCGGTGGCCGATGGGGTCAGTGCCGCCGAAGCGGGCCGGGAAGCGGCGGAGGCCTGCGTACGGGGCTTTATCAGCGACTACTACAGTACCCCGGATTCCTGGACCGTGGAAACCTCCGCCAGCCGCGTGCTGGGGGCGCTCAACCGCTGGCTCCATGGCCGTGGTCACCAGCGCCACGGGGATACCTCGGCCCTGGTCACCACCTTCTCGGCGGTGGTGATCCGCAACCGCATGGCCTACCTCTTCCATATCGGCGACAGTCGCATCAGCCTGGTGCGGGACGGTTGCCTGGAACGCCTGACCCGGGATCACCATGCCGCCATCGGCAACCAGCGTTTTGCCCTGTCCCGGGCCATGGGGGTCGAGCTCAACGTGGAGATCGACGTACACCGGGTCGCCCTCAAGTCCGGTGACCGCCTGCTGATGACCACCGACGGCATCCACGGCGTTCTGGATGACCGTGCCATGGTGCGGTTCGGGGGCCACGGGGATCCGGAGCAGGCGGCGGAAAGCCTGGGCAAGGCCGCCTATCGCCGTGGCAGCGACGACAACCTGAGCGCCCTGGTGTTGGTGGTGGACGAGCTGCCCCGGGAGGATCTGGCCTCCCACTACGAACGCCTCACCAATCTGCCGTTTCCGCCCCTGCTCAAGCCGGACCAGGTGCTGGATGGCTACCGGATCATCCGCGAGATCCATGCCAGCACCCGCACCCAGGTGTACCTGGCGGAACCGACGGATGGCGGTGGTAAGGTAATCCTGAAGACACCGTCCCCCAACTACGTGGATGACCCGGCCTATATCGACCGTTTCCTGAACGAGATCTGGGTCAGCCGCCGGGTGAGCAGCCCCCATGTGGTGCAGGGGCTGGCGCTACCGGAAGACCGACAGTGCCTGTATGCCCTCACCGAGCATGTGCAGGGCCAGACATTGCGGGAGTGGATGCAGGACAACCCCAACCCGTCCCTGGCCACGGTACGGGACCTGATCCGGCAGGTGGCCCTGGGCCTGCGGGCCCTGCACCGGCTGGAAATGGTGCACCAGGACCTGAAGCCGGAGAACATCATGATCGACCAGCGGGGCACCGCCAAGCTGATTGACCTGGGCTCGGTGCGCATCCGGGGGGTGGAGCAGATTGCCGGACCCTGGGCCAATGGCGCCTGGGCGGGCACCGCCAGTTACGCGGCCCCCGAGTGCCTGGATGGCCAGCCAGGTACACCGGCGTCGGACCGTTATTCCCTGGGTGTGATTGCCTACGAGATGCTGACCGGGGCACTACCCGGCCAGCCGCCGGACCGCCCCGGGGGCCGGCGGCGCACCGGTTATCGCAGTGCCCGGGAGATCAACCCGGAAATCCCGCCCTGGGTGGATGCCTGCCTGGGCAAGGCGGTCTCCGAACGGGTGGGCAACCGCTACCAGGCCCTGTCCGAGTTCCTGCAGGACCTGGAGCACCCCAACCCGAAACTGCTGCCGTCCTCCAGCCCGCCACTGATCGAGCGGGTACCGTCGGATACCTGGTGTTTCGTGGCCACCCTGTCGCTGCTGCTGAACCTGGTGTTATTGATGGTGCTCTATCAGACCTGGCCCTGAGCCTTGCCAGAGTGTGCCGGACTATCCATTGACCAGTGCCTGGCCGGTCAGGTGATGATCTATGACCGCCAGTAGCTGCCGGGTGGCGTGGGTCAGGCTGCCATCGTTGTGTATGGTGGCGAACCGGTGTTCCAGCCGGGCCGGCAGGCGGCGGGAGCGTGCGATGCGGGCGTCGATCTCGTCCGCGCTTTCCCGCCCCCGGTCCGGTCACCACACGGTATTACGCGACGGTGGCCACCCGTTGCTGGCTCTTGCGGCTGTACCAGCAGAGCACCACGCCGCCGGCCATCAGCGCGGAGGTGATGGCGAAGGCCCGGCTGAAGCCTCCCATGGATTCCACGATCACCCCGGCGGCGGCCGGGCCGACCAACTGGCCAATGGCGAAGAACAGGGTCACGAAGCTGACCGCCACCGGTGCCAGTCTTGGATGTACGGTTTCGGTGGATGCTGCCAGCACGGAGGTGAAAAGCCCGGACACGCAAAGGCCCATGACGATGTAATGCACGGCGAAGGCGGGCAGGGTGGGAGATACCACCGGCAGGGCCATGGCGAGGGAGCAGGCACCCATGGACATGACCAGGGAATTGGAGCGCCCCAGTCGGTCCGACACCCAGCCCCACAACGGCCCGGCTACCAGGCCCAGCAGCCCCATGGCGGCGGCCAGCCGACCGGCGACCAGCGACGGGATGCCGGACTCCAGGGCGTAGCTGTACATGAAGATGGTCTGCACGATATAGGTCAGGCCCACGATGCCGTAGATCAGCCCGACATTGATCACGTGGGGATTGCGATAGACCCCCGACCGGGCCGCCGGTACCGGGTCCGACGAGCTACCGCTACCTCCGCCCTGGGGCGGGTTGCGCAGGAACAGCCCCACCACCACGCCGGCAACTACGGCGAAGGCGCCGAACACGCCCCACACCATGCGCCAGCCCTGATCCGGCCAGGTGGTGGTGAGCCAGGGCACCAGAGCACCCGCCAGGAACAGGCCGAGGCCGACACCACCGTTGGCAAAGCCGATCACCGCGCCGCGCTTTTCCGGATACCAGCTTCCCAATAGTGAAATCAGCGGGGTGTAACCGAACGCGGTGCCAAAACCCAGCAGTGCCATCAAGGCCATACTCAGCCAGTAGTTGTCGGACAGTGCCAGCCCGGTGAAGCCGGTCGCCGCGAAGCACAGGCCGATAAAGATGGCCTGCTTGCCCCCGTAGCGGGAGGCAAAGACGCCTGCCACCATCAGCATGGTCAGATAGCCCAGGGCGGTGACCGTGCCCAGGTTGGCCCCTTCGGCATAGTCCAGGCCGAGTCCTTCCAGCATGCCGGGCATCACTAGGCCATAGGCCAGGCGGGCGAAGACCACCAGGGTAATGGTGCACAGCATGCCAATGGCAACCATCAGCAACAGAGGGGGACGGGTCGACTCATTCATGGGGGTTGGCTTTATCTTATTAGTAGACTATCTAAAAGTAAGTGAATCAGCACCACGGGTCAATGAGGGGCTGTCGGGGCCGGCGGAAAAGCCTATGAACTCCCTTGAACTGTCGGTTTCTGTCCACAAGCTGAAAGTTAGAGACCGCGCAAAAGGGGACAGCCATGGACTTGCCGATACCAAACCGCACAGAGGCCGGTCGTGAACTGGCCGCCGCGCTTGCCGCCGGGCCCGGCGGCCCTCCACCCCTGGTGCTGGCCCTGCCCCGGGGCGGGGTGCCGGTGGCGGCGCCGATTGCCGAGCGCCTGGAGGCGCCGCTGGACCTGATGGTGGTCCGCAAGCTGGGCTTTCCCGGCCACGAGGAATTTGCCATGGGGGCGATTGCCAGCGGCGGGGTGCGGATCATGAATGATGCCATGCTGCATCGCCAGCCGGTGTCACAGCAGGTCATCGACCGGGTGGCCCGGTCCGAACTGGCGGAACTGGAACGCCGGGAAAGGACATACCGGGGTGACCGGCCGGCGCCGGACCTGGTCGGGCGTCCCGTGATTCTGGTGGACGATGGCCTTGCCACCGGGGCCACCATGCGTGCCGCTATCCGTGCCTGCCGGGAGCAGGGCGCCACCTCGGTGTGCGTCGCGGTGCCGGTGGGTCCGCCCGATACCGTGGCGCAACTGCGCGGGGAGGCGGATGAGGTGGTGTGCCTGGCCACACCGGAACCGTTTGCGGCGATTGGCGAGTGGTACCGGGTCTTCGATCAGACCGGCGACGACGAAGTCCTGCAGTTGCTGGAGTCGGCCTGGCAGCGGGAAGGGCCGTAGCTTCTCTGTCCACGTTCAGGCGGTTTGTGAGAGCGGTCGTCCGGCTCCTGCATCGGATCGGCAGGATCCTGCTGGCGGGTATGGTTTATGCTGACTGACAGCACTTTACTGCGAACGGGAGATTGCCATGGCAAACGAACAACGTCACCTGCTGGTGGAAGGCCATGTACAGGGGGTTTCCTTCCGCGCCTATACCGAACAGAGGGCCAGCGAACTGGGCCTTGAAGGCTATGTAAGAAATCTGCCCGATGGCCGTGTGGAAGTGGTGGCCGAAGGTCCGGAAGACCACTTGCAGGCGCTGGAGGACTGGTGCTGGCAGGGGCCGCCCGCGGCCAGGGTCAGCCTGGTGAGGTCCGAGGCCCGGCCCGCCAGTGGCGGCTTCAGCGGTTTTTACATCCGCTGAAGCCGGTCTTCCATCTGGTTAGCGGTGGCTACAGGTTGGCCTCGGCGAATTCGGCCAAGACCGATCGTGGCACGCCCTGCAGGTGTACATGGGCACCATGGCGGAAGCCCTTGAAGCGCTCCGTCATGTAGGTCAGGCCTGAACTGAGGGCGCTCAGGTAGGGGGTATCGATCTGCGCCAGGTTGCCCAGGCAGATCACCTTGGAGCCATTGCCGGCCCGGGTGATGATGGTCTTGATCTGGTGCGGCGTCAGGTTCTGGCTCTCGTCGATGATGATCAGGCTGTGCTGGAAGCTGCGGCCACGGATGTAGTTCATGGACTTGAAGTGCAGGGGCACCTTGCTGAGGATGTAGTCCACGCTGGCGGTCATGTTCTCGTCGTCCTCGTGGAGAGCTTCGAGGTTGTCCACGATGGCCCCCAGCCAGGGCTCCATCTTTTCCGCCTCGGTACCGGGCAGGAAGCCGATGTCCTCATCCAGGCCCTGGGTGGACCGGGTGGCGATAATGCGCTTGTAGGCCTTGCTGGCCACGGTCATCTCGATGCAGGCGGCCAGCGCCAGGATGGTCTTGCCGGAGCCGGCGGAGCCGGTCAGGTTCACCAGGTGCACCTCCGGGTCCAGCAACAGGTTCAGGGCCATGGCCTGGTAGATATCCCGGGGCACCAGGCCCCAGACTTCCTCGTCCATCAGGTCCTGGTGGTGCATGTCCTGCAGTACCAGGGTGTCCTCGTCCACATCCACCACCTTGCCGATAAAGCCCTGCTGGTCGATCACGAACTCGTTGATGTTCAGCTTCGACAGTTCCCCTTCACGCTTGAGGATATGCTCGGTAACCGCCTCCCGCTGCACGGTTTCCACCTTCTGGATCTTGTCCCAGAAGGAGTTGGGGAACTCGTGGTAGCCCTTGGGCAACAGGTCGATATCGTCCAGCAACTGGTCGTTGTGGTAGTCCTGGGCCTCGACCCCGAAGCCCCGGGCCTTCAGTCGCATGTTGATGTCTTTGCTGACCAGGATGATGTCCCGGGACTTGAAGCGGGACTGCAGCTCCGCCAGGGTGTTGATGATCTTGTTGTCATTCAGGTGCTCCGGCAGGGAATGGTTGCCGGTGTGTCCGGTGCTCATGAGAATGGACAGGGTGCCCAGCGGCTTCGCCTTCTTCGCCCGCACGATGGGTACGCCCTTCTCGATATCCTTGGGGCTGGCATCCCCCAGCAACTTGTCGATATTGCGGATGGCCTGACGGCAGTCCGCGGCAACCGCCTGCTTGCCGGACTTGAGACTGTCGAGCTCTTCCAGGACCGTCATCGGCAGGATGACATCGTGTTCTTCGAAATTGAGGAGGGCGTTGGGATCGTGAATCAGGACGTTGGTGTCGAGAACGTACATTTTTCGGCGAGCTTGCGATGCTCTGGGCATAGGGCGCGATACCTCTCTGGCAGGCGTCTAGCAGGTTCAAACCCCCGTGGCAGCGTCGGGTTCAGTCACCGTCGGCACAGCGCCGGGTCAGGGATTTGTCGGATATGAGTTTCAGCATGTCGTAAGTGGTTATGATTCCCGTAATTTTCTTGTCCTTTCTGACGAAGATCCGATGCAGGTGTTCTCCCATCATGATATCCGCAATGTCTCTTACCGGCGTCGTCTCGTCAACCGAAAACACCTGCGGCGTCATGATATCGCGAACTTCCACCGGTAATCGGGTCATCTCTTCCAGGAAGGCCATGCGCAGCCGGCGCACTTCCCGCTGCTCCTCGGGGGTCAGTCGGGCCCAGGCCCTGGGCTTGCGGTCCGACGACCAGCGGAATTCGGCGATGTCCTTGAGGGTGGCAATGCCGACAATGTCACCGTGATCGTCCGCCACGGGGCTACCGGTGATTTCGTGTTCGGTGAGAAAGCGCGCAAGGTGATCCATGGTCCAGGATTCCGGAACTGCCTTCACGCTGGGGGTCATGATGTCGCGGGCAAGAACGGTCATGGGGTCCCTGTATCCTTCTGGCGCCTGCCATGCGCCGGTGATTACCGGCCCGGCCACTTCGGCCGGGCCAGCGGGTTATCGGTGTTCGGGCAGGGTGACGTTCAGCTCGAGAACCGAGCAGTCATCATTCCGGTCCACCTCCACCTGAACCATATCATCCTCAATCTGGACGTATTTGCGGATAACCGCAAGCAATTCCTGCTGGAGCTGGGGCAGGTAGTCGGGCTGATCCCGTTTGCCCCGCTCGTGGGCCACGATGATCTGCAGGCGCTCCTTGGCAACGCTGGCCGACCCGGTGTTCCTGCGGGACCGGAAGTAGTCGAGGAAGCTCATCCTGTTTACCCCTTGAACATCCGTGCGAAAAAGCCTTTCTTCTGGAGGTTCATGAAGCGGTGTTCCCGCTCCTCGCCCAGAAGCCGTGCGACGGCATCGTCATAGGCCTGACCGGCATCACTCTGATCTTCCAGGATGACCGGGGTGCCCTGGTTGGAGGCATTGAGCACCACCTGGGATTCCGGGATCACGCCCAGCAGGGGAATGGCCAGGATTTCCTCAACGTCCGCCACCGAGAGCATTTCGCCTTTTTCCACCCGCTCCGGGTTGTAACGGGTCAGCAGCAGGTGTTCCTTCACAGGATCCTGGCCCATCTCCGCACGGCGGGACTTGCTCTGCAGGATACCCAGGATACGGTCGGAGTCCCGCACCGAGGAAACCTCGGGGTTGGTGACCACAACGGCCTCATCGGCATAGTACAGCGCCATCAGGGCGCCATGCTCGATACCCGCCGGCGAGTCGCAGACAATATAGTCGAAGGTTTCCGACAGCTCGTTGAGGATCTTTTCCACGCCATCCTTGGTGAGGGCTTCCTTCTCCCGGGTCTGGGAGGCGGGCAGGATGTAGAGACTTTCGACCCGCTTGTCGCGGATCAGGGCCTGGTTGAGGGAGGCATCCCCCTGGATGACGTTAACAAAGTCATACACCACCCGGCGCTCACAGTTCATGATCAGGTCGAGGTTGCGCAGGCCAACGTCGAAATCTATCACCACTGTCTTGTGGCCACGGCGGGCCAGGCCGGTACTGATGGAGGCGCTGGTGGTGGTCTTGCCAACCCCGCCCTTTCCTGATGTGACAACAATGATTCTAGCCAAGGTTGCGATCCTGTGTGCTGATAATGGGTTTCCGGGATTGTCGCCCCTCAGGTACGTTCCAGCGGTGTCACCACCAGCAGGTCGTCCCTGAGCTGGACCTGCGCGGCGGCTTTCCAGCCCGATTCCTGCAGGTCTTCCGAGATTTTATAGTGACCGGCGATGGACACAAGCTCTGCTTCCAGAGACTGGCAGAATACCCGGGCGCTTTCCAGCCCGTGAACCCCGGCCAGTGCCCGGCCACGCAGGGGCCCGTAGACGTGGATGTTACCTGCCGCCAGCACTTCTGCGCCAGCCTGTACGGGTGCCAGGATGATTAAATCCCCTTCAGGAGCGTACACCTGCTGGCCTGAGCGCACCGGTTGGGATACCACCCGGGCCGCGACAGGTTCCACCGGTGCGGAGGGCGCGGCTTCCGGTGCGGGCTCGCTGGCTTCAGGGGGGGTATCCCGGTCCTGGCGGCTGTTGCCGGGCAGTATGGCCAGGGCGGCGTGACGGGCCAGCCGGCGCTGGTCATCGTTGCCGCCCCTGACGCCAACCACATGGATATTGTGGCGACGGCAGGTGCCCAGCAGTTTGAAGAAATCCAGCTCCCCGGTCGGGCCCTCGTAGTTATCGAGGCTGACAATAATGGGAATGTCCTTGAAGAAGCCGGGGGCCTGGCGGATCTTTTCCCGAAGTGCCAACTCGAAGGAATCCTCGTCAAAGAAAGCCAGCTCCAGGGCGGTGAGGGAAACGGTGGTGCTCTTGAGCTGGAATGCGGGCCGTTCAGAGGCCTGCGGGGCGTCAGTCATGCTGGATTATCCTGGTTTGGGGAAAGATGGGGCGTCAGTGGCCGCAGCGGGGGGGCATCAAAGCGGATGCCGGACCAGCCGGTGGTCATGAACTGGCGGATGTTGCCATGGCTGGTGCCCGCCGGGTCATCGAGCACACCCTGGTAGTGACGGCCGAACAGGGACAGTACCTGGGCCTCGGTCAGGTTGCCGAACTGACCCAGGGCAAACACCTTGCAGGATCCCTCATTCTCGCCGGCGTCATTATACAGCGGGCCGTTGCGGAAGCCCGTGGGCGCGTAGTCGAAATGGCGATCCACCAGCGCCAGGGTATCCTCGAAGTCGGAATGCCCGGCCTGCAGTGAGGCCAGGTGGATCCTCAGGGCCTCGTTCACTTTCATCCCTGGTGCTCTCCGTCATGGGCCTGTTTCGGTCCGGTCTGGTAGCGGGCTTTCCACTCCTCGTAGGGCATGCCGTAAATATGTTCCCGGGCTTCGGGATCGGACAGTTCCACGCCCCGGTCGGCGGCTTCGGCCCGCACCCACTTGGACAGGCAGTTGCGGCAGAACCCGGCCAGGTTCATCAGATCGATGTTCTGGATCTCGGTGTGCTCCTGCAAGTGCCTGACCAGTCTGCGGAAGGCGGCCGCTTCAATCTCGGTTTGTGTCTGCCCGGAGAATTCGGTGCTCATGGTGCTGGTGTCCCGTCGGGTAAATGTCTGACATTCTCGGCATGATACCGTAAGATACAAGGCTGTACATTTATACAGAGCCCCTGAAGCATAGCCATGCCGCGCAAGATCATCCACATCGACTGCGATTGTTTCTACGCCGCGGTGGAAATGCGGGACGATCCCTCGCTCCGGGATCTGCCCATCGCCGTGGGCGGGCAGGGCGGTCGTGGGGTGGTCACCACCTGTAACTACCGGGCCCGGGATTTCGGCGTGCGCTCGGCCATGCCCGGCGGCGAGGCCCGCAGGCTTTGCCCCGACCTGGTCATGGTACCCCTGGACATGCCCCGATACCGTGACGTATCCCGCCAGGTGATGGCGATTTTCCGGGAGGTCACCGACCTGGTGGAACCCCTGTCCCTGGATGAGGCGTTCCTGGACGTCAGCGACGTGGAGGCCTTTCAGGGCAGTGCCACCCTGATCGCCCGGCATATCCGCGAGCAGGTACGCGAGCGTATCGGCATCACGGTGTCCGCCGGCGTGGCCCCCAACAAGTTCCTGGCCAAGATTGCCAGTGACTGGCAGAAGCCGGACGGACTGTTCGTGATCACCCCGGATGAGGTGGATGACTTTGTCAGGGAGCTGCCGGTGGAAAAGCTGTTTGGCGTGGGCCGGGTTACCGCCCGCAAGCTCCATGACCTGGGGGTGATTACCTGTGGCGACCTGCAGCAGGTGGGGCAGCCGGAACTGGTCAGGGCCTTTGGCAAGCAGGGGTTGCGCCTGTGGGACATGGCCCATGGCCGCGATGAACGCCCCGTGGTGGTGACCCGGGTGGCCAAGTCGGTGAGCGTGGAGCGGACCTTTTCCCGTGACCTGCCGGGCAAGGCTGCCTGCCAGCAGGTGATGCCCGGTCTGGTGGATGACCTCAACCGTCGCCTGGAGCGCAAGAGTGACCGCAAACCGTTGCACAAGCTGTTTATCAAGATTCGCTACAGTGACTTTTCCACCCACACCCTGGAGCGCGTCAGGGAGCCAGGAGCGGCCCCGGAGCCGGAGGTGGGTGAGTTCAGTCCATTGCTGGACGAGCTGGTCACCGATGAGCAGCGACCGGTACGGTTGCTGGGGGTGGGGGTTCGTTTCCGGGAGGACAGCGCGCCGGTTACCCAGCTAAGGCTGTTCGAGTAGCCGTCAAGATCATCAGGAGCTCCGCGCCCCACACCGTGGCGATCAGCCCCATCAGGCCGCCGATCACGGCGCCGGCCAGCACGTCACTGGGATAGTGCAGGCCCAGCACCACCCGCGATGCGGCCACCGCCAGGGTAAACGGCAACACCAGGATCGCCAGGGCCGGCAGGGTCAGGGCCAGTACCGTGGTAAAGCAGACCGCATGCAGGGTATGCCCCGATGGGAAGCTGTAGCGATCCAGGGGCGGTGTGCCGCAATGGATCACCGGGAAGGAGATGAACGGTCGCTCCCGCACCAGCCAGCGCTTGAGCAACTTGTAGGTAATGGTGCAGGCAAGTCCGGCACCGGTCATCAGCAGGGCGATGGCCAGCCCCTCTTCCGGGTAGATCAGGGGTAGGGAGAGGATGAGGGCGTACCACAACCAGCCGTCCCCCAGCCGGCTGACCACCTTGAACAGGGTCAGCACCGGTCGGTAGCGGAGGCTGCGGTTAATGGACCGGCACAGAGCGAACTCCGCCTGGTCCACCTGGCTAAAGAAGCGGGATACCCGGGGTGACGGCATGGTAACGGTCTCTCCTGTTCAGCTTCAGGGTGAGTTGTTCGAACTGTTCCACCTGGCTGTCCCAGTCCAGGTCCAGGGCATCAAGCCTTGCCTGGTGCCGGATATTGGCCAGCAGCGTGTTCTGCTGCGCCAGAGTCAGGGCGTGTTCCACAAAGGCCTCATCGTCGTCCAGTCGCGCCATCATGCCGTTCTCGCGATGGCGTATATGCTCGCTGGCGGCGGCGTCATCGAAGGCCACTACCGCCAGGCCACTGGCCATGGCTTCGGTGACCACATTGCCAAAGGTATCGGTCTTGCTGGGAAACAGGAACAGGTCGCCGGAGGCATAGTGCCGTGCCAGTGCCTCTCCCTTCTGGATGCCGCAGAAGACGTAGTCCGGGTGTTTCTGCTGTAGCCGCCTGCGCTGGGGGCCGTCCCCCACCAGGATGAACCTGGCTCGCGGATGGAGGGCCCGGATGCGCTCGAAACAGGACACGGCGAGCTGCAGGTTCTTCTCCGACGCCAGCCGTCCCACATACAGGACCGCCCGGTCCTGGGGTTGCAGGCCCCATTCGGCCCGCAGTTCCTGGTCCCGCTTGTGGGGGGTGAACTGGCGACAGTCGACGCCCCGGCTCCACAGCCCGATTGGGTGGATGCCCATGGCGTCCACCTGGGCCGCCATGCGACGGGTCGGCACCAGGGTCAGGGCGGTGCGGTTGTGGAACCAGCGCCCGTAGCGTTTCAGCATCCGTTCCAGGAAGGCTGCGTGATAGTGGCGGCTGTAACTGTGGAAGTTGGTGTGGAAGCCGGAGCATACCGGGATGCCCAGCCTGCGGGCCACGGCGACCGCAGTCACGCCCAGGGGCCCCTGGGTGGCCACGTAGACCAGGTCCGGGCGCTGCCTTTTCCAGAGCGCCAGCAGGCGCTTGCGCCGGGTCAGCCCGAACTGCAGTTCCGGGTAGCCGGGCAGGGGCAGACCCGCAACCTTGACCAGATCCTGGCAGAGGTCGGTGGACTGGGCGGCATCCGTCGCCGGGGCCCGGTCCGAACGCTGCACCGGCCTGACCACCTGTACCTGGTGCCCATTCGCGCTCAGCCCCCGGCAAAGGTACTTGAGGGTGTTCGCCACACCGTTGATCTCCGGAGGAAAGGTTTCGGAGACCACGGCAATGCGACGATTCAGGGGCTGACTGCTGGCTTCATTCATTCAGTAACCTTGCTGGATGATTCTGTTGGTTGCGGTTAACCTCTTGATCTGTTGATGAGACAGATGGCTGTATTTCGTTATTCCACTATGGAAACCCAATGTGACAGCCAGACTTCAGCAATGTGACATTCCCTTGAAACCCGCGTCCTGACTGAGTTCCTGGGCGCGCACCTGTAACCGGAACAAGCCGTTGGAGGAAGGATGGAGATGCGAAAGCTGGGTCGTAGTGACCTGGACGTCAGCCTGATTTGCCTGGGTACCATGACCTGGGGAGAGCAGAACACCGAGCAGGAAGCCTTCGAACAACTGGATTACGCCGTGGGGGAGGGCATCAACTTCATCGATGCCGCCGAGATGTACCCGGTGCCGCCCCGGGCGGAAACCCAGGGGCTTACCGAACAGTACCTGGGCAACTGGCTGGTCCGCCGTGGCCGGCGGGACGACCTGGTGATTGCCTCGAAGGTGGCTGGGCCCGGCAACGGCCTGACCTACCTGCGGGACGGTCCCCGACTGACCCGGGACCACATCCGTGCCGCCTGCGACGCCAGCCTGAAGCGGTTGCAGACCGACTATATCGATCTCTACCAGGTGCACTGGCCGGACCGTAACGCCAACTTCTTCGGCCGGCTCGGGTACAGGCACAAGGAGAACGAAGACCAGACGCCCATCGAGGAAACCCTGGGCGCACTCCATGAGCTGGTACAGGAGGGCAAGATCCGACACATTGGCCTGTCCAACGAAACCCCCTGGGGCACCATGAAGTACCTGCAACTGGCGGAACAGCATGGTTGGCCACGACCGGTCAGTATCCAGAACCCGTACAACCTGCTGAACCGGACCTTCGAACAGGGGCTGACGGAAATCGCGCACCGGGAGGATGTCGGGCTGCTGGCGTACTCACCCCTGGCCTTCGGCATGCTGACCGGCAAGTACCTGGATGGCAAGCGCCCCGAGAACGCCCGTATCACCCTGTTCCGGCGGTTTGTGCGATACCAGGGGGAGCGTGCGGAGCAGGCTATCCGTGCCTACTGCCAGCTGGCCCGGGAACATGGTCTGTCACCGGCCCAACTGGCCCTGGCCTGGGTCAACAGTCGCCGTTTCCTGACCAGCAACATTATCGGTGCCACCAGCATGGAGCAACTGCGGGAGAACATCGGTTCCGCCCGTGTGGAACTGAGCGATGATGTGGTTGATAAGCTGGAAGAGCTGCATCGGGAGTTCACCTACCCCTGCCCCTGAGAATGGACGGCAGCAGCCTGGGAGGCTCCCTGCCCGATCGGGGCGGGGTGGTCTCCCGCAGGCTATGATTGTTCTCCCTGCCGGAAGCCGTGATCCAGCCTGGAAATATGCTGTTACAAATAATAACAAAAGGCTTCGAAAAGTCGGGCGCTGCTGTGCAAGGAATCACAGAGTTCCATGACCAAACCATTAGACTTTAGCCATAAATTGTAAAACCTATTTTACAAAGAGCTGAACGGCTCGTGCTGGCTGGATTTCTGATGATTATTCGTATTTTCGTCGCATTACTGATACTCAACACGGTGGCTTTCGTCGTCCGTGCTGAGGCGGGCGAGCGGGAAACACTGCCCGACGAGGTGTACAGTGGTGAACCTGCCGAAGTCCAGGACCGTATGTCCGGCGACTTTATCTATGACGACGAAGATGCCATTATGGATCTGGGGTCCCGCCTGCTGAGCTGGCAACTGTCCGGCCAACCAGGGGAGTCCCGCCGTTACGCGTCGGATCCTGCCCGGGCCGACCACTCCGTCGCCCTGATCAGGGAGGGGGCCGCCCTCAACCTGAGCTGGAAGTTCTGACCCCCTGTATCTGAAAGCCGCCTGTCACACCTTTCTCTCCTGAATTGTCAGTTTCCCGTTGACGTGGGATCATCGCCGGACAGCACCAACGACGGGAGACTGTTGCCTATTATGTCGGATACTCCGGAGAGGTTCAGGGAAACAACCGCCGAGGCCTGTGTCGAGGCCATCATTCACCGGGTGGGAAAGACTCTTGTGGTGGGCCTGCCGCTGGGGCTGGGCAAGCCGGTACGCCTTATCAATGCGCTCTATGAGCGGGCCCGACAGGACAGTTCCATTGACCTGCATATTCTCACCGCTATCTCGCTGCTTGCCCCCCGGGGCAGTTCGACCCTGGAGCGCCGGTTCCTGGATCCTTTCGTGAGGCGTCTGTACGGCGATGTCCCGGAACTTGCCTACGCCCGGGATGTGCTGGACAAGCGTCTGCCCGACAATGTGCGGGTATCCGAATTCTTCTTCAAGGCGGGCAGTTTCCTCAACAATGAGGACCAGCAACGCCACTATATCTGCACCAACTACACCCACGCGGTAAGGGACCTGATGGCCCAGGGGGTGAACGTGGTCTGCCAGATGGTGGCGCCGGCCCGGGAAGAGAGGGGTGACCTGAGCCTGAGTTGCAACCCCGACCTGACCCTGGATCTGCTGCCGTTGCTGAGGCAACGGGAAGCCGCCGGCCACAAGGTGGCGGTGGCCGGGGAGCTCAACAGCAACCTGCCCTGGCTGGGGCACCAGGCGGCGGTGCCGCCAACGGATTTCGATGTGCTGCTGGACCAGCCGGACACCGACTATCCCCTGTTCCCGGTCCCCGAGGGTTCCATCAGTCCCGCGGATCACCTGATCGGCTTCTACGCCAGCACGTTGCTCAGGGACGGCGGTACCCTGCAGGTGGGCATCGGTTCACTGGGGGCGGCGGTGGTCCACAGTACGATCCTCCGTCACAAGCACAACGATCAGTGGAATGCCCTGTATGAACGACTGCGGGTGGCCAGCCGCTTCCCCTTCGTCACTGGCGAGGGGGACACGGGCATCTTCCGGGAAGGGTTGTACGGCTGCAGTGAGATGATGGTGGATGGCTTCATGCACCTGATGCAGGCGGGCATCCTCAAGCGGGAAGTGTACGACGACCTGGAGACCCAGGAACGGGCGAACCGTGGTGAGCCGGTGCATGAGCCCGGTGTGGTCCTGCACGGTGGCTTCTACCTGGGCCCCGGTGATTTCTACCAGACCCTGCGGGACCTGGGCGAGAGCGACCGCCGTCGCATCGCCATGACCAGCGTGAATTTCATCAATGACCTCTATGACCACCGGTTTGGCAGCCAGCGGCTGAAGGCCGCCCAGCGCCGTCATGCCCGGTTCGTCAACTCGGCGATGATGCATACCCTGTCGGGGGCGGCGGTGTCCGACGGCCTGGACGATGGTCGCGTGGTCAGTGGGGTGGGTGGTCAGTACAACTTCGTGGCCATGGCCCATGACCTGCCGGAGGCCCGTTCCGTCATCACCCTGCGCAGTACCCGCCAGAGCGGTGGCGAGACCGTGTCCAATATCGTGTTCAGCTATGGGCACTGCACCATCCCCCGCCACCTGCGGGATATCGTGATCACCGAGTATGGCCTGGCGGACCTGAGGGGCAAGCCTGACGAAGAGGTTTACCTGGCCCTGATCCGCATTGCCGACGCCCGCTTCCAGCCGTCCCTGCTGGCCCGGGCACAGAAGGCAGGCAAGGTGCGCAAGGACTTCCGGCTACCGGACGCCTGGCGGGAGAATACCCCGGAGCATGTGAGCCGGATGCTGGCGTCCGTAGGGGAGGGGGACGCGTTTCCGCCGTTCCCGTTCGGCTGCGATTTTACCCCCGAGGAACTGACCCTGGCGAAAGCCCTGCAGGGGCTGAAGTCGGCAACAGCAGACACCCGTGGTAAGCTGCGCACCTTCGCCAGGGCCGTGCGCGTGGATGTGAAACGTCCGGAGCTGAAACCCTACCTGGAGCGCATGGGGTTGTTGTCCACTGGAGGGCCCTCGGCCTGGCTGAACCGCCGGCTGCTGACGGTTGCCCTGGAGCAGGCCGGCGCCCTTGAACAACCTTGAGAGTCCCGTTACTGATGCAACGACCCATGATCTATACCGTCCACTACCGCCTCAAGAACCAGACCGGTGAGGTGGTGGACACCTCGGAGGGGGGCGAGCCTCTGCACTTCCTGGAAGGTTCCGACAACGTCATCGAGGGTATCCAGAAGGCAGTCAGCGGACGCTCGCCGGGGGATTGCCTGGAAGCGACCATTCCGCCGGCCCTGGCCTACGGTGAGCACAATCCGGATCTGATCAGGAAGGTGCCCCGTTCTGCCTTCGAGGGAGTCGAGAACCTGCAGGTGGGCATGAAGTTCCAGACCAATACCGGCGAGGAGGCCCAGGTGGTGCAGGTGGTCGGCATTGACGGCAACCTGATCCGGGTGGACGCCAACCACCCCCTGGCGGGTTTTACCCTCTACTTCGATCTGGAGATCATCTCCGTGCGTGAAGCCACCGACGACGAGGTAGCCGCCGGGCAGCCTCTGACCCCCGCGTCCTGATGACTGCTCCGTAGCCCCTCGACGATCACGTCCCGGACCCGGTTGCTGAGGTCCCGGGCGCTCTCGCCGGGCTGCGGTACCACCGGCTGGTGCCAGGTAACATGCACCGACGGTGCCGGAGCGGCCAGCATGCGCATCAGGTGGTGGTGGAATTCGTCGTCGCCGATAAACGGAGCGATGTGGCATGGGTCACCTTCCCTCAGATAGGCAATGCTGACCGGCACGATGGGTACGTCCGCCGCGGTTGCGGCACCGATCAGTCGCGGGAAAAAGGGCAATACCGTCAGGCCCGCGGAGGTTGTGCCCTCGGGGAAGATCAGCACTGACTCGCCGGCTTCCAGGGTTTTCCGGATATCGTCCCGCCTTTCCGCGGCTTCACCGCTGCCGCGCTTGATGAACAGCGTCCCCGCCTGCCGGGCCAGCCAGCCCACCAGCGGCCAGTTACCCACTTCCGCCTTGGACAGGAAACGGACTTTCATGAGACCGCCGAGGACCGGAATGTCGGTCCAGGAAATGTGATTGCTCAGCAACAGCGCGGGCCCCGGAGGTAACGGTCCGGACTCGTGGATACGCACACCGATGCAGCGGCAGCAGCACTTGAAGCAGATCCTGGCCACCGGAGAACGGTTGAGCCGTCGAGGGCTTACCAGATCGGCGACCAGGAACAGGATGGCAATGATGGTGGTGATGCTCAGGATGAGTATCAGAAGGGGCAGTCTGATCAGCAGGCGCAACGCTGCCATAAATATCTCCACAATGACGCCGGAGTACAGGGCGGGGCTTTGCCCGCCCTGTACTCCGGCGTTAGCTGCCCGAGCCGCCCCGGCGCATGAAGTGGCGGCTGTATCGGGCGGACAGTTCACTGACTTCCAGCAGTACCAGCACGTCGGCGCAACGGAACTCCGGATCCCAGCAGGGTTCTCCGCACACCCTGGCCCCAAGGCGCATGTAGGCGCGGATCAGCGCCGGAATATCCACCGGGCGTTCCGAATCGACCTGGGTCAGGTGGGGCAGTGCACGTCGCGGCCAGACGCGGTCGTCTTCGCAAGAAAGATACCGGTCCTGGAGGTGGCGGGCAATACGCCAGGCCCTCAGGCCGCCATCGGTCATGCTGATACTGGCGCAGCCGATCACCCGGTCGATCCGGTGTTCGATCAGCCAGCCCGCCAGTGTGGCCCAGAGCAGGCTGATGGTGGCGCCGTTGCGATAGTCCGGGTGGACGCAGGTGCGACCCAGTTCAGCCACCCGTCCGGGGCGAGACAGCAGCTGTGACAGGTCGAACTCGTTTTCCGAATAGAATCCGCCGGATTCGCCGATCTGGTCCTGACGCAGGATCCGGGTGGTGGCCACCAGTTCACCGGTGGTGCTGTCGGTGACCATCAGGTGATCACACCAGGCGTCAAAGGGATCGGCGTCCAGGCCCGGGATGTCTGATCCCAGGTCCGAGTCATATTCGGCCGAGAATACGTCGTATCGGAGCCGCTGGGCCTGTTGCACCAGTTCCGGTTCCCGGGTGACCCGGGTCAGCAAACGACGGGAAACAGCAGCGCGAGCGGTTTGGGCAGTCATGGCAAGCTCTCTTTTTGTCCATTTCAGGACAAGGCTATGAAGGACCTGTGACACCCCCATGACCTCACAATGACGACTTTGTGACGGTGTCAGCTTTCCGGGGCAGGGCTACTATGGCGGCTGGCCCAGAAGCTGCTATCTTTTGTGACTGAAGGTAACAGTGCGTGGCATCATGTATTTCCCGCATCAGTATGTATAATCGTTGTTACATGATTCGGGTAAGCTGCTGACTTTACTCGTGACCGATAGCCGCCCCGAACCGGCAGGCGGGGCGAAATGTAAAGCAAGGCCGGGGCGCCCCCATGCATGGGCGCTCCCGAACGCATAACAACATAATCAGAGATGGACGGCGTGGAACAGACAAACGAAGGCTGGAGAATCCTCATTGTCGAGGATGACGAACGTTTGGCGGACCTGACACGGGAATACCTTGAGAGCAACGGTCTGGTGGTCAGCCATGAAAGTCATGGCGGCAACGCCGTTGAACGTATCCGCAATGAACGCCCTGATCTGGTGGTGCTGGATCTGATGCTGCCGGGGGAGGATGGTCTGTCCATCTGCCGGCGCGTGCGTCCCTTCTTCCAGGGGCCGATCATTATGCTGACCGCCCGCAGTGACGATCTGGATCAGGTGCTTGGCCTTGAAATGGGGGCTGACGACTACGTGGGCAAACCGGTCAAGCCCCGCGTCCTGCTGGCCCGTATCCGGGCCCTGTTACGTCGTGCTGGTGGCCCCGCCGGGGCCGAGGGCGAGGATGCCGGTGGTGAATCCGGCGAGGAACCGGTACGCCTGCAGTTCAACGACCTGGTGGTGGACCGTTCCATGCGGGAAGCCTGGCTCAATGACGAGAGCATCGACCTGACCAGCGCCGAGTTCGACCTGCTCTGGCTGCTGGCTCGTAGCGCTGGCCGGGTACTGAGCCGGGAGGAAATTTTCACCGCCCTGCGCGGAATCGAGTACGATGGCCAGGACCGCTCCATTGACGTCAGGGTGTCGCGCATCCGGCCCAAGATCGGGGATGACCCGGTACATCCCCGTCGTATCAAGACCGTTCGCAGTAAAGGCTACCTGTTCGTCAAGGAAGCCTGACCGAGAATCGGGCGGTACTGCCAACGGGACACTAGATGCCCTTTACCTTCACGATCAAGTTGTTCGCCCGTCTGGCCGGTCTTGCGGCGCTCATTGTGCTGATCTGTTCACTGGTCTGGAGTGGACTGTCCGCGGTCCGGCACCAGGCCTGGCAGGAACGCCTGACGGAGCCGCTGATGACCTGGTTGGCCCGTACCCCCATGCCGGAGCAGCAGTACCACTGGCTATCCCCCCTGTACGATTTCCGCGTGACCACCGCCGCCAGGTTGGGCCTGGAACCGGTGGTCCGTGAGCGATTGCAGTATGGGCAGACCGTGGTGCTGTCCGACCGGATCGGCCCGCGGGCCCTGGCCGCCCGGGAGAATGGCGGTATCGTCACCATGCGCCTGCGTAACCTGTACCGGGATCTGGCCGAAGCCACGGCGATGACGGTGCTGTGGCATCTGAACGAGGCCCGTCCCGCCGACCGAGCCGATACCGCGAGCCTGTTGGCCAGGGAGCTGAACGTTCGCCTCGATGCCATTGATAAGACCGGTCAACTGCCGCCACCCGAGGTCCTGGAGGAGGTGTCACGGCGGGGGATGGTGTTCTTCGGGGGGGCGCGGCAGGGGCAGGTGATGCTGCGACTGGAGGACGGTTCCCTGATGCATATGGCCATGCCGCCGGGCTTCCGGTCGCTGCCCTGGCCGGTATTCCTGCTGCTGGTGGGGCTGGCGGCGCTGGTGCTGACCCTCGCTGTGCGCCTGCTCATGCGCGACCTGGACCAGAATCTGCGAACCGTGGAGTCGGTGGCGGTGCGCATTGCCCGGGGTGAACTGGAGGCCCGCATAGAGCCGGGGCAGGGCAACCTGGTATCCCGCCTGTCCCGTTCCTTCAACGGCATGGCGGACCAGATCCAGCGGCTGGTGGAGGTGCAGCGGGAGATGATCCATGCGGTGTCCCACGAACTGCGAACCCCGGTGGCCCGGATTCGTTTCGGGGTGCAGATGATCGAGACGGCAAAGGATGAGCAGACCCTGCACCGGCAACTGGATGGCATCGACAACGATATCCAGGAGCTGGATGAACTGATTGACGAAATACTCACCTATGCCCGCCTGGAACAGGGCGGCCCGGTCTTCAGCCTGCGTCCGGGCAGCGTTACCGACATCGTGCGCCAAGTGGTGGAGGAGCAGCAGGTTATCCATCCGCAGACCCGTATCGAAGCCGTGATCCCCGAAGCATCGGAAATCTGTGCCGAGAGTGATATCGAACCCCGCTACCTGCACCGTGCGATCCAGAACCTGGTGGGCAATGCCTGCCGCTACGCGTCGGGCGAGGTCAGGGTCCGTTGCCTGCTGGATGAGGAGAACTGCCGCATTGACGTCGAGGATGATGGCCCCGGGGTTCCCGAGCAGGACTGGGAGAAGGTTTTCAGTGCCTTTGCCCGCCTGGATGACAGCCGTACCCGGAATTCCGGTGGTTACGGGCTGGGGCTTTCCATCGTCAAGCGGATCCTGTTCTGGCACGGTGGCCAGTCTTTTGTGGGGCGCAGTAACGAACTCGGCGGTGCCCGGTTCAGCCTGGTCTGGCCGCGCCGGCAGTAGCGGGCTATCTCCGGCCTGGGCCCGCCAGGGAACAGTCCGAGCCGACCCATAACATGATTTTACAAACAAACACCAAAGCACAACGGACCTTCCCGCCGGAACGACTAGGATGGAAGGTGAAAGGCAGGGTAATTTCCCCCAGCGGGTAAAGTGGTTGTTCTGCCAGGAGTGTTGTTCTTACGAACTTTCCTTGTTTCATTCGTCATTGTATGGCCGGCCATCCCCGATGACCGGTCTTTTTTTTGCCTTTGTTCCGGGAGGGGCCGCCGGGGCTTCAGGTGCGGGGGAAGGCGATCAGGTGGTCTGCCTCCACCCGCACGGGAACGTGTTCCCCCAGCCGGAAGTCCAGATGACTGCGGAACAGGGCCTCGAACTCGGTATCGTCCGAGAGGTGGAAGCGGTAAAGAGTTGAGGTACCCGCAAAGGTCTTCTCGACCACCTTGGGTTTCAGGTCGGAGTCGGCATCGTAGACGATGTCATCCGGCCGGATCAGGACATCCAGCAGGGTGCCCGGTTGCCACTGGCTGGTACGCTTGCCGACCAGCCTGCCCAGTTCCGATTCGATGGTGCCGGGCCCCAGGGCCTGGCCCGGAATGAACGCCCCCTGTCCCACAAAGCCCGCCACGAACCGGTTCGCCGGCTCATGGTAGAGATTGTAGGGCACGTCCCATTGCTGTACCTGTCCATCCCGGAGCACCGCCACCTGGTCACACATGGCAAAGGCTTCCTGCTGGTCATGGGTAACCAGCAGTGCGCTGATGCCAAGGTCCTTGAGGATATCGCGGACATCCAGGCTCAGGCGCCGGCGCAGGTCCGCGTCCAGGCTGGAGAAGGGCTCGTCCAGCAGGATCAGTGTGGGTTCGGGCGCCAGCGCCCTGGCCAGGGCCACCCGTTGTTGCTGGCCGCCGGAGAGCTGGTGGGGATACTGGTCCGCCAGGTCCTGCAGATGCACCAGCTCCAGCAGGCCAGCCGTCTTGGCGTGTCTTTCTCGGCGACTCAGCCCTTTCAGGCCGAAAGCCACATTGTCGGCAATGGTCAAGTGAGGGAACAGGGCATAGTCCTGGAACACCATGCCAATGCGCCGTTGTTCCGGTGGCAGGGTAAAGCCCGGTAGGCTGATGGCCTGGTCATTCAGCCGGATCTCTCCCGTACTGATGGGCAGGAAGCCGGCCAGGGCCCGGAGGATGGTGCTCTTGCCGCAGCCACTGGGGCCCAGGAGGCAGCCGATATCGCCATGGCCGAGGGCAAAACGGACGTCGGCCACCACGTTCTCCGCACCATAGCCGCAGCCCAGTGCTCGTACGTCCAGCAGCCAGCTGTGGGGCGGATTGGGTGGGGGCATGGGGTGACTCCGCGTGGGTCCCTGTGGTGATTGGTTAAGGTTCCAGTGTTCCCAGGATCAGGAATTCCAGCAATGCCTTCTGGGCGTGCAGTCGGTTCTCCGCCTCGTCCCAGACTACGGAGCCCGGGTGGTCCAGCATGTCATCGGAGATCTCCTCGCCCCGGTGGGCCGGCAGGCAGTGCATGAACAGGGCGTCACGGGCCGCCAGGTCCATCAATGCCGGATTGACCTGGTAGGGGGTGAAGATGGCCCGGCGGGCATCCGCCTCCTGTTCCTGTCCCATGGAGGCCCACACGTCAGTGGCGATCAGGTTGGCGCCACGGGCCGCTTCCCGGGG
The DNA here is from genome assembly GCF_045449715.1 of Marinobacter shunpengi. NCBI lineage: Bacteria > Pseudomonadati > Pseudomonadota > Gammaproteobacteria > Pseudomonadales > Marinobacteraceae > Marinobacter > Marinobacter shunpengi. The sequence goes on along the minus strand of NZ_JBJJLA010000011.1, from coordinate 172,637 downwards.
ATCCTCGAACACGGTGACGCAGTCCCGGTGACTGTCCAGCAGGCCGCTGTCCGGCGCGTAGCCTTCCGGGCAGGCCACGTTCAGGTGGAAGCCGAAGATCCGGGCAGCGTTGATGTACGAGTTGCACATGTTGTTGCCATCCCCGACCCAGGTCACGGTGGCGCCGGCGATATCCCCCCGGTGCTCCCGGAACGTCTGCATGTCGGCCAGCAACTGGCAGGGATGGAAATCGTCGGTGAGGGCGTTGATCACCGGCACCCGGGAGACGCTGGCAAAACGGTCCACCTTGTCATGGGCGAAGGTCCGGATCATGACCGCATCCACCATGCTGGATATGACCCGGGCGGAATCCTCGATCGGTTCACCGCGGCCCAGTTGGGTGTCCCGGGGGGAAAGGAACATGGCGCTGCCACCCAGCTGGGACATGCCCGCCTCGAACGAGACCCGGGTGCGGGTGGACGACTTCTCGAAGATCATCGCCAGTACCCGGTTACCGAGACTGTTGCGGACCTTTCCCGCTTGCCATTCACGGCGCAGGAAGCTGGCATGGTCCAGCAGGCCCGTCAGTTCATTAAGGGTCAGGTCATTGAGTGTCAGAAAGTGTCTTACTGCCATGGCGATGTCCGTTGTCTTTCCCTGGCCGACAGCAAATAGGAAACCATCCGGGTTGCGGGGTTCGCACCGGCTATACGGCCCTGATTGTGGGGATGCCCCGGCATGCCTCGGGTACAGCGCTTGCAGCCTGTCAGGGCGTTCCTGCTTGTCCTCCGGGACCATGACGGTAAGAGCCCCTCGGGACGAAAAGAATCAAGTCTATAGGGTTCCCCGGGGGATGACAATCCGGCGCGGCGTGCCGCACCTGGCGATTACCATACCTGAGTCTGTTGGTCGGAATTGGGGTTCCCGTGTACAATGCAAGTCAGTTCGATACCGTTTGAAGAGGTGTGATTGTGGATATCAATGAGCAGATCAAAGGCCAACTGGAAGAAAATCCGATTCTTATCTATATGAAGGGCACCCCCCAGGCTCCCCAGTGCGGTTTCTCTTCTCGTACCGTGCAGGCGCTGATGGCCTGTGGTGAGCGCTTTGCTTTCGTTAACATCCTGGACAATCAGGAGCTGCGTGAGGCCCTGAAGAGCTACTCCAACTGGCCCACCTATCCTCAGCTCTACATTAACGGCGAGCTGGTGGGTGGTTGCGACATCGTGCTGGAGCTGTCCGAATCCGGAGAGCTGGCGGAGATGGTCAAGGCGGCCGCCAAGCAGCAGGAAGCCTGAGCTGCCGCTCACGTAGAAGTAGCCTTCCGGAAATGCGTTGACAGTCCGGGCTTACAGGCATGAAAAAAGCGCCCCACAGGGCGCTTTTTTTGTTTCGGGCCGGAATCCGGTCAGGCCTGCTTGCGGAGGCTTCCCACCACGGCGTCCAGGGCCCGGTCGATGAGGGCGCCCTGTTCCAGGACGGTGAGACGGCCCCTCTGCATCTCGTGGGCGAGGTCGACACGGGTTTTCTCGATGACTTTCAGGCCCATGCGGTTGACGAAGACAAAGCAGTCGGCCTCGTCGATAATCGTGGACAGCTTGCAGCGGAAGCTGGAGCCGTTCACCAGGCGGAACTCCACCCACTGGCCGACGTTGATCGATTCGATGTGCGGCAGATATTCCGCCACGCCGGCTTCCAGCGGCTCTTCCTGCTCAAAGGTCTCCTCGATGACCGGTTCCTCGGGCTCCATGTCATCCGGCTCCCTGGCCTCTGCCAGCGCCAGGTTGCGGAACGCCTCGGTCAGCTCATGCTTGAGCTGGGCCATCATCTCGTCCAGCCGTGACGAGTTGTAGGAAACCTCCTCCAGGCCGGCCCGCAGGGCCTTGAGCAGGCGGGGAACCACCCGTACCCACTGATCCCGCTCGTCGTCGTCCAGGTGGGGGTAGAGGCACCAGATCAGGTCGTCCACCACACGCACCGACTGCTCCCAGCGATGTTCCACATCGTTACGCAGATAGGCCAGGAACATGACGCGGCTCCAGCCGTTCACCAGGATGTCGTGAATGGTCGGGGGCACGGGGCGGCGGGCCAGTTTTTCCCGGAGCAGGCGGTCCACCGTGTCCTGGGCTTTCTGGGACTTGATGCGGCCTCGTTCGGATTCGCGGGTGCGCTGCTCCACCAGGGAGGCCTTGCGATTCTCCCGGGTCAGGAACTGGTCGAATTCCTCGCCCAGGGTTTCGAACAGCTGGATGTCGCCGTCGAACTCGTCGAGGATACGGGCGACGATGTTGTGGATCTGCTCGTAGAGCTTGTCGCGGGATTTCTCATCCGCATTGCTCCAGCCGATACCGGCCCGGGCCAGGGAGTTCAGCAGCTTTCTGGCGGGATGGTTGGCGCGGCTGAAGAAGGACTTGTCCTTGATCACCACCTTCAGGATGGGAATCTGGAGACGGCTGATCAGTACCTGGATCGGGGCAGACAGGTTGTAGTCGTCCAGGATGAACTCGAACAGCATGGAGACCAGGTTGATCAGGTCCTCGTCCATCTCCTGGAGGGCGGCGTGCTTGCCTTCCTCAGGCTGCTGGCTCTCCAGGACATGCTCGATCAGGTCCCGCAGATCCACGGTAACCGGTTCGCCGGCGCTCAGGTTGCCCTGGGGCGCATTTTGCCGGGCGGTGTTGGCGGACGCCTGGGACAGCATCTGCAGCAGTTCGGCACCGCCGACGATATGGATCTCGGTGCCACCATGGCCCTGGGCGTCACCATAGTAGCTGGTGCTGTAGCTGCGGTGGCCCCGCTGTTCGGCCAGTAGCTGCCGGATCTGTTGGAACAGAGCGTCGTTTTCCCGGACCTGGTAACTTTCCTGTGCTTCCGCGGCCCGGGTCTGGTCGCCGGTGGTTGCCTGGTGGCCGGAGGGCGACGGAGCGCCGCTGGTCTGCGGGGTTTCCTGGCGATTCTTACCCTGGTAGCGGAAATTGGGCACGATGCCGGCCTGGACCAGGATGCGGTTTGCCTCGTCCATCAGCATGCCGAGGTTGGCCACCACATAGCGGTCGAACTGCTTGAGCACGATGAGCCGTTCGCGGATCTGGATCTCAAAGGCGCCGGCGGCCTCGGCAAAGGCACGGCAGACATGGTCCGGCAACATCGGATTGACCGGCCGCTCCTCGGAGGCGTTCGGGTAGATCACGGTAAATCGTGTCTGCAGTTGCAGCAGGGGCCCCTGAAAATAGACGCGGGCCTTGGATATCATGGCGTTAAGGGCGACCTGCTCTTCCAGGTCGTCGTCCTGTACCAGAGACAGGCTCTCCGCCGAGGCGCTCTCCTGATGCTGGAGGTTGTCCTGGGACTGCTGGTCGGCGTTTGCCAGGGGAGGGTGGTCGAACAGTGCGCCCACGGAGTGCTGGAACTGCTTCTCGACACCCTTGCGCTTGATGCGGATTTCCCGCATCGCCTCGAAATAGCGGTTCTGCTCGTTGTTGCTGCGGGCGTTATTGGCAAGCTCGAACAGGGAATCATCCACGGCATCGAAAGCCCCCTGCAGAAGGTCGCCAAGGCCGGCTACCACTGTGTCCCGGATCCGGGACACTTCCGGAGGAACTGATACCGGCGACCCTGCACCCGGACGGTCGTGCAGGTAATGTATGCCGGATTGTCTGTTCATGGCTGACTCCTGATACGCCTCAACCGGATACGTTACCGAGCTTACTCTCTGGATTGGTACTTTATATGCGTAATCTATCGCAAAATATACTGAGGTTACACGATTAATTATTGTTAACCGGATAACGGGTTCAAACTCCGGGTATCCGGCACTTCCGTTATGCTCCTAATAAACAGGCCGGCCCTTGCGGGTCGGCCTGTTCGAAAACTGATGGTTGTCAGGATCAGCTGACGTACTGTGGCCCTATTCCCATGCTCCAGACCACCACGCTGATGGCTAGCAGTCCGACAAACATGACCAGGCCCACGGTGAGTACGGACGAGGCAAACATGAAGCCCCGGTCTTCCGGAATCTTCATGAGAATGGGCAGGCCCTCGTACAGCAGGTACACCGCGTACGCGATGGCTGCGGTACCAACGGCCATGTTCACCCAGATATTGGGATACACCGCGATCACACCCAGCAGGAAGATGGGGGTGGCTGTATAGGCGGCCAGGGTGACACCCCGGGGGGTGGATTCTTTCACGTCATAGGTGGCGGCGAAGAAATCAATGAACTTACCGATGATGTAGATCCCTACCAGCATGGCCATGTAGGCAAGGGCGCAGAGCTGGAGCGCGCTGCCGGTGGTCAATCGTATGAGCTGGGAACCCCCCACCTGCCAGCCGACCTGTGTGGTGCCATAAAAGGCAGCCGCGGCCGGAATCAGGGCCAGTAGCAGGATGTGGCCGAAATAGAGTTTGCTGACCGATTCCGAGTCTTCCCGGATCGCTTTCCACTCTTCATCAGGGTGTGTAAACAAACCAACTGTATGTGAAAGGCTCATGGACCTTCTCCTCAACTATTATTGTTGTTGAATGCTATTGCTGTTGGATACGTAGCTACTCGCACAACTCAAGTTTTGGGTAGGGGGGTAGGTCCGGTCAAGAAACTGGTTAAATCATGATCTTTCTAAAAAAACGTAGTTAGATCGCACGGATATAAGGGCGGTCAGCCGGTTTTCTTCCTGCGGAAGGATTTCTTTCGTGGCAGGGGGTGCACGATTGCAGCCTTCACCACATTATCCTTGATCTGCAGGACCTCGGTGCGATAGCCCCGTATCACCAGGCACACGTTGGTGTCGGGTATGGTTTCCAGGGTTTCCGTGATCAGGCCGTTGAGGGTCTTGGGGCCGTCGGTGGGCAGCTTCCAGCCCAGGTCCCGGTTGATGATACGCACGGCGGCCGTACCGTCGATGATATAGGTGCCATCGTCCTGGGGAATGATATCCGGGCTAGTTTCCGAGTAGTCGGTGGTGAAGTCCCCGACGATCTCCTCAAGTATGTCCTCCAGCGTGGCAAGGCCCAATACGTCGCCGTACTCGTCCACCACGATGCCGAAGCGCCGTTTGGCCTTCTGGAAGTTGATCAGTTGGGTGTTCAGCGGCGTGCTCTCCGGGATGAAATAGGGCTCTCGGGAGAGCTGCATCAGCATGGCCTTGTTGACGTCCTCCTGCATCAGCAGGCGGGAGATGTTGCGCAGGTGCAGCACCCCCTGGATGTTGTTGATGTCACCCTTGTAGATGGGCAGGCGGGTGTGCTGGCTGGTGCGGAGCTGGCGCAGGATGTCGTCGATGTCGTCTTCCAGGTCCACCCCCACAATCTCGTTGCGCGGCACGATGATGTCGTTGACCGTGACCTTTTCCAGGTCGAGGATGCTGACCAGCATGTCCTTGTGTTTGGACGGGATCAATGCGCCGGACTCGTTGACCAGTGTGCGCAGTTCCTCCCGGGACAGGTGGTCGGAACTGGCCTCGTCCGGAGAGATTCTCAGCACCCGAAGGATGGCGGTGGTGAACAGGTTCACCGACCAGACCACCGGGTAGAGGATTTTCAGCAGCGGCCCCAGTACGTAACTGGCGGGAAAGGCGATTTTCTCGGGAAAGAGCGCGGCCAGGGTTTTCGGGGTTACCTCCGCGAAAATCAGGATGACAATGGTCAGCAGTACGGTGGCAATGGCAATGCCGGCGTCCCCCCAGAGACGGATGGCGATCACCGTGGCGATGGACGAGGCAAAGATGTTGACGAAGTTGTTGCCGATCAGAATGACGCCGATGAGCTGGTCGGTGCGCTGCAACAGGGACTGCGCCCGGCGTGCGCCCCGGTGGCCGGTCTTGGCCATATGTTTGAGCCGGTACCGGTTCAGGGACATCATCCCGGTCTCGGAACTGGAGAAGAAGGCGGACAGGACGATCAGGCCGGCAAGGAGTATGAACAGCGCCGTAAGCGATGCCTCGTTCAAGGGAGCGGGTCCTTATGTTGCGGATGAACGGGAAAAATAGGAACAGGGCCGGTGGGTGTCAACCAGTCCGGTGGAAGATCAGTTCCAGCACGAATTTGCTGCCGTAGTAGGCCAGCATCAGCAGGGCGCATCCCGCCAGCGTCCAGCGGCTTGCGGTGATGCCGCGCCAGCCCTGTGTCTGGCGGCCGATCAGCAGGGCCGCGAACACCGCCAGCGAGATCAGCGAGAAGATGGTCTTGTGGGCCAGGTCCTGGGCGAACAGGTCGCTCACGAATAGCGCGCCGGTAACAATGGCCAGCACCAGCAGGATAACGCCGGCCCAGAGCAGCTCGAACAGCATGGATTCCATAGTCTGCAGTGGTGGCAGGTTACGCACCAGGGGGCTGTTGTAGTTGCGCTTGAGCTGGCGGTTCTGGAAATAGAGCAACAGCGCCTGTCCCGCCGCCAGGGTGAACAGGCTGTAGGCGGTGACCGACAGGGCAATGTGGGACAGGATGCCCCAGTCATCCCGCTGTATAAAGCGGGGCGGCGTGTGGGTGAGCAGGGCGAACACCACAGTCAGGCAGGCCAGGGGATAGGCCCCCAGGAACAGGCTGTCCACGGGCTTGGTCAGGTTCATGACCAGCAGGATCGCCACCACCAGCCAGGAAATCAGCAGGGAACTCTGGAAGAATCCCAGGTTCAGGGCGCCGCCGGTAAACAGGGTCTGCCAGAGCAGCATGCCGTGGGCCACCAGACCCAGGCCGCCGATTACCGTCACAATGTGCTTGTTGACGCTGATGCGTCCGCGAAAGCCCAGGGCCTGAAAGGCAGTACCAATGCTGTAGAGGAACAGGGTGGTGACAGCGAGAATCAGCGTTCCCATGGCATTCCTGGCTGGTGGTTATGTGATATGGTCCGGGCTTCCTTCGTTCAGGAGATGGAATTTGCCGGGCTGGTCGTTTCAGCGCGTTAGTCTGGTTATAATGTCGCGATTGTGCAACCGGAATCAACCGGTAAGTGCCTGACGTTATTCTATAGGGTCGTTTATACGCTGGCCCGGTACGACGTCGGCAACAGGCAATTCATTTTTCAGGGCTTACGGGTACCACCATGTTTGAAAACCTGACAGACCGACTCTCGGGGAGTCTCAGGAAAATTTCCGGCCAGGCCAAACTGACCGATGATAATATAAAGGAGACCCTGCGGGAGGTCCGCATGGCCCTGCTGGAGGCCGATGTGGCCCTGCCGGTGGTCAAGTCCTTTATTGAGGGGGTGCGTCAGCGGGCCGTGGGGCAGGAGGTTCAGCGCAGCCTGACGCCGGGCCAGGTGTTCGTGAAGGTGGTTCAGCAGGAGCTGGAACAGGTGATGGGTTCCGGCGATGAAAAGCTGAACCTGTCCGTGCGCCCGCCGGCAGTCATCATGATGGCCGGTCTCCAGGGTGCGGGTAAGACCACCACGGTGGCCAAGCTGGCCCGGCTGCTGAAGGAGCGGGAAAAGAAATCGGTGATGGTGGTCAGTGCCGACGTCTATCGCCCGGCCGCCATCAATCAGCTGGAAACCCTTGCCGGTGAGGTGGGGGTGGAGTTCTTCCCCAGTTCCACCGATCAGGACCCCGTGGCCATTGCCGAGGGCGCCATCGATGCCGCCCGCAAGAAACACCTGGATGTGGTGATCGTGGACACCGCCGGTCGCCTGCACGTAGACGAGCAGATGATGGGCGAGATCGGTCGCCTCCACAAAGCGGTGGATCCGGCGGAAACCCTGTTCGTGGTGGACGCGATGACCGGTCAGGACGCGGCCAATACCGCCAAGGCGTTCAGTGAAGCCCTGCCGCTGTCTGGTGTGGTGCTGACCAAGACGGATGGCGACGCCCGTGGCGGCGCCGCGCTGTCTGTGCGCCACATCACCGGCAAGCCCATCAAGTTCATGGGTGTGGGCGAGAAATCCGATGCCCTGGAGCCCTTCCATCCGGACCGGGTGGCCTCGCGCATCCTGGGCATGGGGGATGTGCTCTCCCTGATAGAGGACGCCGAGCGCAAGCTGGATAAGAAGAAGGCTGACAAGCTCACCCGGAAGATCAAGAAGGGCAAGGGCTTCGATCTGGAGGATTTCCGCGACCAGCTTCAGCAGATGAAGAACATGGGGGGTATGGCCGGCCTGCTGGACAAGTTGCCCGGCATGGGGCAGATGGCCCAGGCGGCCCAGAGCCAGGTCAATGACAAGACCTTTGGCCAGATGGAGGCGATCATCTGCTCCATGACGCCGAAGGAGCGCCGCTTCCCGGACAGCATCAATAACTCCCGCAAGCGCCGTATTGCGGCTGGTTCCGGCACCCAGATACAGGACATTAACCGCCTGCTGAAACAGCACAAGCAGATGCAGAAGATGATGAAGAAATTCGGCAAGAAAGGCGGTATGCAGAACATGATGCGGGGCATGCAGGGTATGATGCCTCCGGGTGGTGGCGGTGGTGGCATGCCACCATTTGGCCGTATGTAGAAATCGGGACGGGATGCCTGTTTTCTTTGCCGGGGAATTAGCATAGAATAGCGCCCCTTTCGAGTATGGGTCGACGTGTGGTTGCCATGGCAGCCGGCACGCATCGTACAAAGTTCGTACAACTGAACAGGATATTGGTCGAAATGGTAACAATCCGTTTGGCTCGTGGCGGCGCCAAGAAGCGTCCGTTCTACCACTTGGCAGTAACAGACAGCCGTAAGGCCCGCGATGGTCGTTTCATCGAGCGCGTAGGTTTCTTCAACCCGATCGCCCGCGGTCAGGAAGAGCGCCTGCGTGTGAACCAGGAGCGTGTTGACTACTGGATCAGCCAGGGCGCCCAGCCTTCCGAGCGTGTCGCTCAGTTGCTGAAGACTGCCGCCAAGTAACACGATTGTCCGGGGTCCTGGCATGGCACAGCATCCACAGGAAACTGTGATCGGCCGGATTACCTCGGTCTTCGGGGTCAAGGGGTGGCTCAAGGTCTACTCCTATACCGATCCCGTCGACGGCATACTGAACTACCATCACTGGACGCTGATCCAGGACGGCAAGCGGTTTGCCGCGGAGCTTGAAACCGGTCGCCGCCAGGGGCAGGGGATCGTGGTAAAGCTCAAGGATATTGACGACCGTGACCTGGCCCGGACCTACGGCGGTGCCGAGATCCGGGTGCCGACCTCCGAGCTTCCGGAACTTCCGGAAGGGGAGTATTACTGGCACCAGTTGGAGAAACTGGCCGTGTTTACGGTAGAGGGTGAGCGTCTGGGTAAGGTGCATCACCTGCTGGAAACGGGCTCCAATGACGTTCTGGTGGTCAGGGCCGACGAGGCCTCCATCGACCAGCGTGAGCGCCTGATTCCCTATCTTCCGGACCAGGTGGTTCGCGAGGTGGATCTGGCGGCAGAACGCCTGGTGGTGGACTGGGACCCGGAGTTCTGAGGGTGTGGATTGGCGCTGTCAGTCTGTTCCCGGAAATGTTCGGCGCGGTGACCGATGTGGGGATTACCGGCAGGGCGGTACGGGATGGTCTGCTGACCTTCCGTAGCTGGAACCCCCGGGAGTTCACCCATGACCGGCATCGTACCGTGGATGACCGGCCCTATGGTGGCGGCCCCGGTATGCTGATGAAGATCCAGCCGCTGCGGGATGCCATCCATGCCGCCCGCGAGGAAGCGCCGGGCAGGGCCTGTGTGGTTTACCTGTCGCCCCAGGGCGAAAGGCTCGACCAGCAGGTGGTGGAATCCCTGGCGTCTCAGGATAGTCTGATCCTGGTGGCAGGTCGCTACGAGGGTGTTGACGAACGCCTGATCTCGACGGAAGTCGATCGGGAAGTGTCACTGGGGGATTTTGTCCTCTCCGGTGGCGAACTGGCGGCCATGGCCGTCATTGATGCGGTTACACGCCTCATCCCCGGAGCGCTGGGTCATGCGCAGTCAGCGGAGCAGGATTCCTTCGCTGACGGGTTGCTGGATTGTCCGCACTACACCCGGCCCGAAGTTTACGAAGGTCAGGCGGTGCCGGATGTATTGTTAGGCGGTCACCACGAACAGATCCGGCGCTGGCGGCTGAAAGAGTCGCTGAGGCGAACCCGGGAGCGACGCCCCGACCTGCTGGCGCAGCGGGTGCAGACGGACGAAGAGCGTGAGCTGCTGGACGAGATTTTAAACGAACCGGGTGCCTCTGATTGAATCAGGGCATTGAGAGATTGGGTATCAGGAGCACATTACGATGAGTGGTAAGAACGACATCATCAGTCAGATCGAAGCGGAGCAGATGACCAAGGAAATTCCCGAGTTTGCACCGGGGGATACCGTGGTTGTTCAGGTTCGCGTAACCGAGGGTAACCGTGAGCGTCTGCAGGCCTTTGAAGGCGTGGTTATCGGCAAGCGCAACCGGGGTATGAACTCCTCCTTCACCGTTCGCAAGGTTTCCTACGGTGTGGGCGTTGAGCGTACCTTCCAGACGTTCTCCCGTCTGATCGACAGCATTTCCGTGAAGCGTCGCGGCGATGTTCGTCAGGCCAAGCTGTACTACCTCCGCGAACTGTCCGGCAAGGCCGCACGGATCAAGGAAAAGCTGAACTGAGTTCCAGTTCGGTTGGCATCAGAAGCGGCGGGTTCATGAACCTGCGACGGTTTCCGGAAAAGGGCGGCTCTGGCTGCCCTTTTTTGCGTTGCGGGCTCCGGTTTTCCGGCAGGAAGGTGGAACACCATGGCCAACAGGTCTGAGAAAACCTCCGTCAGGGATGAAGACCAGCGTCTGCTTCAGATGTTTCTGGATGCGATCTGGCTGGAGGACGGTCTGGGGGAGAAGACCCGGGCTGCCTACGGCAGCGACCTGCGCAAGCTGTCCCAGTGGCTGGCGGAGCGACCTGGATCGCCACTGCTGCAGCAGGCGAGGCGCGATGACCTGCTGGGCTGGATATCTGCGGCGTTTGTGGAAGGGCGCAAGAACGCCACCGCCGCCCGGCGGCTGTCGGGGATCAGGCGCTTCTACCGTTACCTGCTGCGGGAGAAGCTGATCGCGGAGGATCCCACTCTGCGTATCGAAAGCCCCCGGCTGTCCCGGCGGCTGCCGGATTCCCTGTCCGAAGGGGATGTGGAGGCGTTGCTGGACGAACCCCTGGGGGACCAGGTGCAGGATGAGCGTCTGGAACTGAGGGATCGGGCCATGCTGGAAATCCTCTATGGCTGTGGGCTGCGGGTCAGTGAGCTGGTGTCGTTGCGGGTGGATCAGGTCAACCTGCGTCAGGGTGTGGTCCGGGTCATTGGCAAGGGTGACAAGGAGCGCCTGATTCCCGTGGGTGAAGAAGGGGTGGACTGGCTCCTGCGCTATATGAACGAGGCCAGGGGTGATCTGCTCCGGGGCCGGATGTCCGATGATCTGTTTCCCGGCAACCGGGGCACGGCCATGACCCGGCAGGCCTTCTGGTATCGTATCCGGCACTATGCCCAGCGGGCCGGCATCCGCAAGAAACTGTCCCCGCACACCCTGCGCCATGCCTTTGCCACCCATCTGCTGAACCATGGCGCCGACTTGCGGGTGGTGCAGATGCTGCTGGGGCATGCGGACCTGTCCACCACCCAGATCTACACCCATGTGGCGCGGCAACGGCTACAGGATCTCCACCAGAGCCATCACCCGCGTGGGTAACCCGGCGTCCGGGTGTCGTAGCCCACTGAACTTTTTCACCTCGTCCCAGTCACATTACCGGTGTCGGGCAATTGCTTCGATACCATCGCTTTGGTTTACTGTGACCCCGATGGTTGTCGGAATGGCTTGGCCTGGATGGCTTGAAGGTGACACGACTTCCGGCAGGGATGCAGCCACAATGGCGGGGTTGCTGATTGCCCGGCATTGACTTCATTTACCCAGTACGCAGGATGATCCATGAGCCTTTCGTTCTTCCGTTTTTTCCCCCTTCCATCATCAATTGCCCTGGCCGCAGGCCTGGTGCTGGGCCTGACCGCCATTGCGCCCACGGCCCACGCTGAAAGCGCCGAGGACGTTATCACCCAGCGGCTGGGGGAGACCGTGCCGGGTTTGCAGGTGCACGGCGTGACGGAGTCGGCGGTGCCTGGTCTGTACGAGGTCCGGACCAACAACCGCAGCATGATCTACGCCACGGAAGACGGCGAGTACATTATTGCCGGTGAGATGCTGCAGCTTACCGACAAGGGTGTGGTGAATGTCACCGAGCAGACCCGGTCCGTTGAGAGGGCCAGGGTGATCTCCGGATACGACCACGAGGAACTGATCACCTACCGGGCCGAGGGTGAAGAGAAGGCGGTGATCGGGGTGTTTACCGACATTGACTGCCCTTACTGCCGCAAGCTGCATGACGAGATGGATCGCCTCAACGAACTGGGCATTACGGTCAACTACTACGCCTACCCCCGTTCCGGCCCTGGTACCCCGTCGTTCCGCAAGTACGAGTCGGTATGGTGTGCCGAGGACCAGCAGGCGGCCATGGACCAGGCCAAGGCCGGCGAAACGGTGCCCCAGGCGTCCTGCGACAACCCGGTGGGGGAGCAGTTCCAGTTGGGGGGGCAGGTTGGCGTTTCCGGCACCCCGGCAATCGTGCTGGAGGATGGCAAGATGATCAACGGCTACGTGCCGGCGGACAAGCTGGCTGAGGGTCTGGGCCTTATGTGAGCGTCCACCGGTAATGGCACGGCTGATGCTGTTCTGAGCCCTGCTAATCGGTATACTATGCCCGCTATTCATTCATCGGGCATTGAGGTGGAAGCTTGAAAGAAGTCAGGGTCGGAATCTGCGGACTAGGAACCGTCGGTGGCGGAACATTCAATGTGCTGGCCCGGAACGCCAGCCTGATTTCCGGTCGTGCCGGTTGCAACATCCGCACAGTGCGGGTGGCCACCCGTACCTGGCGGGATGATATCGACCTGGGGGAAATTCCCTTCAGCACCGATATCATGGATGTGGTCAATGACCCTGACGTGGATGTGGTGGTCGAGCTGATCGGCGGCTACGAAGCGGCGCGGGAACTGGTCCTGGCGGCCATTGCCCGGGGCAAGCACGTGGTCACCGCCAACAAGGCACTGATCGCCGTGCACGGCAACGAAATCTTCGAGGCCGCCGACAGGGCCGGCGTGGTGGTTGCCTACGAGGCTGGCGTGGCCGGTGGCATTCCCGTGATCAAGGCCATTCGCGAGGGTATGGCGGCCAACCGTATCGACTGGCTGGCGGGCATCATCAATGGTACCGGCAACTACATCCTTACCGAGATGCGCAAGGGCCGTGCCTTCAACGAGGTACTGCAGGAAGCCCAGGACCTGGGCTACGCTGAGGCCGATCCCACCTTTGATGTGGAAGGGGTCGATGCCGCCCACAAGCTCACCATCATGGCCTCTGCCAGCTTCGGCGTACCGCTCCAGTTCGACCGTGCCTACACCGAAGGCATCTCCCGCCTGACTCCCTACGACATTGCCCATGCCGAACTGCTGGGCTATCGCGTCAAGCATCTGGGTATTGCCCGCCGCCGTGAGGGCGGTATCGAGCTGCGGGTGCATCCCACCCTGGTCCCCCAGAGTCACCTGATTGCCCAGGTGGATGGCGTGCTGAACGCCGTGCTGGTGGACGGCGACGCCGTGGGCCAGACCATGTACTACGGTCCGGGCGCCGGTGACGAGGCCACGGCCTCCGCCGTTATCGCCGATATCGTGGATGTGGCCCGTGCCATACAGGGCGGCGGTGAAGGTCGCGTGCCATACCTGGGCTTTGCGCCGGAGGCCATCGAGGACCTGGAAGTGCTTCCCATGGAGTTCACCCAGTCTGCCTACTACCTGCGCATCCAGGCCCTGGATCGTCCGGGTGTTCTGGCCAAGGTGGCCTCCATCCTCAGTGAGCATGGCATCAATATTGAGTCCATCATGCAGAAGGAATCCGAGGTCCAGGATGGCCGGATTCCGGTGATTATCCTGACCCACACGGTCCAGGAGCGTCAGGTCAACCAGGCCATTGAGGAGCTGGAAGCCCTGGATGAGGTGGACGACCAGGTGGTTCGCATCCGCGCTGAAAACTTCAACTGACAGGTACGCACGTGAGATACATCAGTACACGGGGCGAAGCCCCCGCCCTGGGCTTCGAGGACGTTCTGCTGACCGGTCTGGCGACCGATGGCGGGCTCTATGTGCCGGAATCGCTGCCCCATTTCAGCCTGGAGGAAATCCGTAGCTGGCGCGGGCTGTCCTACAGCGAACTGGCCTTCCACATCATGTACCCGTTTGTGGACGACGCCATTCCGGAAGCCGATTTCCGACGGATGCTGGAAGACACCTACGACGTGTTCGCCCACAAGGCGATCGCGCCGCTGGTGCAGCTGGATGCCAACGAATGGGTGCTGGAGCTGTTCCGTGGCCCGACCCTGGCGTTCAAGGATTTCGCCCTGCAACTATTGGGTCGCCTGCTGGACTATGTGCTGGAGAAGCGCGGCGAGCACGCGGTGATCATGGGGGCCACCTCCGGCGATACCGGTTCCGCCGCTATCGAGGGCTGCCGTCGCTGTGAGCATGTGGATATCTTCATCCTGCATCCCAACGAGCGGGTGTCGGAAGTCCAGCGCCGGCAGATGACCACGGTGCCGGGGGATAACATCCACAACATTGCCGTGAAGGGCAACTTCGACGACTGCCAACGCATGGTAAAGGCCAGCTTCGGCGACCAGTCCTTCCTGGGGGGCAAGGCCCGGCTGGCGGCGGTCAACTCCATCAACTGGGCGCGGATCATGGCCCAGATCGTCTACTACTTCCAGGCGTCCCTGTCCCTGGGTGGTCCCGACCGTTCCATGGCGTTCTCGGTGCCCACCGGCAACTTTGGTGACATCTTTGCCGGCTACCTGGCGAAGAAGATGGGCCTGCCCATCTCCCAACTGGTGATCGCCACCAACCGCAACGATATCCTCCACCGCTTCATGAGCGGCAACCGGTACGAACAGCACAAGCTGGAGCATACCCTGTCGCCGAGCATGGATATCATGGTATCCAGCAACTTCGAGCGCCTGCTGTTCGACCTGCACGGGCGTGACGGTGCCGCCGTCAAACTGCTGCTGGAGAACGCCGCCAAGGGGCCGGTCAGCATAGAGGACTACCGCTGGCGTCATGCCCGCAAGCTGTTTGACAGTGATGCGGTGGATGACAGGACCACCTGTGAGACGATCCGCCAGGTCTATGACGACAACGAATACCTGCTGGATCCCCACACGGCCATTGGTGTCACGGCCGCCAGGACCTGTCGCCGTGACCAGAGTGTTCCCATGATTACTCTGGGCACCGCCCATCCGGCCAAGTTCCCGGATGCCATCGCCCAGGCCGGGCTCTCCGTGAAGCCGCAACTGCCGGCCCATATGGCCGACCTGTTCGAGCGGGAAGAACGTTACACGGTGCTGGAGAACAACCTGACTTCCGTCCAGGATTTCATGGCCAAGCACTGGAAGTTCGCCTGATGATCCCGGGAAGGGCTGCCTTCCCGGGCACCGTTGAGTGTCTATGACTCCCAAGAAGATCCTGCGTCGCCCCGGCCCGGACACTGATCCGGACTGGGGCAGTGACCTGCCGCCCCTGTTACGCCGGCTCTATGCGGCCCGGGGGGTGTCCTCCGATGCCGAACTGGCCTATACCCTCAAGCACCTGGCGTCGCCCATGCAGTTACAGGGCATCGACCGTGCCGTGGAACTGCTGGCCGACGCCATCGGGCAGCAGCAGAAAGTGCTGATCCTGGGGGACTTCGATGCCGACGGCGCCACCAGCACGGCAGTGGCCATGCTTGGACTGTCGATGCTCGGGCTGGGCCAGATCGATTTCCGCGTACCGAGTCGTTTTGCCGATGGTTACGGGCTTACGCCGGGGATTATTCACCGGTTGGTGGAGGAGGGTGAGACGCCTGACCTCCTGGTGACCGTGGACAATGGTATTTCCGCCCACGAAGGCGTGCGGGCCGCCCGGGAGGCAGGCATGCAAGTGGTGGTCACCGATCATCACCTGGCCGGTGACACCTTGCCGGACGCCAATGCTATCGTGAACCCCAACCAGCCGGGGTGCCCATTCCTGAGCAAGCACGCCGCCGGGGTGGGGGTGATGTTCTATGTGCTCACAGCCCTGCGCAAACACCTGCGGGAACAGGGCAGGCTGCCGCAGCCGGAGCCCAACCTGGGCAACCTGCTGGATCTGGTGGCCCTGGGTACGGTGGCGGACGTGGTGCCCCTGGACCACAACAACCGCATCTTCGTGGAACAGGGCCTGCGCCGCATCCGGCAGGGCCTGGCCCGGCCCGGTATCCTGGCGCTGCTGGAGGTGGCAGGCCGTGATCACACCGCCATCAGCTCCACCGACCTGGGCTTTGTGCTGGGGCCGCGCCTGAATGCCGCCGGCCGTCTCGACGACATGAGTATCGGTATTGCCTGCCTGCTGGCGGATGATCCGGATGAGGCCCGGCGACTGGCCCGGGAACTGGATACCTTCAACCGGGAGCGTCGCTCCATCGAAAAGGACATGAAGGCCCAGGCCCAGGACCTGCTGGCGTCCATGTCACTGGACATCGAGGGGCTGCCCTGGGGGCTGGCCCTGTTCGATCCGGATTGGCACCAGGGCGTGATCGGTATCCTGGCGGCCCGTATCCGCGAGCAGACCCACCGGCCTACCATCGCCTTTGCCCCGGACGACGACGGTGAGCATATCAAGGGATCGGCCCGGTCCATTCCCGGCCTGCATATCCGCGATGCCCTGGCGGTGGTGGATACCCGTCACCCGGGGCTGCTGAAGAAGTTTGGGGGCCATGCCATGGCCGCTGGCATGACCATCGCTGGCGACGACCTGGAACGCTTCAGCCAGGCCTTCGACGAGGCGGTGAGGGATTCCCTGACGGAAGCGGACCTGGAGGCGGCGGTGATCACCGACGGGCCGCTAAGCCCCGAGGAGCTATGCCTCGAAACGGCCCACCTGCTGAAGCGTGCGGGACCCTGGGGGCAACACTTTCCGGAACCCATGTTCGACGGCGAGTTCCGGGTGATCAGCCAGCGCATTGTGGGGGAGAACCACCTGAAGCTGGTGCTGCAACCGGTGGATGGCCGTGAGGCGGTGGATGGCATCGCCTTCAATACCGGGCCGGAAGTACCCGACTATACACGCAGCGGTGCCCGGGTGGTCTACAAGCCGGATGCCAATACCTTCCGGGGGCGTACCAGCCTGCAATTGCTGATTGATTACCTGGAGCCCTGCTCTGCACAGACCTCACGTTAACCATTCCCTCTCCCCCTTGAGGGAGAGAGGAAGCGCCCGCAGAGCGCCTGAGATTGGACGGCGGAGTTAGTTTCGTCCCCCTCTCCCTCCAGGGGAGAGGGGCTAGGTATGTAGTGCAGGTCAGGGCTTGGGAATCACCCGCTCCCGCACAAACACGATCAGTATCGCTACCAGCGTCAGCACCGGCCAGGAGCCGGTCAGCATGAACGGTGTGTTGCCACTGGCGGTGCGAATCTCGCCATCCATGACCGCGCGCTCAAACTGGGGAATCTGCCCGGCGATCTGTCCCTTCTCGTCGATCACCGCCGTTACCCCGTTGTTGGTGCCCCGCAGCATGTAGCGCCCGGTCTCCAGAGCCCGCATCCGGGCCATCTGCAGGTGCTGGTGGGGGCCGATGGAGTCCCCGAACCAGCCGTCGTTGCTGATGGTCACCAGCATATTGCCCCGGCGGGCGTTCCTGGCGACGAAATCCGCATAGGCCACCTCGTAGCAGATGGCTGGCGTGAGCCTGGCGTCGCCGGCCACCAGTGGGTCCTGGTATTCCGGACCGCGGCTGAAGCTGGACATGGGCAGGTCGAAGAAGCCGATAACGCCACGCAACCACTGTTCCAGGGGAACATACTCCCCGAACGGCACCAGTTTCTGCTTGTGGTAGACCCCGCCGTCCTGGGCGCCAATGGCCATAATGGAATTATGGAAGGTGTAGTCCTCCCGCGCGGCACTGTAGGTGTACCAGGGGATGCCGCTGATCAGCGTACTGCCTTCACCGAGTTTGGATTGAATATGCTCGATGATCGGGCCGGCCTGGTCCTGGGTGATGGGGATCGCGGTTTCCGGCCACAGGATGATATCCCGGTTCCAGTCGTCCTCGGTGAGCCCCAGGTAGATCACCAGCTGATCCCGCAGGAAATCCGGGTCCCACTTGATCTGCTGGGGAATATTGCCCTGCATGGTGGCGAAGCTCAGGGTGTCATCGGACACCTGGGTCCACGGGATACGATTCAGGGCCGGGCCGGCGAGCCAGATGGCGAGAGTGCAGGCACCAAGGATCGCCGCCTGTGTTACCCGCCTGGCGCGGACCAGCCCGTAAAGGGCATACAGGGCTGCGCCGGTGGCGGTGACCATCAGGGTGATGCCGTGGACGCCAGTAACCGGTGCCCAGCCCGCCAGCGGGCCATCCACCTGGGCGGTCCCCAGGTACAGCCAGGGGAAACCCGTCAGCAGCCAGCCACGAACCCAGTCCGCCAGCACCCACACCGCCGGAAACAGGATCAGGCGACGTACCGGGGTGTCCTTCGCCAGTTTGCCCCAGAACCAGAACGCCAGCCCGTGTACCAGCGCCAGGCCGGCGACGAACAGCGCCATCAGTGTGATGGCGATGGGGGTCGATGTATTACCGTACTCGCTGATGCTGATGTAAATCCAGGTCACCCCGGACGCAAACAGCCCCAGCCCGGTCAGCCAGCCGGCCAGGAACAGGTGGCGGGCAGCCAGGGGCAGGGCGGCGAACACGATCAGGGCGGTGGACAGGGGGCCGAACCACCACCAGTCCCAGGGGGAAAAGGTGAGTGTCTGCAGCGCCCCTGCCAGTAGCAGGATCAGACCGTTGAGCCAGCGTGGTGTCCTGGCCAGGGGGTTACTCAGCATCGTCCCGTGTCACCTGCAGTAACCGGATCACGCGGTTGTCGGCGTTGGCGATAGTGAAGGTGAAGCCGTGAAAGCTGGTAGTTTCGCCCCGGCGCGGCAGGTGGCCGAACTCCTTGAGCACGATGCCGCCAATGGTATCGAACTCCTGCTGGTCCATTTCGGTCCCGAAGAACTCGTTGAAGTCTTCCACGGAGGTCACCGCTTTCACCGCCCAGGAACCATCGCCGTGGGGCTTGATATTGGTTTCCTCGTCGAAATCGTGTTCGTCCTCAATCTCGCCGACAATCTGTTCCAGCACGTCCTCAATGGTGATCAGGCCGGCAGTGCCGCCGTACTCGTCCACCACGATGGCCATGTGGTTGCGGTTTTCCTTGAACTCCTTGAGCAGCTGGTTGAGGCGCTTGCTCTCGGGCACAAAGGTGGGTGGACGCAGGATCTCGCGGATGCGGTTCCAGTTGAGGTCGTTATTGAGCGCCAGGGGTAGCAGGTCCTTGGCCAGCAACACGCCGGTAACGTCGTCCTGGCTGTCGCCGATCACCGGGAACCGGCTGTGGGCGGAGTCGATGATTTCCTGCAGGAAGGCCTTGGGCTCCTGGGAAGCCTTGACGGTGACCATCTGGGAGCGGGGGATCATGATTTCGTCGACGCGCATGTCGATGACCTGCATGGCGCCTTCGATGATGCTCATGGCATCGGTGTCGATAATGTTGTGCTCTTCGGCGTCGCGAAGGATCTCCAGCACGTCCTCGACGGACTCAGGCTCGCTGGAGAAAGCCTGGGATATTCGCTCCAGCCAGGATTTTCGGTCCTGGCCGCGACTCGACTGATCGTCGCTCATGAGTGTGGTTCCGATTCCTCTGTCTCATAGGGGTTGCCGTAGCTAAGGTCGGCCAGCAACCGGATTTCCAGGGCTTCCATAGCCTCGGCCTCGTCATCTTCAATATGGTCGTAACCCTGAAGATGCAACAGGCCATGGATGACCATATGGGCCCAGTGTGCCTCTGGTGTCTTGTCCTGTTCGGCGGCCTCCCGGGCCACCACCGGCGCGCAGATCACCAGATCTCCGGCCAGAGGGACTGTTATACCGGCTGGCGCCTCAAATGGGAAGGACAGCACGTTGGTGGGCCGGTCCTTGCCACGATACTGGTGGTTCAGGGCCTGACTCTCCGACTCGTCCACCAGGCGCAGGGTGACTTCCGAATCATGGGCCTGTTGCCAGCCGGCCCGGGCCCAGCGGGTCAACTGGTCGTCTCCGGGCAGTTCACCGCTATCGATGACCCGTTGGATGTCGACCGTCAGTTCGCTCATACCGGGTCGTCTTCGTTGAAGCTGTCGTAGGCTTCCACAATCCGCTGCACCAGCGGATGGCGGACCACGTCGCCGGACTCGAAGCGGGTGAAGCCGATACCCGACACCTTGCCCAGCACGCTGGCGGCATGGATCAGGCCGGAGTTCTGCCCCCGGGGCAGGTCCACCTGGGTGGTGTCGCCGGTGATCACCGCGGTGGAGCCGAAGCCGATCCGGGTCAGGAACATTTTCATCTGTTCCCGGGTAGTATTCTGACTCTCGTCGAGAATGATGAAGGAATTATTAAGCGTCCGTCCGCGCATGAAGGCCAGGGGGGCGATTTCGATCACGCTCTTCTCGATCAGGCGGGTCACCTGGTCGAAGCCCAGCATTTCGTAGAGGGCGTCGTAGAGCGGACGCAGGTAGGGGTCTACCTTCTGGGCCAGGTCGCCGGGCAGGAAGCCAAGTTTTTCGCCGGCCTCCACCGCCGGGCGGACCAGCAGGATGCGTTTGACCTGTTCGTCCTTCAGGGCTTCCACGGCGCAGGCCACGGCCAGCCAGGTCTTGCCGGTGCCGGCGGGGCCAATGCCGAAGTTGACGTCGTGGTTGCGGATGTTGTGGACGTACTTCTGCTGGTTCTTGCCCCGGGGCCGGGCCTGCAGTTTCGGGGTCTTGATGACGATCTGGTTGCCGTCCCACTCGGAGGCTTCGGGAAGGCGCTCGAAGCCGGATTCCCGGATGAACAGGTGGACGGTTTCCGGGCTGATGTCGTCGGTGGCTTCGGTTTCCCGATACAGGTGGCGGATGACTTCGGTGGCGGCGGTGGCGTTCTCCGGCTGGCCTTCGATGCGGAAGTGGTGGCCACGGCGGCCGATGCGGACGTCCATGCGGCGTTCGATGTGCTTGAGGTGCTCATCGAACTGGCCGCACAGGACGGCGAGCCGGCGTTGGTCGGCGGGGCTCAGATCGAATTGTCGGGCTTCGGTGGTGGTAGTCAATCTTTCCTCTGTTCTGGTTTTGGGGGTTGGGCCACGGGAGAGGGTGCTGGAGTCAGCCCTCAGTATAGTTCGTCGTTGACCGGTATACCCCTCAGGGAGTTCGGTAAAGCTTCCTTGATTTCCACATCAATAAAGTTACCAACCACCTCGGGATTGTCGTGGCGGAAGTTGACGATGCGGTTGTTCTCGGTACGACCGGCGTATTCGCCCGGGTCTTTCTTGGACAGGCCGGTGACCAGGATTCGCTGGGTGGTGCCCACCATCTTGCGGCTGATGTCCATGGCCTGCTGGTTGATGCGCTCCTGCAGGATGGCCAGGCGCTGCTTCTTGACATCCATGGGGGTATCGTCCGGCAGGTCGGAGGCCGGGGTGCCCGGTCGTGCGCTGTAGACGAAGCTGAAGGACACGTCGAAGCCGATATCGTTGATCAGCTTCATGGTGTCCTCGAAGTCTTTTTCGGTTTCCCCCGGGAAGCCGATGATAAAGTCGGACGAGAAGCTGATGTCCGGGCGGATCCTGCGCAGGCGGCGCAGCTTGGATTTGTACTCCAGGGCGGTGTGGCCCCGCTTCATGGCCGCCAGGATACGGTCGGAACCGCTCTGGACCGGCAGATGGAGGTGGCTGACCAGTTCCGGTACCTTTTCGTAGACGTCGATCATGGCGTCGGTGAATTCCACCGGGTGTGAGGTGGTGTAGCGGATGCGGTCGATACCGTCGATGGTGGCAATAACCTCGATCAGTTCCGCCAGGTCCATGACATCACCGTCGTGGGTGTCGCCCCGGTAGGCGTTGACGTTCTGGCCCAGCAGGTTGACCTCGCGCACGCCCTGGCTGGCCAGGTGGGCCACTTCCACGATGACGTCGTCCACCGGGCGGCTGACTTCCTCGCCCCGGGTGTAGGGCACCACGCAGAAGGTGCAGTATTTGCTGCAGCCTTCCATGATGGAGACGAAGGCGGAGGGGCCGTCGGCGCCAGGCTCCGGCAGGTTGTCGAACTTCTCGATTTCCGGGAAGCTGACGTCCACCACGCCGACGCCGTTACCCTTGGTCTTGATCTCGGTGATCATGTCCGGCAGGCGGTGCAGGGTCTGGGGGCCGAACACCATGTCCACGTAGGGGGCACGATCGATGATGGCCTGGCCTTCCTGGCTGGCAACGCAGCCACCCACGCCGATGATCAGCTCGGGCTTGTGCTTCTTGAGACTCTTCCAGCGGCCGAGCTGGTGGAAGACCTTCTCCTGGGCCTTCTCGCGGATGGAGCAGGTGTTCAGCAGCAGGATGTCGGCGTCTTCCGCCGTATCGGTCATTTCCACCGCTTCGCCGGTCTTGAGCAGGTCCGCCATACGGGCGGAGTCGTACTCGTTCATCTGGCAGCCGTGGGTCTTGATAAATAGCTTCTTGGCCATGGGTCTCAACTAACGTGGTGAATTCGGCGCCTGCGGACGCTGGCAGAACTGGACCGGGTATTATAACGGTGTGGCTAATCATCAACCACCGTTGTCTCGGTTAGTTGGTAGCCGATTGTGGTAAAATGCCTGGCTCTTCGGCAACCGCCACTACCGAAAGCAGTTAATGAACCTGATATGACTCCTGAACGCCTTGCCCGAATCAAGCACATCCTGGACACTCGTCAGCCCGACATCAGCGTGCTGACCGACCAGGTCCACAAGCCCCGCAACCTGTCCGCCATTATTCGCTCCTGCGATGCCTTTGGCCTGGCCAATATGCACGTGGTGTGGCCAAAGGAGGGCTTCCGGGCGTTCCGCAAGACCGCCGGCGGCAGCTATAACTGGGTGCGCACCCACACCCATCCCACCATGGATGACGCGGTAGCGAGCCTGAAAGCCAGTGGCCACAAGCTATACGCGGCACAACTGTCAGACCGGGCGGTGGACTATCGTGAGGTGGACTATACGGTGCCCTGCACGGTGATCATGGGCAACGAGGTGGACGGCGTCAGCGCCAGCGCCTCGGACCATGCGGACGAGCACATTGTCATCCCCATGATGGGGATGGTCGAGTCCCTGAACGTGTCATCCGCCTGCGCCATCATCCTGTCCGAGGCCCAGCGCCAGCGAAAACTCGCCGGTCTGTTCGACCAGCGCCGCCTGCCGGACGACGAGTATAGGCGCCTGCTGTTCCAGTGGTGCCAGCCCACCGTCAAGCGCTACTGCGATGACCGCAACCTGCCGTACCCGCCCATTGATCCGGAAACCGGTGAGTTAATTGATGGGGTGGGGTGGATGAATGAAGTTCGCAGGCAGCGGCATCCGGATTTGATCAGCGACTGACACGCCCTTCGTCTGGCCAAGACCCAGGTAGTTCACCTGGTTTTCCTGAATCCGGGAAGTTCTGTGCTGTAGTTCTTCACCGTGCCATTGGAGTGAAGCAGGCAGCTCACTGTCGCGGGTCAAGGCGTCCCAGAGCTGTTCCATGGCTCTGATCTTCTCAAGACTGGTCATGCGGTCGACGTTGTCCATGGCTTTGTCCGTGCTCATGAGTGTGTACCCATCGTATGCATCAGATGCCGAACGGGTTCACGACACCTTCACTCGCTATCGCGCCCTTCCAGATACCGCTGCAACTGCTCCCGCAGGGCCTTGGGCAGTCGGGTGATGGTGAGGGCGTCCTTGTCCCGGTCGTAGTAGACCGCCTGGTTGACCAGGTCGGAGGAGAAGGACAGGCTCATGCCGCCGCCCGAGCCGGCGATGCGGACCAGTTTCTTGACCTTGCGGTGGTCCGGGTGCAGTACGCCACTCTCGGGTACTTCGGCATTCTGTGAGGCGAACTCCCGGAAGCGCTCCGGCTGGCTTTCATCCAGGTAGCCGGACAGGGCATCGATGGCCACCGGTTCACCCAGGGCGTGCTGCTCCTTGCAGAATTCATAGGCCTTGGCCCGTACCTCGCCGGCTTTCTCCGGTTCCGAGGACTTGGCGAAGGCTTCCACGGCGTCCAGGAAGGTGACGGTTTCCTTTTCAACATCGACCTGGTTGGTGAAGCCGCACAGGCGGATAAACAGGTCACCGCCTTCCCCGGTGCCACGGCCGTGGACCAGGGTCAGGTAGTTTTCCCCGGCGTTGTTACCCAGCCAGTCATCCAGTTCGATGCGCACAGCCAGGTTCAGCCTTGACAGGCTCAGTACGTCGGTGGCGTCCAGGGCCTGCTTGTTGTCGAAGCGCATGGCGCTGTCGGATTCCAGTACCAGCAGATAGACTACTTCGCCATCCGCCAGGGCCTCGTGGACCAGCATCAGGTGGCCGGCAAATTCTTCCTGGGCGCCGTTGAGCAGTTCCTGGAACTGGCCGAACAGGCGGTCGGTAAGTGAGGCGAAGGTCTGCTTCTCTTCCATGTAGTCCTTCAGCCAGGCGCTGAAGGGGCTTTCGCCGATATCCTCGGAGAAACGACCGTATTTCTTGCCGGGCTTGCTGTTGAACAGCCGCTTCATCTGCTTGTGGAGCATCTCGTAGTCGCCACCGGGTTCCTGCAGGGGCTCTCCGGATTGCAGGCGGGCGGGCTGGCCGGGTTGGTACTGGCTGGCAAAGGCGGTTCGGAGTTGCTTGATGGCCATAGACGAATGAATCCTGATGGATGGGTAAAATGGAACAGGGCCCGATTTTGCCATGGTCGGGCACGGGGTGACACCGGTATAAACGCAAACAGCCCCGGCTTCGTGAAAAGCCGGGGCTGTTGCGACAGGGATGGCAGTCCGTATTAGACGCGCTTGTCCCGGACCAGGCCCTGGATCAGCTCGTTCACCGCGTCGGGAATGGCGTCCTCGCTATCCGCAGTGACGCTGGCGGAGGCCACGTCGGAGCCGAGATTGACGGTAACGGCGATCAGGCCGTGGGCGGCCAGCAGTTGCGCCGCGCGACGGCGATCATCGGCGGAGCCGGCGTTCTCCTCGGTGAGCACGACCGAGGTCTTGCCCTGGTCGAACAGGGCCCGCTCCACGGCAATGGCCAGGTCTTCCGCCTTACGACCGTTGCAGGCCACGATGGCCGGTTTCTGGGCCAGGCGGCGCTCACGCTCTTCGGCAGTCACCGGATCGAGCGACTCCACCTTGCCTGCTGTGCCGGCCACCATGCCGGCGCCGACGGTGACGTTGGTCAGCCGGTCGATGACGATAAAGCTTCCGGTGGCGTGGTTGCGCGGGTAGGCGTCAAACGCGATGGGCTGGCTCAGGGTCAGTTCACAGAGGCCAATTTCGTTCAGCGCGAGCTGGCTGGGGTTGGCCTTCTGTTCCAGGGTGTTCACGTCGGTCTGGTGGTGAATCTTCTTCACCGTGCCGGAGGTGAAGGTGGGCCCCAGCTTGATGTCATAGAGACGACCGGTTTCCAGCGGGGCGTCGGTCATCCAGACAATGTTGGCGGTGAAGCGGTTGCCCACCTCCGGCTCATCATCCACCTTGACCAGCATGTCGCCCCGGCTGATATCGATCTCGTCGTTCAGGGTCAGGGTCACGGCCTGATCGATGTACGCTTCCTCAAGGTTGCCGTCGAAGGTGACGACTTCCTTGACGGTGCTGGTGCGACGGGATGGCAGGGCCATCACCGCATCACCCGGACGTACCACGCCGGAGGCGATAGTGCCGCAGAAGCCCCGGAAGTTGAGGTTGGGGCGGTTGACGTACTGTACCGGGAAGCGGAAATGCTCCAGGTTCTTGTCCCGGGAGACTTCCACGGTTTCCAGGATTTCCATCAGCGGCTGGCCGGTAAACCAGGGCGTGCTCTCGCTCCTGTTCACCACGTTGTCGCCTTCCAGCGCGGAGATGGGCACGAAACGGATGTCCTTCAGGCCCAGCTTGGCGGCGAAGGCCAGATAGTCTTCCTTGATCTCGTTGAACCGTTCCTCGCTGAAGTCCACCAGGTCCATCTTGTTCACCGCCACCACGATATGGCGAATGCCCTGGAGGGAGGCGATGAAAGAGTGCCGGCGGGTCTGGGTCAGCACGCCGTGACGGGCGTCGATCATCAGGATCGCCAGTTGTGCCGTGGACGCACCGGTGGCCATGTTGCGGGTGTACTGCTCGTGGCCCGGGGTGTCGGCAATGATGAACTTGCGCTTGTCGGTGGAGAAGTAGCGATAGGCCACATCAATGGTGATGCCCTGTTCCCGCTCCGCCTGCAGGCCGTCCACCAGCAGGGCCAGGTCCAGCTTCTCGCCGGTGGTGCCCATCTTGGCGCTGTCGCTCTTCAGGCTGGCCATGTGATCTTCGTAGATCATCTTGGTGTCGTGGAGCAGGCGCCCGATCAGGGTGCTCTTGCCGTCGTCCACGCTGCCGCAGGTGAGCAGGCGCAGCAGCTCCTTGTTCTCGTGCTGTTTCAGGTAGGCCTGAATATCTTCTGCAATCAGATCTGACTGGTGTGACATCTTAGAAATACCCTTCCCGCTTCTTCTGTTCCATGGACCCGGCTGAATCGTGGTCAATCACGCGGCCCTGGCGCTCGGAGCTGGTGGCCAGCAGCATTTCCTGGATGATCTCCGGCAGGGTGTCTGCCTCGGACTCAATGGCGCCGGTCAGCGGGTAGCAGCCCAGGGTGCGGAAGCGCACGGATTTCATCTCGGGCTTCTCGCCTTCCTTGAGGGGCATGCGGTCGTCGTCGACCATGATCAGGGTACCATCCCGCTCGACAACCGGGCGCTTGGCGGCATAGTAGAGCGGAACGATCTCGATATTTTCGAGGTAGATGTACTGCCAGATATCCAGCTCGGTCCAGTTGGACAGGGGGAACACCCGGATGCTCTCACCCTTGTTGATCTTGCCGTTGTAGATGTTCCACAGCTCCGGGCGCTGGTTCTTCGGGTCCCAGCGATGGTATTCGTCCCGGAAGGAGTAGACCCGCTCCTTGGCGCGGGACTTTTCCTCGTCCCGGCGGGCACCGCCGAAGGCGGCGTCAAACTTGTACTTGTCCAGGGCCTGCTTGAGGGACTGGGTTTTCATGATATCGGTGTGTTTGGCGCTGCCATGGGTAAACGGCCCCACGCCCTGCTTAACACCTTCTTCATTGATATGGACGATCAGGTCGAGGCCATATTCCTTCGCCTTGCGGTCCCGGAACGCAATCATCTCTTTGAATTTCCAGGTGGTGTCCACATGCATCAGGGGAAACGGCGGTTTACCCGGGTAGAATGCCTTGCGTGCCAGGTGCAGCATGACCGCGGAATCCTTGCCGATGGAGTAGAGCATCACGGGGTTATCAAACTCCGCGGCGACCTCCCGGATGATGTGGATGCTTTCAGCTTCCAGCTGTTTCAGATGGGTCAGGTTGTACGTGGTCATAGTTCCGCTCACCGAGTGCCTGGGGACGTGCCCAGACAGGGAAAAATAGGATTAATTTGAGGATGGGTACTATATCAGGGAGCGGTACTTATAAGAAGGTGAGCTAGTAGAGTTTACAGCTATAACAATATGCTGCCGGCGATGGGCCGGCCATCGCAGCATGGGTGTTTACGACCGTGGATGATCAGACCATGCGGTCGGCCAGCAGCCGGTGGACGTACTGGTCCACGTAGTCGAAACCGCGCCCGTCGAAATCCACGAATCGGATGCCCAGGTGGAACTCGTCCCTGGCCATGCGTCGCAGGTGGGCGATATGGCAGCGGGCCGAGAGCTGGACGGACTGCTGTGACAGTACCGGTACTTCAAAGCGGGCGGTGACGTCGATCCAGTCGCCGGGGGCGGGGGCCCGCTTGCCGGGGATCAGGGTTTCGGTGACCTTGCTGGTGCAGCGGATCATCATCCCGGAACGGGACAGGTTGCAGATTTCGCATTCGATGGCCGGCTGGCCGGGGCGATTGAGGGTGACGCTCAGATTTACATCGGCTCGCTGTTGATCACGCAGGTTGGGTTCCGCAGCACGGGGCTTGACCCGCATTGGCTTGGCGGACTCGACATCGAGTGGCTTTCCCATGGTGACACCTTGTTCGATCATGTTACCTGTCGTTCCCCGAAGCGAGGACGGTAACGAATCTCTGAAAAAGCCCCTGGTCCGCATCCTGCGATCCTAACAACTACCTCTTCTGTCGGTGACTCCTCGCCGGTCGGAAAATCAACCGGTGCCAGGCCTCTTTTTCAGAGGCTCGTAGAAACCTAACGTAACTTCGGGCCAAGATTATAATTTTAGCTATCTGCCGGAGTGTAATTGGTTGATTGCTGACCAGCAAGGTGGTGTGTCGTGACCTGGGTCATATAAATAAACATCCGTTTGAGATTTTGGCCTTGGGTGCATGGGCGTCGGGCCGGGGGATCTTTTCGTAGCAGCGCCATGGATGGCGCGGTGCAAGGTCGGTCCAGGGAAGGGCCGTGAATTGCGGCGGAAAAAGGGGTGCCACCCCGGTCCCAGCCACCCAGTTAGGGAAGGCTGGGACCGGGGTGGCTATCAGGCAGTCAGCCGCCGAGCTTCTTCTGCAGAATCTCGTTGAACAGCTTGGGGTTACCCTGGCCCTTGGAGGCCTTCATCAGGGGGCCCATAAAGCCGCCAAGCATCTTCTTGCGCTTCTTGGGATCTTCCTCGTTCTGGTACTGGGCCACCTGATCCGGCATGCCGGCCAGGACCTCGTCCACCATTTTCTCCAGTTCGCCAGTGTCGGACACCTGCTTCAGGCCCTTGGCGTCGATGATGGCGTCCACATCGTTGTTTTCACCGGTCCACAGCGCTTCGAACACCTTCTTTGCACCAGCGGAAGAGACCGTGTTGTCGGCAATGCGGGTCACCAGGGCGCCCAGTTGTTCGCCGGAGATGGGGGAGTCGGCAACAGAGCGTTCCTCGGCGTTCAGGCGTGCGGAGAATTCGCCCAGGATCCAGTTGGCGGACAGCTTCGCGTCCTTGCCGGACGAGGCGGTCTGTTCGAAGAAGGTGGCCAGCTTTGAGTCTCCCGCCAGCAGGCCGGCATCGTAGTCGTTCAGGCCGTACTGCTCCTGGAAGCGGGCCTTACGGGCATCCGGCAGTTCCGGCAGGCTGTTGCGTGCCTCGTCGATGAAGGCCTCGTCCAGCACCACCGGCAGCAGGTCCGGGCAGGGGAAGTAACGGTAGTCGTTGGCTTCCTCTTTTGTGCGCATGGAGCGGGATTCGTCGCGATCGCCGTTGTAGAGGCGGGTTTCCTGCACGATCTCGCCGCCATCTTCCAGGATGTCCATCTGCCGCTCCACTTCGTGGGCGATGGCCTGCTCCATGAAGCGGAATGAGTTCAGATTCTTGGTTTCGGTGCGGGTACCCAGGGTGTCGGAGCCCTTCGGCTTGAGGGAGATGTTCACGTCAAAACGCATGGAACCCTGGGACATATCGCCGTCGCAGATGCCCAGCGAGGTCACGATGCCATGGAGTTTCTTGGCGAACGCCACGGCTTCGTCGGCGTTGTTCATGTCCGGCTCGGTGACCACCTCGATCAGCGGGGTGCCGGCGCGGTTCAGGTCCACGCCGGTCATGCCGTGGAAATCCTCATGCAGGGACTTGCCGGCGTCTTCCTCCAGGTGAGCGTGGTGGATACGGACCCTCTTGCTCTCACCGTTGGGCAGGTCGATGTCCACAAAGCCCGGCCCCACGATGGGGCGTTCGAGCTGGGTGGTCTGGTAGCCCTTGGGCAGGTCCGGGTAGAAGTAGTTCTTGCGCTCGAACACCGAGCGGCGCTCGATCTCGGCGTTGACCGCCAGCCCGAACATCACCGCATAGCGGAAGGCATTCTCGTTGGGCACCGGCAGGGTGCCGGGCATGGCCAGGTCAACGGCGTTGGCCTGGGTGTTGGGCTCGGCGCCGTAGGCGGTGCTGGAGCCGGAAAAGATCTTGGTCTGTGTAGCGAGCTGAACGTGGATTTCCAGCCCGATGACGATATCCCATTGCATGTGACATTCTCCTCCGTCGGGCTTATTGGGGCTCGCGCTGGTGCCAGTCGGTCACCTGTTGGAACTGGTGGGCGGCATTGAGCAGCCGGGCCTCGGAGAAGTAATCCCCGATGATCTGCAGGCCCACCGGCAGGCCGTCGACAAAGCCCGCGGGCACCGACATGGCGGGGACGCCGGCCAGGTTGACGGCGATGGTGAACACGTCCTCCAGGTACATGGTGACCGGGTCGGTGTTCTTCTCGCCCTGAACAAAGGCTGGCGATGGCGACACCGGGCTCATCAGTACGTCGACCTCTTTGAAGGCATTGATGAAGTCCTGCTGGATCAGACGGCGTACCTTCTGGGCCTTGAGGTAGTAGGCGTCGAAGTAGCCGGCGGAGAGGGCATAGGTGCCCACCAGGATGCGGCGTTTCACTTCCTCACCGAAGCCTTCGGCCCGGGTGCGGGTGTACAGGTCCATCAGGTCCTTCGGGTCCTCGCAGCGGTAGCCGTAGCGCACGCCGTCAAAGCGGGACAGGTTGGCGGACGCCTCCGCCGGGGCGATCACGTAGTAGGCGGCGATGGCCAGCTTGGCGTTGGGCAGGGAGACTTCCTTCACCGTGGCGCCCAGTTTCTCGTATTCGCGGACGGCGTTGCGAACCTGTTCTTCCATGGCGGGGCTGAGCTGGTCGGAGAAGTATTCCTTCGGCAGGCCGATGGTCAGGCCCTTCATGGACTCGTTCAGGGTGGCGGTGTAGTCCGGCACCTCGCGATCGATGCTGGTGGAATCCTTCGGGTCGAAGCCCGCCATCACGTTCAGCATCATGGCGTTGTCTTCGGCGGTACGGGCGATGGTGCCGCCCTGGTCCAGGCTGGAGGCAAAGGCGATCATGCCATAGCGGGACACGCGGCCGTAGGTGGGCTTGAGGCCAGTGACGCCGCACAGCGATGCCGGCTGACGAATCGAGCCGCCGGTATCCGTGGCGGTGGCCGCCGGTACCAGTCGCGCCGCGACCGCCGCCGCTGAACCACCGGATGAGCCACCCGGTACCCGGCGCTCACCCCAGGGGTTGGTGACGGCGCCAAAATAGCTGGACTCGTTGGAGGAGCCCATGGCGAACTCGTCCATGTTGGTCTTGCCCAGGCAGACCGCGCCCGCCTGGCGGAAGTTGGCGGTGACCGTGGCGTCGTAGGGCGGGATAAAGTTTTCCAGCATCTTCGAGCCACAGGTGGTGCGGACGCCATTGGTGCAGAAAATGTCCTTGTGGGCGAAGGGAATGCCGGTCCAGGGAGTGGCATTGCCGGCAGCGCGCTGCTGGTCGGCGGCTTCGGCATCGGCCAGGGCCTGTTCTTCGGTGACAGTGATGAAGCTGTTGTAATGCCTGTCTTCCTGGCGGATGCGGTCCAGGAACTGCCGGGTCAGTTCCACGCTGGAGACTGTGCCGCTGGCCAGTTCGCGGGAAAGGTCTGCTACGGATTTGTTGTGCATGATGAGTCCTGGTGTCGCTGGTGGATCACTCGATAACGCGGGGAACGAGGTAGAGGCCATTCTCCGTGGCCGGCGCGATGGCCTGGAAAGCGGCCCGCTGGTCGCTCTCGGTGACCTCGTCCGGGCGCAGCTTCTGGACCGCGTCCAGAGGGTGGGCCAGGGGTTCTACCGACTCGGTATCGGCGGCGCTGAGCTGGTCCACCAGGTCGAGGATATTGCCCAGGTCCTTTTCCAGGGCGGACACCTGCTCATCATCCACCTGGATGCGGGCAAGCACCGCGACTTTTTCGATGTCCTTGCGGGAAATGGTCACGCATTGCCTCCGGGGTCGTGAAAAACGACCATGTTAACAGATCAGGGGGGGTGCGCAGTACCCTGACAAGGCGGTAACAGCCTGTAACGCGGCGGATCACGCCTTGCCTGCGGGGGTGCTCGCTGCTAAAGTTGCGGCATCATTTCCCTACGGCATTTCTCAGGTTGAAATAAAGCGAATGTTGAAACGTATCCGAGGCCTTTTTTCCAGCGATCTCTCCATTGATCTTGGTACCGCTAACACCCTTATTTATGTCCGTGAGCGGGGGATCGTCCTGAATGAGCCATCGGTCGTGGCCATCCGCACCAACAACTCCCAGAAGACGGTTGCGGCTGTCGGTACCGAAGCCAAGCGCATGCTGGGCCGTACTCCGGGCAATATCACCGCCATCCGCCCCCTCAAGGACGGTGTGATTGCGGATTTTGTGGTCACTGAGAAAATGCTGCAGCACTTCATCCACAAGGTGCATGAGAACAGCTTTATCACCCCCAGCCCCCGGGTGCTGGTGTGTGTGCCCAGCAAGTCCACCCAGGTGGAGCGCAAGGCCATCCGTGAATCGGCCCTGGGTGCCGGAGCCCGTGAGGTGTTCCTGATCGAGGAGCCCATGGCCGCGGCCATCGGCGCCGGCCTGCCGGTGGAGGAGGCCAGCGGTTCCATGATCGTGGATATCGGTGGTGGCACCACCGAGATCGCCATCATCTCCCTCAACGGCATTGTCTATGCCGAGTCCGTGCGGGTGGGTGGTGACAAATTCGACGAGGCCATCGTCACCTATGTGCGCCGTAACTATGGCAGCCTGATTGGCGACTCCACCGCAGAACGCATCAAACACGAGATCGGCTGTGCGTATGAGGGTGTCGAGATCCGTGAGATTGATGTGCGCGGCCGTAACCTGGCGGAGGGCGTGCCCCGTTCCTTCACCCTCAACAGTGAAGAAATCCTCGATGCGTTGCAGGAATCCCTCGCCCAGATCGTGCAGACGGTCAAGAGCGCCCTGGAACAGTCCCCGCCCGAACTGGCTTCCGACATTGCCGAGCGTGGCATCGTGCTCACCGGTGGTGGCGCGCTGCTTCGTGGCCTGGACAAGCTGATCAGCGAGGAAACCGGTCTGCCGGTGATTATTGCCGAAGACCCGCTGACCTGTGTTGCCCGTGGCGGCGGCAAGGCCCTGGAAGTGATCGACCGCAGCGGCATTGGAATGTTCTCCCAGGAGGGGTGATCATGGCACCAGGTGCCGTCCTGACAGCCTCGCTCCCGACACCGCCGCTGGAGGGAAACCTCAGCGGCGGTCGCGTAATCGGGGCAGGGGGGCTGTGCCATTAAGACCATATTCGTTCAGGGCCCGGTCCCCGGCTTTCGGCTCCTGGTGGTACTGGTGCTGTCACTGGCGCTGATCGTGGCGGATGACCGGTTCGATCGTCTGGAGCCGGTACGCAGCGGCATCGCCAGTGCCCTGGCCCCGGTGTTCTGGCTGGGCAATGCGCCGGACCGGTTCGGTGGCTGGTTTGCCGGCGTGATGACCCCTCGCGAAGATCTCCTGGAAGAAAACGAGGCCCTCAAGGCCCGGCTGATGATTCTGGAGCGCCGGGCCCTCAAATACGGCGCCCTGGCCGCCGAAAATACCGAACTCCGGGAACTGATGAACGCCTCCGCCTCCGTGGACGACCGTGTCGTGGTGGCGGAAGTGGTGGGGGTGTCACCGGACCCCTTCTCCCATGAGGTGATTATCAACAAGGGCGAGCGTGACGGCGTTACCGCCGGGCAGGCCATCCTTGACGCCAATGGCCTGATGGGCCAGGTGTTGTATACCTCCGCGTTCACCTCCCGGGTACTGCTGGTATCCGACAGCAGCCACGCGGTGCCGGTGGAAGTGCTCCGTAACGGCCTGCGGGCCATCCTGCTGGGCAACGGTGATATCGGTCAGCTTGAGCTGGTCCATGTACCGGATACCGCCGATATCCGTGAAGGGGATGTGCTGGTCAGCTCCGGGTTGGGCGGCCGCTTCCCCAAGGGTTACCCGGTGGCGGAGGTGTCATCCATCACCAAGGATCCCGGCGCCCCGTTCGTCACCATCCATGCCACGCCACTGGCCAGCCTGAGCCGCAGCAAAATGGTGCTTGTGGTCTTCCAGGAAGCCGGTGCCGCCAGTCCCGATGAACTATACGACCAGCAGCGCACCGCCCCGGATGGCAACGGCGGGGAGGGTAACTGATGCTGTCGATCATCAGCTATCCGGTCATGTTCGTCAGTATCCTGGTGTCCCTGGTGCTGAGCATCTCCCTGTTCCCGTCGGGGTGGTTCGAGTTCCGCCCGGAATGGCTGGGATTGATGGTGTTCTACTGGACCTTCCGGGCACCGGCCCAGTTTGGCATTCTCATGGCCTGGTTCCTCGGGCTGTTGCTGGATGTGCTGGAGGCAACGCCCCTGGGCGTCAATGCCCTGGGTATGGCGATGATCGCCTTCCTGGTGCTGACGGTACACCAGCGACTGCGGATGTTTCCCCTGATCCAGCAATGCGTGATCGTATTCCTGCTGCTGGGAATCAACCAGATGCTGGTTCACTTCATCAAGCAGCTTCTGGGGGCGGAGTCCGCCGGTTTTGACTACCTCTGGCCGGCTGCCACCAGTGCCGTGCTGTGGGTGGTGCTGTGCCCGGTGCTCGACAAGCTCAACCTCAGGCTCGGTTGAAGCAGGTAACAACGGGAACGATACCATGACGGAACGGGTCATACTGGCCTCGGCGTCACCACGCCGGGCGGAACTGCTCAGGCAGCTTGGTCTATCCTTTGATACAT
This sequence comes from Marinobacter shunpengi, assembly GCF_045449715.1. NCBI lineage: Bacteria > Pseudomonadati > Pseudomonadota > Gammaproteobacteria > Pseudomonadales > Marinobacteraceae > Marinobacter > Marinobacter shunpengi. The sequence goes on along the minus strand of NZ_JBJJLA010000011.1, from coordinate 138,133 downwards.
TGCCAGTCGATATTGACGAGACAGCGCACCCGGGAGAAGCTCCCGCGGACTATGTACTGCGACTGGCACGGGAAAAGGCCCTGGCTGGCTACCGGCGTAACAACCGGCCTGACGCCCTCGTACTGGGTTCCGACACCACCGTGGTTCTGGGCGATCGTATCCTGGGCAAGCCGGAGGATACTGACGGCGCCAGGCGTCTGTTACAGTCGCTGTCAGGCCGTGAGCATCAGGTGATGACCGGGGTGGCACTGGCTACCCGGGATGGCGTGGAGGCCAGGGTCATCGTGACCGACGTCCGGTTCCGCACGCTGGACCCGCAGGAGATTGACGCCTACTGTGCCACGGGCGAACCCATGGACAAGGCCGGCGCGTACGGTATCCAGGGGCGCGGGGGCGCCTTTGTCACCACGATCCGGGGCAGCTACAGCGCCGTGGTGGGACTGCCCCTGGATATCACCGCCGGCCTGCTGGCCGATGCCGGCCTGCCGGTCTGGAATTACTGGAATTCCTCAACAGACGGAGAATGACATGAGCGAAGAAATCCTGATCAACGTTACCCCCGTGGAAACCCGGGTGGCACTGGTTGAGAACGGGATGCTTCAGGAGGCTTATGTCGAACGTACCAGCCGTAAGGGCATCGTCGGCAATATCTTCAAGGGCAAGGTGGCACGGGTGCTGCCGGGCATGGAAGCGGCCTTCGTGGACATTGGCCTGGAGCGGGCCGCCTTTATCCACGCCTCGGACGTGTTACCGGTCAATGCCGATGACAACGGGGAGCCGTCGGATGGCCCCCGAACCGTACCGGATATCCGCACCCTGTTGCGGGAGGGGCAGTCGCTGGTGGTCCAGGTCACCAAGGACCCCATCGGTACCAAGGGCGCCAGGCTGACCACCCAACTTTCCATTCCCTCCCGCTACCTGGTATTCATGCCCGGTGTCCGTCATGTGGGTATTTCCCAGCGTATCGAGGATGAAGACGAGCGCACCCGGCTCAAGAATACCCTGGAAACCGCCATTGGCGAGCAGGAATCCTGCGCCGGCGGCTTCATTATCCGTACCGCGGCGGAGGGCGTCTGCGATGAGGATATCCTGGCGGACATGGCCTACCTGCAGCGCCTGAACCAGTCGATTATCGACCGCATCGAACACGCCAAGGCCCCTGCCATTGTCTATCAGGACCTGCCCCTGTTCATCCGCACCATCCGGGACCTCATCCGCCCCCAGACCGAGAAGGTCCGTATCGATTCCCGGGAGAGCCACCAGAAGGTCATGGAATTTGTCCGGGAGTTCGTGTCGGAATTCGAGAACAAGGTGGAGTACTACCCCGGGGAGCGCCCCATCTTCGACCTGTACAGTGTCGAGGACGAGATCCAGAAGGCCCTCAGCCGTAAGGTCCAGCTCAAATCCGGGGGCTACGTTATCATCGACCAGACCGAGGCGATGACCACCATAGACATCAATACCGGCGCCTTCGTCGGCCATCGTAACCTGGAAGAGACCATCTTCAAGACCAACCTGGAGGCGGCCCGGGCCATCAGCCGGCAGCTTAGGTTGCGCAACCTCGGTGGCATTATCATCATCGATTTCATCGACATGGATGATACGGAACACCAGCGCCAGGTGCACCGCATGTTGGAGAAGATGCTGGAACGGGACCATGCCAAGACCAAGATCACCGGCGTCTCCGAGCTGGGTCTGGTGGAAATGACCCGTAAACGGACCACCGAGAGCCTGGGGCAGATCCTGTGTGAGCCCTGTCCCATCTGTGACGGCCGCGGCTTCCTCAAGACCGGGGAAACCGTATGCTATGAGGTCTTCCGCGAGATCTTGCGGGTGAACCGAGCCTACGAGGCAGAGAGTTACCTGGTGATGGCGTCCCAGAAGGTGGTGGACCGACTGCTGGATGAGGAAGCCGACAATGTGGCGGACCTGGAAACCTTCATCGGCAAGTCGATCCGGTTCCAGGTAGAGCCATTCTACAGCCAGGAACAATATGATGTGGTCCTGCTCTGAGTGTGATGTCCCAGCAACCCCCACCGCCCCCGGCCGGCCCGGCCCCTGACCGAAGTCGCCGCCGACCCTTCCACGGCCTGTTGCTGACAGCCGCCGTCTGGCTGCTTGTATTCCTGCTGCTGATCGTTGCCGCCGCCACCACCGGGGCCCGGTATCTGGCCAGGCACATCGACGATTACCGCCCCGCTATTGAATCCGTGCTGAGTGAACGCCTGGGTCAGGACGTGACCATTGGCAGTCTGTCCGCAGACTGGCAGGGACCTGATCCGGTCTTGCAGGTGAACAACCTGCAGATTGACCACCATTCCGATACTGATGCCCGGGCGGTCGGCCTCCAGCACCTGCTGTTGCGGCTCGATGGTCCGCGGTCATTGCTCCGCCTGGGGCTGGTTTTCGAGAGGATGGAAGCGGACGGCCTGGACCTGGTCCTGGCCCGGGGGGGCGACCGCGGCCTGGGCATCGAAGGCCTGAACCTGCCCGAAATCGGTCCCGGCCTGGCGGACGGCGCCGAGCTGTCGGGAGAACAATGGCTGCAACCCCAGCGCTGGTTGGATGAGCTGGCGGGCCGTATATCGAATCCGCAGGTCCGCCTGACCCACCTGACACTGGGGCTGCGGGCGCCGGATACCGAAACCGTGTTCGTGGATATTCCGCAACTGGACCTGGCCTACAGTGACCAGCAGATGTCCGCCTCCGGTCGCGTCATGCGCCAGGGAACCCTGGACCAGCTCGCCACCTTCTCGATCCGGGGGCGCGACCTCTTCGAAGGCCGTTTTACCGGACGGGTGTGGGCGGACATCACGCCCGGTGGCGTGCTTGAGGCAATTACCCGTGGGCTTGAATGGCGCGACTTCCAGTTGCAGGAACTGGACGCCAGCGCCAGTGCCTGGCTGACGTTCAACAATGGCCGGCTGGAGCGGGTCAATGGCCGGCTCCGGATGCCCCGTCTGCGGCTGACCAGTGACCTGGCTAACCTGCCCGCTCTGGAGGAACTCACCGCGAGTGTCGGCTGGCGCCGGAGCGACGATGGCGGCAGCCTCCACATCCGGGACCTGCAATGGCGCTGGCAGGACGAGATGGTCACCGGCATGGCCGTGAAACTTGACCATGACCGGCTGTCGTTCCGGATCGGGGCCTCCGGGGTTTCCCTTGGCCCCCTGGTTCATATGGCGGTGACCTCGAACCTGTTGCCCGCCAGGGCGGAACCCGAAATCGCGGGCCTGAAGCCAGCGGGCCGACTGTCGTCCCTGCAGGTGCGGGTGCCACGAAACCAGCCCGGCGAGTTCGAGCTGTCGGCCAGTCTCGATGGCGTTTCCGTCCAGCCCCACCGGGGGGCGCCTGGGGGCCGTAACGTCCGGGGAGAGCTCTGGCTGAGCCGGCACGGCGGCAGGATCAGGGCCCGGGGTGAGGACATGATCCTGGACTTCCCGAAGTTGTTTGCCGGGCCCCTGACTTTCAGCCGGGGGGACGCGGATGTGGCCTGGCGGCTCGATGGCGGCATCACCCGGGTGTTTGCCCGGGACATGGAGGCCACCTACGGAGAGGGCACCCGGGTGGGGGGCGCCTTCGATCTGAGGCTGGACCGTTACGGCGAGGATAACCTGGGGCTGAAGCTCGCCATTGAGAATGCCGACGCCGGCATGCTGCCCTCGGTCCTGCCGGTGGGGGAACTGGATCGCGACCTCTACGAGTGGCTGACCACCGCGATCACCGGGGGCGAGGTGGTTAGTGGCGAGTTCTACGGCCATGGCCAGATCGGGGAAGGGCTGCCCCGGCACAGTTTCAGTACCGCCATGGAATACCGGTTCCGGGACGCCAGTATCGTCTACGACCCGCAATGGCCGGAGGTTACCGGCGCTGCAGGCACGGTCACCATCCACAACGGCGATGCCCGTGTAGTGCTGGACCAGGCGGTGACCGGTGGATTGCGGCTGAACCGGGGCGAGGTCTCGGTAGTCGGGGGTGACGGGGCACCCACAATCACCGTGGACACCAGTGCCCGGGTCAATGGCGAACAGGCGGGGTACTGGCTCAACGAGACCCCGCTGGGTGAGATGGCCGGCGAGGCGAGGCAGGGGGTGTCCCTGGGGGGCAACTACGAACTCGACCTGGCCCTGGGCGTACCCCTGGCGGCCGGACAGGCGGTGTCGGTCAACGCCAGGCTGCGGACGCAGAACGGCAGTCTCCGGTATCCCCCGGCCGATCTGGAGTGGCAGGACATCCGTGGCGGGCTGCGGTACAGCACCCGGGATGGCTTCAGCGATGATGCCCTGTCAGCGACCTTCATGGGTCAGCCAGTCAGTGTACGATTCCGGGCGGATCCGGCCCGGGGGGCGTTGACCATCATCCAGACCGGCCAGGCGGACCTGGTCACCCTGGCCCGTGAGCTGATGCCCCAGGAGCAGCGAGTACCCGGTGTGTCGGGAACACTGCCCTATACCGCCCGACTGGATTTCGTGCCCGGTGCCGACGCCCGTCTGGCGGTCACCGCCGATGCCTCAACGATCCGGTCGCAGTGGCCGGCGCCCCTGTCCCGGGAGACCGGTTCCGGCGACAACCTGGAGGTACTGCTGCGCTGGCCCGAGGGCGATCAACTGCTGCTGGAGGCCCAGTGGGGCGAGCGTCTGTCGGCGGCACTGGAATGGCGGGGGTCCCGCTTCCATGGTGGCCAGGTGGTCATCGGTGACGGATCGGCCCGCTTCCCGGTGGAAGGGGGGCTGCTGGTTCGTGCCGCATTTGACCGGTTCGCGCCTGCCCGCTGGCTGCCCTGGCTGGAGCAGTTGGGCGTGACCGGTGACGCCCCGTCGGGGGCGGAGTCCGGGGGTACCGGTCAGCGGTTTGACTGGCTGAACAGTGTCGATCTGAGGATGAACGAGCTGATCCTGGGAGATCATGCGGTTCCCGGTCTCCGGGTAACGGCACGGCCCAGGGAGGACGGCTGGCTGCTGACAACCAATTCCGATCGTGCGGTGGGTCGGGTACGGATTCCCGATTCCGGTGATCGCATCTGGGTCGACCTGGACCGGCTCAGTCTGGCCCGGGACCACGAACAGGATACCGGGGGTAGTGCCGTGCCGGCGTTGCTCACCCCCTCTGAACAGCTTGATGCGTTCCGGGGCATGGCGGCGGGGCAGTGGCCGGAGGTGGAGGTTCGTATCGCCTCATTGATCCTGGGGGACGATCCCGCCGGCTCCTGGTCATTCGTATTGTCACCGTCACCGGATCAGGTGACGTTGATGGACCTCCAGGGCCGCCTGGAGTCGCTGGTATTTGATGGTCAGCTTCGTTGGGGGGTCACCTCCGGCGAGGAGGTCACCCTGGTGCAGGGGGTACTGGAGGGCGGCGGGCTCCAGGGCCTGGCCAGCCTGGTGGGCAAGGAAATACCGATGACCAACAAGAACTCGGTGATCGACCTCAATATTGCGTGGCCCGGTCGCCCCGACCAGTTCGCCGCCGGTCGCCTGAGTGGGGAATTCAGTGTCAGGCTGGATGATGGCGTAATCCTGCAGAATAACGAGACGGCCCAGATCTTCCGGGTCTTCAACCTGCTCAACACCGACACCCTGCAGCGTCGCCTGCAGTTTGATTTCTCCGATCTCTATGAGGCGGGGGTCGCCTTTGATGCCATCTACGGCAAGGCAAAACTGGATAACGGCGTGCTGACCTGGGATCCGGACCTGCAACTGGCGGGCCCCTCCGGGGCGCTGAGGCTATCGGGGCTAACCAACCTGGCGGCGGAAACCCTGGACATGCGGCTGGTGGTGATCCTGCCGCTGACCCAGAACCTGCCCCTGGCGGCAATCCTGATGGGCGCCTCGCCGCCGGTGGGGGGTGCCCTGTTCGTACTGGATAAACTGCTGGGTGAACCGTTGAGCAAACTGACCAGTGCCACTTATAGTGTAAGGGGAACCTGGGATAATCCGAAGGTGGACCTGCGGAACATCTTCGATTCCGGGAACCAGGAATAGTCCGTCCAATCAGGCAGCCCCGATGGAGATCGCCATGGCGAATGCCCAGACCGTCGCCGCCATTCAGATGGTGAGCACAAGGGATATTGACGACAATCTTGACCAGGCCTCCCGGCTGCTGGCCCGGGCGGCCGAGCAGGGAGCCCGGGTGGCGGTACTGCCGGAGAACTTTGCGGTGCTGGATACCGCCAACATGCCGTTGCACGGTGGTCGCGAGGTGGCCTCAGACGGCCCCATCCGCAGTTTTCTGGCGGAACAGGCCCGCAAGCACGGGCTCTGGATTGTTGGCGGCTCACTGCCCATTGCTGCCCGGCCAGATGGCTCCGCCCTGGAGAACCGGGTAAGGGCCAGTTGTGTGGTGGTGGACGACCAGGGCACGGAAGTCGCCCGCTATGACAAGATCCACTTGTTCGATGCCATGGTGGAGGACAGTCAGGGACAGTACCGGGAATCGGACACCTTTGAACCCGGCGAGCAACTGGTGACGGTGGACACGCCCGTGGGCCGGCTGGGGCTGGCGATCTGCTATGACCTTCGCTTTCCTGAGATGTTCCGGCAGTTGCGCGAACGGGGAGTGGACTGGGTTACCCTGCCCAGCGCCTTCACCTGGCATACCGGCGACGCCCACTGGCACCCCCTGGTCCGGGCCCGGGCCATTGAGAACCAGGTCTGGATGGTGGCGCCGGGGCAGGGGGGGCAGAACAGCGAGCGCCGCCGCACCTATGGTCACTCGGTGATCGTCGATCCCTGGGGCAAGGTGGTCAAGGAGCTGGCCGAAGGGGCTGGGGTGCTCGTCACCGAGCTGGATCCGGACTACCTGCAGCAGGTCCGCAAGCGCATGCCGGTGTGGGAGCACCGGCGACTGTAGTCTGTCGATCAGCGGATGAACCCGAGGGAATGCCGGAACCGGCGAATCAGCCAGCCTGCTCGGCGTCGTCGATACACTCCCGCAGGTAGCGGAACAGTTTCCGGCCCTGGCCGGTGTTCTTGTCCGTCTTGACATCCCTCTGGGCGTTCCTCAGCAGGTTGCGGAGGTGCTGCACGTCCGCCGTCGGGCAATGGCCGACAAATTCCGCCACGGCGGCGTTGCCCTCGGCGATCAGGCGGTCACGCCAGCGCTCGGCCAGGTGATGGCGGCGGGTGTGTTCCTCGCTGCCGGCGTCAAAGGCTTCCACGGCGCGGCGCAGGGCCTCGGGATCGTCCTCGTTACGGATCACCTTGCCGATGTATTGCAGGTGCCGGCGCCGGGCCTCGTGCTGTCGGATACGGCGGGATTCCTGGATCGCCGCCTTCAGCGTCTCACTCATGGGCAGGGTGGCAAGCTGTTCATCGCCCAGGTCCAGCATGTGTTTGCCCAGCTCCTGCAGTGCCTGCATTTCGCGTTTGACCTGCGACTTGCTCTTGATCAGCTCGTCTTCGTCGCCGGTCGCTTCCCGGGATGGATCGTATTTGCTCACGGCTGTTCTCTCATGGGTTACTGGCCCTCACCAAAATAGTCATTAATCAATGCCTCAAGGGCTTCGATGGCCTGCTGTTCATCAGGGCCGTCCGCTATCAGTTCTACTTCCGTTCCCTGGCTGGCGGCCAGCATCATCACCGGCATGATGCTCTTGGCGTCCACCTCGCGGTCACCCTTGGACAGCAGTACATGGCTTTCGAAGGCCGATGCCGTCTCGACCAGTTTGGCGGCCGCCCGGGCATGCAGCCCGAGCTTGTTGATGATGGTAATGGGTTGGCGGATCATGCCGTACCGCTGGTTTTCGGGTTCAGGTGGGGCAGTTCCGTGTGCCGGGTCTGGACCCGGTTGTACTGCCGGCTGAAATAGCGGGACAGTTGTTCGCACACGTAGACGGACCGATGCTGTCCGCCGGTACAGCCGATGGAAATGGTCATGTAGCTGCGGTTGCTCTTGCTGAACTGGGGCAGCCAGCTTTCCAGGAAACGGGTCAGGTCATCGATCATACGGTTAGTCATGTCGTCGGAGCCCAGGAAATCAATGACCGGCTGGTCCATGCCGGTGTATTTGCGCAGTTGCGGGTCCCAGTAGGGGTTGGGCAGGCAGCGGACGTCCAGAACATAGTCGGAATCCACCGGCACACCGTGCTTAAACCCAAACGACTGGAACAGCAGTGCCAGCTCCTGCTCACGGCGGCCGATAATTCGCTGCTTGACCATATCCCGGAGCTCGTACATGGACAGCTCGGTGGTGTCCAGGTACAGGTCCGCCAGTTGGGCGATGGGTTCCAGCAGCTGCTTCTCGTAGCGGATGGCCTCGGTGAGCGAGGTGTCGTCGTCGCTCAGGGGGTGCTTGCGCCGGGTGGCATGGAAACGCTGCAGCAGGGACTGTTCGGTGGCATCCAGATAGATGATCTCGGTGGTCATCCCCGAGTCCAGCAGCCGCTGATGGATAGCCTCGAAATTGGCAATCTCGCTGGACAGGTTGCGGGCATCAATGCTGACCGCAATCTTCTCCAGCCGGCTGCCCGAGTTGCGTGAGGTGGCCTCGGTGGTCAGCGGGAACAGCAGCCCGATGGGCAGGTTGTCGATGCAGTAGTAACCCAGATCCTCCAGCACATGGAGGGCGGTACTCTTGCCCGAACCGGAACGTCCGCTAACGATGATCAGCTTCATGAAACTTGTCCCCTGGCGACTTGGCCGACATTGAGCGCGAGTATACGCGACATGCCGGGAAAGGATCAGGTGTTGCCGGTCATCTTCTGGTGGAGACCTTCGGCGGTCTCGCAGGCCCGAAGGGCATCGCAGAAGCTGCGGTCATTGAATTGCTCGGCAAGCTGGCTGAGTAGCTCCAGGTGCTCTGAGGTGGCTTCGCGGGGCACGATCAGTGTGAACAGGAGATCCACCGGCTGGTTGTCGATGGCGTCGAAGGCTACCCCTTCCTCCATCGTGACCAGGGCCCCGACCACGCGGGTGCACCCTTCGAGCCGGCAGTGGGGAATGGCAATACCCTGACCGATGCCGGTGCTCCCCAGCCGCTCCCGGGCTACCAGGTTATTGAAGATCTGGGTTTCATCCAGCTCCGGATACTGTCCGGCCACCTTTTCCGCGATAAATTCCAGAATCCGCTTCTTGCTGGTGCCATTGACCCGGCAATGGGTGAGTTCCGGCGCCAGTATGTTGTTGATGGTCAAGGTCGAATCGGTCATGGATGCTCGTCGGTCCCGATAAAAAAATGCTGCGGTACGAGTCCGTACCGCAGCGTTGTGAGTCAGATTATAGCCGTTCCGGTATCGCAATGGTTAGCGGGCAGTTGCTCCGTGCATCCGGTCAACGTTCTTTTCCTTGTGCTTGAGGATCTGCCGGTCAAGTTTGTCCACCAGGGCATCGATGGCGGCGTACATGTCATCGTTTTCAGCCTTCGCGTGGATTTCGCCGCCGACCACATGCAGCGTGGCTTCCGCGATCTGGCGCACCTTTTCCACCTCCAGGGTTACCTGACAGTTGCTGATGTGATCGAAGTGGCGCTCAAGTTTTTCGAATTTCTCGTTGATGTAATCCTTGAGGGAGGGAGTCAGTTCGACATGATGACCGGAAATGTTCAGTTGCATGGGCTTCTCCTGTTTGTCAGACCCTTTGTGTCAGACCAGTCGCTTCCGCTCGTTGGAGGGCGGAATATGCATGGCTTCACGGTACTTTGCCACCGTTCGCCTCGCCACCTTGATGCCCTGCTCTCCCAGCATGGTGGCAATCTTGCTGTCACTGAGCGGCTTTTTCGGGGTTTCCGCCGCAATCAGTTTCCTGATCATTGCGCGAATGGCCGTGGACGAGCATTCGCCGCCTTCCTCGGTGCTCACGTGGCTCGAGAAGAAGTACTTCAGCTCGAAGATGCCACGGGGCGTGTGCATGAACTTTTGCGTGGTGACCCGGGAAATGGTGGATTCGTGCATTTCCACAGCCTGGGCGATGTCCGACAGGATCAGCGGTTTCATCGCCTCTTCCCCATGGTCCAGAAAACCCTGTTGATGTTCAACTATTCGTGTCGCCACCTTCAGCAGGGTCTCGTTCCGACTCTGCAGGCTCTTGATGAACCATTTCGCCTCCTGGAGCTGATCCCGCAGATAGGTGTTGTCGGCACTGCTGTCGGCACGCCTTATAAGGGAAGCATAGCTGGCATTGACACGAATGCGCGGGGCAATTTCAGGATTCAGTTCCACCCGCCAGCGGCCCTTGTCCTTGCGTACGATCACGTCCGGAATCACGTAGTCCGGCTCGGAGGTGTCCAGGGCGTTGCCCGGGTGCGGGTTGAGGGCGGTGATCACCGCCAGCACTTCCCGCAACTGGTCTTCCTTCAGGCGACTGCGCCGTAACAGTTGTGCGTAGTCGCGGTTACCCAGCAGGTTGATGTAGTGGGTGATCACCAGTCGCGCCTTGTCCAGCCACGGGGTGTCTGCGGGCAATTGGTTAAGCTGGATCAGCAGGCATTCCTGCAGGTCACGGGCAAAGACACCGGGCGGGTCGAAGTGCTGCAGGCGGCGCAGGACGGCTTCCACCTCGTCCATTTCCACCGGGTCCTCGTCTTCGTCGTCCATCAGCCCGGAATGGATTTCCTCCAGTGCGGAGGTCAGGTAGCCGCGCTCATCCACGGCATCCAGCAGGGCATGGGCGATGGCGGCATCCCGCTCGCCCATGGGGGTCAGGTTGAGCTGCCACTCCAGATGGTCGTGCAGGGTCTCGGTAGTGGGACTGCGGCTTTCGAAATCGGAGTCATTGTCGTCATCGCCCCGGGAGGCGGGAGCCGGCGCGGACTGGTAGATATCGTCCCAGGCGGTGTCCACCGGCAGGTCGTCGGGGATGTTGTCGGACGGGTTGTTGTCCGCCGACCAGTCCGATTCCTCCCAGGTATTGTCGGCTGCGGACTCACCTTCCGAGGCGCTGACCGACTCCTCGTTGTTGTCCCGCTCGGCGTCGGAAGACTCGTCGGTGTCTTCCTCCTCGGAGGTTTCCAGCATCGGGTTGGAGTCCAGGGCCTGCTGGATTTCCTGTTGCAGGTCCAGTGTGGAAAGCTGGAGCAGACGGATCGCCTGTTGCAGTTGTGGGGTCATCGTCAGGCTCTGACCCATCTTTAACTGTAAGGAGGCTTTCATCACCATGGTTTCACATCCATCGCCCTTCTGAGGTAGCCGGTAACAGAATCGTTGCTAAAAAACACTGATTCAGCTCAAAAAATAGCTGAAGTCAGGCAAAAAAATCAGCATTACCGGATACTTGGAAATAACAAGCAAGTTCTTTGCCGAGTGTACCCCCTTGCTGCTGTCAACACAATTGCAGGGCGTGCGGACTGTGTTGCAGTGTGTAATGGGCACGGTCTGGCGTCGGATTACAGCCTGAACTCGTTCCCCAGGTAGACTTCCTTCACCTGCTGGTTGGCCAGGACTTCATCCGCGGACCCAGAGGCAATGATGTGGCCGCTGCTGACGATGTAGGCCTTTTCGCATATATCCAGCGTTTCCCGCACGTTATGGTCGGTGATCAGTACGCCGATCTGCTTGTCCCGCAGGTGGCGGATGATCTGCTTGATGTCGCTGACGGAGATGGGATCCACCCCGGCAAACGGTTCGTCCAGCAGGATAAAGGCCGGTTCCATGGCCAGTGCCCGGGCGATTTCCACCCGCCGGCGCTCACCCCCGGACAGGGCCATGCCGGCGCTGTCACGGATATGGGTAATGTGGAATTCATGCAGCAGTTCTTCCATCTTGTCCTGGCGCTGCTTCTTGTTGAGGTCTTTCCGGGTTTCCAGGATCGCCATGATGTTGTCGCTGACCGACAGCTTCCGGAATACTGACGCTTCCTGGGGCAGGTAGCCGATGCCCTGCCGTGCCCGCCCGTGCATGGGCAGGGGGGTGATGTCCTTGCCGTCGATGCTGATGTGGCCGTGATCCGCCGGCACCAGGCCGACGATCATGTAGAAGCAGGTGGTCTTGCCGGCGCCATTGGGGCCCAGCAGTCCCACGATCTGGCCGCTCTCGATGCTCAGGGATACATCGATAACCACCTGTTTCTGTTTGTAGCTCTTGGCGAGATGATTTGCCTGCAATAGTGCCATGGAAACAGCCGTCAGTTGTTGTTGCCGGAGTTGTTGCCCCGGGGCTGGATAACCATTTCAACCCGTCCGGACCCCTCGCCCTCCGCGGTCCGGCCCTCACCGGTAACCACGCGGTTGGCGGTGTTGTAGTTGATCACGGCACCACGGAACTCGTCACCGCCTTGCTTCACCACGGCCTCCCGCTCGAAACGTAGCAGGTTGTCGGGAGCGGAATAGTGGATGAGCAGGGCTTTGGCGTCCACCGGGCCTTCGGTCTCGGTAGCGGGCCGGGAATAGGTGGCAGGTTGTCCGCGGGCGTCGATACGGTCAAGGCCCTGGGCGTTTCGGTGGACATCGACCCGGTCGGCGGTGAGCAGGATCCCCCCCTGGCGGACCTCGACGTTGCCCCGGTAGATGGCGATGCCCTGGTTGTCGTCCAGGCGGGCCGAATCCGCGGTCACCCGGATCGGTTCGTTGGAGTCCAGGTTGAAGGCCAGGGCGGGCAGGGCCGGGCCCAGAACCAGCGTTGACAGCAGTAGCAGGCGACCTGCCAGGTTACTGACGGGTTTCATAGATCCCCTCGACTGAGTTTTCCAATTCCAGCACCCGTTCATCGAACCAGCCGGTCATGCCTCGGGCGTGGGTGATGCTGCCCGGCGACTTCAGGGTGACGGGGCGATCGGTTGTCGCCCTGCCGGCGGGATTATCGATGCGAAGGTACTCGGTGAGCAAGATGGCATTACCGCCTTCCACGCTTCGGGTGACTTCCACGTTGCCTTCCAGTTCCATCACTTCGGTGTCCATGTGGTACAGGCCATGGTTGGCGTCCAGCAGCCAGCGCAGGTCGGCCTCATGATCATACAGAGTGGCGTCCGGCGCTTCCAAAACTGCCTGCCGGCGGTCGTCGAACTGTTCCGTACGAGGGCTTGAGGCTACCAGCTTGGGGCGGCCCTGGGTATCGAACGAGCGGAATTCACCGTCATTGATAAAGGTGTCGGGCTCACTGGCGCCCCGTAGCTCCATGGCGTCGGTATCGACGGTGGCTGGCTCATCGCTGTGCCACAGCAGGAAACCCAGGGCCACGACGGCGATCAGCAGGCCGGGGTTGCGGATGCCCGGGCGGGCCAGGAAATCCAGGACCCTCAGCAGCAGGTGGCGGGGATTCTCTGACGCCATCAGGTGTCCCCCAGCCAGGTCAGCAGTTCGCCGTCCAGGTGCCCCCGGGCCGACAGCAGCAGGTCGGTGAGCTCCCGCACGGCACCCGAACCGCCGGCGGCGTGGGTGCAGAAATCGGCGTGCTGGCGCACGAACCAGTGGCCGTTAGGCACGGTAACACCAAACCCGGCATAGCGGATGGCGGCCAGGTCTGGCAGGTCGTCGCCAATGTAGGCCACCTGGGCCGGCTGCAGTTGTCGCTCGGCCATAATTTCCCGCAGGGCGGCGATCTTGTCCTCCCGGCCCTGGAGCAGGGTGGTGATGCCGAGGCTGGTCATGCGCCGCTCGGTGAGCGGGGACTGGCGACCGGTGATCACCGCCACCTCAATGCCGGCGGCCATGGCCTGCTTGAGGCCAAGCCCGTCGAGGATGTTGAATGCCTTGAGTTCATCGCCGCTGGCAGAGAACAGCAGGGAGCCGTCGGTCATCACGCCGTCCACGTCCAGGGCCAGCAGGGCAATCTCCCGGGCCCTGGTGAGTGCGTCGTCCGGCCACTCCGGCCGGCTGTTGGGTGCCGTCTCCTCGGTCATTACCACTCCGTCAGATCACGCCGGCGCGCAGCAGGTCGTGCATGTTGAGGGCGCCCACCAGTTCGTCGTTGCGGTCCAGCACGGGCAGGGCGTTGATCTTCAGCTCCTCCATGATGTGCAGGGCCTCGGCGGCGAGCTGGTCCTCATGGATGGTGCGTCCGTTGCGGGTCATGACATCACGGATCAGGGTCTTGTGGATGTCGATGGACCGGTCCAGGGTCCGGCGCAGGTCGCCGTCGGTGAAGATACCCACCAGCTTGCCGTCCTCGTTGATGACCGTGGTCATGCCGAGGCCCTTGAGGGAGATTTCCAGCAGGGCGCCGGACAGGGGGGTGTTCTCCTGTACCTTCGGTACCCGGTCATCGATGTGCATGATGTCGGACACCCGCAGCAGCAGTCGCCGTCCCAGGGTGCCACCGGGGTGGGAGAAGGCGAAATCCTCGGCGCTGAAGCCGCGGGCCTCCAGCATGGCCACGGCCAGGGCGTCGCCCATGACCAGGGTGGCGGTGGTGCTGGAGGTGGGGGCCAGCCCCAGGGGGCAGGCCTCCTTGGCCACGCTGATGTCCAGGTTGGCCACGGCCTCCCGGGCCAGGGTGGAATCCGGGTTGCCGGTCATGCTGATCAGGGGGGCGCCCATGCGCTTGATCAGGGGCAGGATGGTCAGTACCTCAGCGGTGTTGCCGGAATTGGAAATGGCGAGTACCACATCCTGGGGCGTGATCATGCCCAGGTCGCCATGGCTGGCTTCACCGGGGTGGACAAAGAACGATGGCGTGCCGGTACTGGCCAGGGTGGCGGCTATCTTGTTGCCGATATGACCGGACTTACCCATGCCGGTCACCACCACGCGGCCCTGGCATGCCATCATCACCTCGCAGGCATGGACGAAGTCATCGCCGATGCGCGTGGACAGGGCCTCCACGGCCTGGCGTTCCACTTCGATGGCCTGCAATGCGGCAGAGACATAAGGCTTGTTCATGGGGCTCCTGGATTGCTCCGATCCGGGGCTGGTGCCACCGGGGGTGTAACAGGGGCGACAGTATATCATCAACCCGGCCTCCGGGCCTTCCCGCAGGGGGTGTTCGCTGGCTGCCGGGCCTCTCCTGCCAAACTTTAACACCCCCGACCATTGAGCGGCAGCGCAAGTTGGCATACTGTACGCCAAATTTTCCGGCAGTTTCTGACATGTCTGACTCATCCTGCATCACTCTCGATGATGTTGTCTTTACCCGGGGGAACCGGCGCATCTTCGACGGCGTGACCCTGAGCATCCCCCGTGGCCGGATCACCGCCATCATGGGGCCCAGCGGTACCGGCAAGACCACCCTGCTGCGGCTGATCGGTGGCCAGCTCAGGCCGGATAGCGGCCGGGTCACGGTGGAGGGTGAGGACGTGCCCAGGCTGGGCCGCAAGGCCCTCTACCGGCTGCGTGAGCGCATGGGCATGCTGTTCCAGAGTGGCGCGCTGTTCACCGACCTGAGTGTGTTCGAGAATGTGGCCTTCCCGCTGCGGGTACACACCGCCCTGCCGGAGGACATGATCCGGGACATCGTGCTGATGAAGCTGGAGGCCGTGGGACTGCGGGGTGCCCGGGACATGATGCCCGCTGAACTCTCCGGGGGCATGACCCGCCGGGTGGCCCTGGCCCGGAGCATCGCCCTGGACCCCGAGCTGATCATGTACGACGAGCCCTTTGCCGGCCAGGATCCCATCGCCATGGGCGTGCTGGTGAAACTGATCCGTGACCTCAATACCACCATGGGACTGACCAGCGTGCTGGTCTCCCATGACGTGCCGGAATCCCTCAGTATTGCCCATTACGCCTGCATCATCGCCGACGGCCAGGTAATCGGCGAAGGCTCGCCGGACGAGCTCAGGAATCACTCGTCGCCCCGGGTGCAGCAGTTCCTCCATGGTCAGCCGGACGGGCCGGTGCCGTTCCATTACCCGGCACCGGATGCCGGAGCGGACTGGGGCAGCGCCGACCGGGTGGGGGAGGGGCGCCATGGTTGACGGGCTGGTGGATCGTGTCGCCGGGCTGGGGCGCAGCGCACTGGCCGTGGTGGCCTCCCTGGGGCGGGCATCTATGTTCCTGTGGGGCGCCCTGGCCGGGGTGCCCCGGCCGGCCGTCGGGTTGCCGCTGCTGGTGCGCCAGCTCTATACGGTGGGGGTGCTGTCACTGGCCATCGTGGTGGTGTCGGGGCTGTTTATCGGTATGGTGCTGGCGCTTCAGGGCTACTCGATCCTCAGTGACTTCGGGTCGGAAAGCGCCATTGGCCAGATGATTGCGTTGACCCTGTTGCGGGAGCTGGGGCCGGTGGTGACGGCATTGCTGTTTGCCGGCCGGGCCGGTTCCGCCCTGACGGCGGAAATCGGCCTGATGAAGGCCACGGAACAGCTTTCCAGTATGGAGATGATGGGCGTGGATCCCCTGCGCCGGGTGATCGCGCCCCGCCTGTGGGCCGGTTTCATCTCCATGCCGGTACTGGCGCTGATCTTTTCGGTGGTGGGCATCTGGGGCGGTATGCTGGTGGGTGTCCAGTGGCTGGGTGTATTCGAAGGCTCCTACTGGGGCAACATGCAGGCGTCCGTGGCGTTCCTGGATGATGTGGTCAACGGCCTGGTCAAGAGCCTGGTGTTCGGGTTCGTGTGCACCTGGATCGCGGTGTACCAGGGGTACGACTGCGTGCCGACCTCGGCGGGTATCAGTTCGGCCACCACCAGGACGGTTGTGTATTCATCATTGGCGGTCCTGGGGCTGGATTTTGTCCTCACCGCTGTCATGTTCGGGAGTTTCTGATGGCCCAGAGAACAACGGAAATCATGGTTGGCCTGTTCATCCTGGCGGGTGGTGCGGCGCTGCTGGTGCTGGCACTGCAGGTGAGCGGGCTGACTTTCAAGCCGGGTGGTGAGACCTACACGGTGTCCGCCTACTTCAACGATGCTGGCGGTCTGGCGCCGCGCTCCCGGGTCTCCATGGCCGGTGTAACCGTGGGGCGGATCCGCGAGGTGGCCCTTGACCAGGAGACCTTCCAGGCGCGGGTGGTGATCGATATCGAGGCAGGGTATGACAGCATTCCCGCCGACAGCTCAGCAATCATACGTACATCGGGCCTGCTGGGTGAACAGTATATTGATATTTCACCGGGTGGGGACCTGGAATCCCTGGCGGACGGAGATACTTTCTACGAAACCCAGTCAGCGCTTAACATTGAGCGTGTGATCAGCAACTTCGCCTCCGGTCAGGGTGGCGAGTAGTCAGGCAAGGACATAAAACAGGAGAGACCCATGACCGCGGTTCGATCGATCAACCAATACGCCATCATGCCCTGGGCGCTGGCCGTTTTCGCGCTGGTAGCGGCCTTGCTGGTACGGCCCGCCGCCGCCAACAGCGAGCAGTTGGCGAGCTATGTGGACGAGAACACCCAGAAGCTGGTGCAAAGGCTCAATGAGGAAAAAGGGCTGTACAACGAGGACCCGGATGCCTTCTACCGGGAAATGGAAAAGACCCTTGAGGGCTTTGTCGATTTCCGCCGTATTGCGGCCCGGGTCATGGGCCGTTACGCCAGACAGACGACACCGGAACAGCGTGACGACTTCGTGGTCCGTTTCAAGCGCAGCCTGTTCGAGAGCTATGCCCAGGCCCTGGTGAATAACTCCGATGGCTTTGAGATCGCGGTCCAGGGTGCCCGGATCAACCCGAGGGACGAGGACCGGGCCTCCGTGGACATGCTGGTCACCACCGAGTCCGGTGACCGCTACCAGGTAACCTATTCCATGTACCGCAACACGGATGGCGGCAACTGGATGATGGAAAATGTCATTGTGGAGGGCGTGAATATCGGCCTGGCCTTCCGTGACCGGTTTGCCCAGGAGATGGAGTCCCGTCGCGGTGACGTGGACGCGGTGATAGAGAACTGGGGCGACGCCGTGGCCTCCCTCAACCTGGACGAGGAAATGGATAAGGGCGCGGACAACGAATGAGTGCCAGCGCTGAGCCCGCCGGTGACTGTCTGACACTGGCCGGGCGCATCCATGCCGGCAATGTGCTCGAGATCAGGCGGCGGGGTGAAAGCTGGCTGGCCTCCCTGTCGTCGGGCACCAACGCCCGCGTGGACCTGGCCGCCACCTCCACCGCCAGCAGCGTGTTGCTGTCGCTGCTCCTGTGCCTGCATCGTCAGGCGGACCGGCGGCAGGTCTCGCTGACCTTCATCGGAGTACCGGACGACCTGCTCGGGCTCTCCCGTCTCAACGGTGTTTCCCGCTGGCTGACCGCCTCCTGATAATCCGGTACAATTCCGCTTTCGTTTCGCACAAATTGAGGTTATACGCGTATGCAACCCCAGGACGTTGCCGAACTGGTTCGCAAAGAGCTGCCCGACTGCGAGATCGAGGTACAGAGCGAAGGGAACCATTACCTGGTCGTGGCCGTTGGCGACCGCTTTGAAGGCATGTCTCCGGTGAAGAAGCAGCAGCTTGTCTATGGCGCGCTGCGGGAGCAGCTGGATGACGGTACCATCCATGCCCTGACCATTCGCGCATTCACTCCGGCCCAATGGGCGGCCCGGCAACAGTAAGCCGACGTACAGCGGCCGGTTCCTGACTACCGGTTCATAACGGTTGGCTCACAACTACAGGAATTCATCGTGGACAAACTACTTATCCGGGGTCGCCAGCCGCTTGACGGCGAGATTCGCATCTCCGGAGCCAAGAACTCAGCCCTGCCGATCCTGGCGTCAACGCTGCTGGCGGATGAGCCGGTAACGGTGGGCAATCTGCCGCACCTCAACGACATTACCACCATGATCGAGCTGCTCGGCCGCATGGGCATTGAGGTGATGATTGACGAGAAGATGAGTGTGCAGGTAAATGCCAGTACCATCAAGGAAACCGTCGCGCCTTACGAGTTGGTGAAGACCATGCGGGCCTCCATCCTGGTGCTGGGGCCGCTGGTGGCCCATTTCGGCGAGGCCGAGGTGTCCCTGCCCGGTGGTTGTGCCATCGGCAGCCGGCCGGTGAACCTGCACATTCAGGGGCTGGAGCAGATGGGCGCCGAGGTGCGGGTGGAAAATGGTTACATCCACGCCAAATCCAATGGTCGCCTGAAGGGCGCCCATATCTTCCTGGACACGGTGACCGTGACTGGCACCGAGAACCTGATGATGGCGGCGGCCCTGGCCGACGGTGTCACCATCCTGGAAAACGCCGCCCGGGAGCCGGAAGTGGTGGACCTGGCGGAATGCCTGATCGCCATGGGCGCGGATGTCCGGGGTCATGGCACCGCCACCATCGAGATCCACGGTGTGGAGCGGTTGCACGGCTGCCATTACGATGTGCTGCCGGACCGGGTGGAAACCGGTACCTATCTGGTGGCTGCTGCCGCCACCGGTGGCCGGGTGCGGCTGAAGGACACCCGGGAAGACCTGCTGGAAGCGGTGTTGCTCAAGCTGGAAGAGGCCGGGGCCCATATCAGCACCGGCAAGGACTGGATCGAGCTGAACATGAAGGGTAACCGGCCGAAGGCGGTATCCCTGCGCACGGCCCCCTATCCGGCATTCCCCACGGATATGCAGGCCCAGTTCGCGGCCATGAATACCGTGGCCGAGGGTACCGGCACCATCGTGGAGACGGTGTTCGAGAATCGCTTCATGCATATCCAGGAGCTTGGCCGTATGGGGGCCGATATCACCTTGGAAGGCAACGCCGCGATCATCAAGGGTGTGCCGCATCTGACCGGCGCGCCGGTGATGGCCACGGACCTGCGGGCTTCCGCGAGTTTGGTGATTGCCGGGCTGGTGGCGGACGGTGACACCATCGTGGACCGCATCTACCATATCGACCGTGGCTATGAGTGCATCGAGGAAAAGCTCCAGCTGCTGGGCGCGAGTATCCGCCGGCTGCCGGCCTGAGGCCGGACCGGACAAGACATTCAGACCGGACTGATCACCGATGACCGAGACATCGATTACCATTGCGCTGTCGAAGGGGCGCATCCTTGACGAGACGATTCCTTTGTTGAGGGAAGCCGGCATTGAGTTTGTGGACGACATCAAAAAGTCCCGCAAGCTGGTGTTCCCGACCACGGATCCGAATGTGCGCCTGCTGATCATCCGCGCCACGGATGTGCCCACCTATGTACAGTATGGTGGTGCGGATCTGGGGGTGACTGGCAAGGATGTGTTGATGGAGCATGGCGGCGAAGGGCTGTATGAGCCCCTGGACCTGAATATTTCCCGCTGCCGGCTGATGACTGCCGGGGTGAAGGGGCAGGAAGCGCCCCAGGGCCGCCTGCGGGTGGCTACCAAGTTTGTGAATCTGGCCCGGCGCTATTACGCGGCCCAGGGGCGGCAGGCGGATATCATCAAGCTCTATGGGGCGATGGAGCTGGCGCCGTTGCTGGGGCTGGCGGATGAGATCGTGGATATCGTGGATACCGGTAATACGCTTAAGGCCAATGGGCTGGAGCCGCGGGAGCTGATTGAGAATATCAGTACCCGGCTGGTGGCGAACCGGGCTTCCATGAAGATGAAGCATGAGCTGTTGCAGCCCATTGTTGAGAAGATGGGGCAGGCGGTTGAGGCTCGGCGGGTCGTCGAAGCCTGATTTTTGGTTTTGGCTTGGGAGTACGGCTCGCGCCCGGCTAAGCGGTAAGGCTTTCCGGGACACGCCGTGAATCCATCCATGGAGGCTCTTCAAAAACGTCCGTGTTTTTGAAGGTCCCGGAAAGCCTTACCGCTCATCCGGGCTCCTTTGGGAGTTGCCTTCAGGAGGCTCAAGGAACGCCGCCCCTCGCGTTCGACGGTCCCGGAAAGGCTTCCCGGCCCGCCCAAACTACTCCGGAGTGTTATCTCCAAACTGTGTATAAACCTCAGGGTGACCTATGACAGACGTGACTATTACCCGATTGTCTGCTTCCGATGCAGGCTTTGATGACGCGCTCAGCAAGCTGTTGGCTTGGGACGACAGCGTTGACCATCAGGTAAACGAGTCGGTCCGTCATATTCTGAGCGAGGTAAAGCTACGGGGCGATCAGGCGGTGATGGAGTTTACCGCGAAGTTTGATCAGCTTGAGGTGGCCTCCATGGCCGAGCTGGAGATTTCCCAGACGCGTCTGGAGCAGGCCCTGGAGAGCATTCCGACCGATCAGCGGGACGCCCTGGAAGCCGCTGCCGATCGCATCCGTGACTACCACCAGCGTCAGAAGCAGGATTCCTGGCAGTACGAGGATGCCGATGGCACCGTGCTGGGCCAGAAGGTGACGCCGCTGGACCGGGTGGGGCTGTATGTGCCCGGTGGCAAGGCGGCCTATCCGTCGTCGGTGCTGATGAATGCGCTTCCCGCCAAGGTGGCGGGTGTCGGCGAGGTGATCATGGTGGTGCCCACCCCGGCGGGGGTGGTGAATGACATGGTTCTCGCCGCTGCTGCCATTGCCGGTGTCGACCGGGTGTTTACCCTTGGTGGCGCCCAGGCGATTGGGGCGCTGGCCTACGGGACCGAGACAGTGCCGGCGGTGGACAAAATTGTGGGGCCGGGCAATATCTTTGTGGCTACGGCCAAGCGTGAGGTGTTCGGCACCGTGGGCATCGATATGATCGCCGGGCCGTCGGAGATTCTGGTGATCTGTGACGGCAAGACCGATCCGGACTGGATTGCCATGGATCTGTTCTCCCAGGCGGAGCACGATGAGCAGGCGCAGTCCATTCTGGTGAGCCCGGACGCCGCGTTTCTGGATGCGGTGGAAGACAGTATCCGTAAGCTGCTGCCGACGATGGAGCGCGGTGAAATTATTGCCCGGTCCCTGTCCGACCGTGGTGCGCTGATCCAGGTAAAGGACCTGGATGAGGCCGCGGTGGTGTCCAACCGGATTGCTCCAGAGCACCTGGAGCTGTCCATTGAGGAGCCCCAGGCGCTGGTGGAGAAGATCCGTCATGCCGGTGCCATCTTCATGGGCCGCTATACCGCCGAGGCTCTGGGCGACTACTGCGCGGGTCCCAACCATGTGCTGCCCACCTCCGGTACGGCGCGGTTCTCGTCGCCGTTGGGGGTCTATGACTTCCAGAAGCGCTCGTCGCTGCTCGGGTTTTCCGCCGCCGGTGCTGATCGCATGGGGCGGGTAGCTTCGGTGCTGGCCAGGGGGGAGGGGCTGACGGCCCACGCCCGGTCCGCCGAATACCGCGTCGATTCCGACAGCGAGTCCTAAGGAGCCGTCATGAGCAAGTTCTGGAGTCCCCTGGTACGTGAGCTCAAGCCCTACGTGCCGGGGGAGCAGCCGAAGATGCAGCGGCTGGTGAAGCTGAATACCAACGAGAACCCCTACGGCCCCTCGCCCAAGGTGCTTGAGGTGATCCGTCAGCAGGCGGACGACAGCCTGCGCCTGTACCCGGACCCGGAGAGTGAGCGGCTTCGTGGGGTGATTGGCGATTACTATGACGTATCGCCGGAGCAGGTCTTCGTGGGCAACGGCTCGGACGAGGTGCTGGCCCATATCTTCCAGGGGCTGCTCAAGCAGGACAGGCCTATCCTGTTTCCGGACATCACCTACAGTTTCTATCCGGTTTACTGCGGGCTCTATGGTGTGGAAAGTCGCCTGGTGCCCCTGAACGGGGACTTCGGGATCAACCCGGAGGACTACCGGGTGCCCAACGGTGGCGTGATCTTCCCGAACCCGAATGCGCCCACGGGCCGGTTCCTGCCACTGGATGATGTGGAACAGATCGTTGCCGGTAACCCGGACAGTGTCGTGGTGGTGGATGAGGCATACGTGGATTTCGGCGGTGAGAGTGCTATCGCCCTGGTGGACCGGTACCCGAACCTGCTGGTCACGCAGACCCTGTCCAAGGCCCGTTCACTGGCCGGGCTGCGGGTTGGCTTTGCGGTGGGGCATCGGGACCTGGTGGAGGCCCTGAACCGGGTCAAGAACAGCTTCAATTCCTACCCCCTGGACCGGCTGGCGCAGGCGGGTGCGGTGGCCGCCTTTGAAGACGAGGCCTGGTTCAACCATACCCGCAAGCAGGTGATCGCGGAGCGGGAGCGGGTGACAGAGGCCCTGACTGAGATGGGCTTCGAGGTGCTGCCGTCCGCCGCCAACTTCATCTTCTGTCAGCATGGATCGGTGTCAGGCGATACCCTGGCCGCCCAACTGCGTGAGCGCGGTATTATCGTGCGATACTTCGACAAACCCAGGATCGACAACTTCCTGCGTATCACCATTGGTACCGACGGACAGAACGACGAATTACTGTGGGCACTCGGCGAACTGACCGGCTGAGAACGGCCGGGTTTTCCGGGCCTGCCTGTCCGCTGACCGATAGGAGTCACTCATGGCAACACGCAACGACATCCTCCAGACCCTTAACCAGTGGCTGACCCCCGAAAACTTCCAGGACTACTGCCCTAACGGCCTGCAGGTGGAAGGTCGCGACGAGGTCTCGAAGATCGTCAGCGGCGTGACCGCCTCCCAGGCCTTTATTGATGCGGCGGTAGAAGCCGGCGCCGATATGATCCTGGTGCACCACGGCTATTTCTGGAAGGGCGAGCCCCAGCCGGTCACCGGCATGAAGAAAGCCCGCATCAAGACCCTGCTGACCCATGACATCAGTCTGGTGGCCTACCACCTGCCGCTGGATGATCATCCGGAGTACGGCAACAACCGCCAGCTGGCGGAGACGCTGGATATCCGCAACCCGCGACCACTGGGTGGATTGCTGTGGGAAGGGGAACTGGCGGAGCCCATGACCCCGGAGGCCTTTGCCGGTTTCCTGCAGGAGCGGCTCAGCCGCCAGCCCCTGCACGTGGGCGCCGGGCCCGAGCAGATCCGGCGGGTGGCCTGGTGTACCGGTGCCGCCCAGGGATTCCTGCCCTCGGCGGTGGAGGCGGGCGTGGATGCCTACATCAGTGGTGAGGCGTCGGAGCCCACCACCCATACCGCCCGGGAATGCGGCATCCATTACTTCGGGGCTGGTCACCATGCCACCGAACGCTACGGTGTGCAGGCACTGGGCAAGGCCCTGGCGGAGACGTTCGGGGTCTCACACCAGTTCATTGACTGCGATAACCCGGTGTAACGGCGACGCCAGGCCGGTTGGCCTGGCAGACGCGGTCTCAAGTCAGGCCTTGGCCTTTTCCTCGTCGGTCAGGCCGTAACCCTCGTCCAGGGTGCCTTTCTCGTCGGGATCCTTCTTGGGCGCATAGTCCCTGGGGGGTTCCGCCACGTCGCCATCGCCGCTCTTGGCTCCGGTCAGACGGGCGCGCTGCTTCTCCTGTTCAAGCTCGTCCAGCCACTCGTCGTCGTTGGCCAGGCGGTTGGCGCCGCGGGCCATGTGGTGATTGACATCGCGGAAGGCATCGTTGAAGCGCCGCAGCAGGTGCGCCGATTCCATGAAGTGTTCGTTTACCTGTGCCTGGTAACGGGTGTACTCGTTGCGCAGTTCTTCCATCTGCTGTTCGGTACGGCGCTGTCGCAGGGTCGTGCCCTGGCTGGAGCGGCCAATCAGAAGGCCAATGATCAGTCCTACGGCTAATGCGGCAACAGCTGCCAGAATCAGGTTGGTCATAGGGTTATCGTCCTGTCGGAAGTCCTTTTTAGCGTCAAGGGCGGTGTTGTCCGGAGGAGCGGGTCGGTCGCACCACCGGTTACCCCGCTATGCCTCCAGCCCGCCCCGGCCGGGAACATTATGATTTCAGTATACCCGTTTAGGGCGGGCCCTGCCCATGGTCTCATACCCCTACGAAGGTTTTGTTGATTTATTGCAACTTTGATCTGTCGGGTGTTTACCGGCGTTGCCCGCAAGATGGCGATTTTTATGAAAATCAGCGACAATAGCGACCCTTTCGATTACCACTGCTCCCGACAGGAGAAGGCTCTGAATGACACCCTGGGAACGATACCAGCAAGACCTGGAACGCCCTGATTTCAAGGCGGATGCGGCTCAGGAAGACGCTGTGCGCCGACTGCATGCGTTGTACGAGAAACTGGTTGAAGCGGAGAACGAGCGCAACCGGCCGCTGAAGAAACTGTCGCTGAAGGTACGGAAAGGTCGTGAGGAACCGGTCAAGGGGCTCTACTTCTGGGGTGGCGTTGGTCGTGGCAAGACCTATCTCATGGACACCTTCTATGAATCACTGCCCTTCGACCGCAAGATGCGGGTGCACTTCCACCGATTCATGCAGCGGGTGCACAATGAACTCAAGGCCCTGAAGGGCGAGAAGAATCCCCTGGAAAAGGTCGCGGCCCACTTTGCCGAGGAGGCCCGGGTCATCTGCTTTGATGAGTTCTTCGTGTCCGATATCGGCGATGCCATGATCCTGGCGACACTGATGGACGGGCTGTTCAGCCGTGGCGTGTCGCTGGTGTGCACGTCCAATATCGAGCCGGACGGGCTGTACAAGGACGGTCTGCAGCGGGCGCGGTTCCTGCCTGCCATCGACCTGGTCAAGAAGTACACGGATGTGGTGAATGTGGACGGGGGAGTGGACTATCGCCTGCGGACTCTGGAACAGGCCGAACTCTATCATTCGCCCCTGGACGAACAGGCGGATATCA
This sequence comes from Marinobacter shunpengi, assembly GCF_045449715.1. Lineage (NCBI taxonomy): Bacteria > Pseudomonadati > Pseudomonadota > Gammaproteobacteria > Pseudomonadales > Marinobacteraceae > Marinobacter > Marinobacter shunpengi. The sequence continues at coordinate 112,825 of NZ_JBJJLA010000011.1, read as the reverse complement.
GCCTGCAGAAGAGTTTCGATGGCCTGGCGGTGGAAGCTGGCAGCCATTCCCTGAACCTGGAAGTCAACGGTCGCAAGCTGCAGGCCCGGGCCCATTCCGACGATGTGGTGTGGTTCGAGTTCCGGGAGCTTTGCGATGGCCCCCGCAGCCAGAATGACTACATCGAACTGGCCCGGGAATTCCAGACCATTATCGTGTCCAACGTACCGGTGCTGGGGGGCGACAAGGATGACCAGGCCCGCCGGTTCATCAATATGATCGATGAATTCTACGATCGTAACGTCAAGGTTATCCTTTCCGCGGAGGCCCCGATTACCGAGCTGTATGCCGGTGGCCGGCTCGGTTTCGAGTTCGAGCGCACCGAGTCGCGGTTACTGGAGATGCAATCCCGGGACTACCTGGGCGCGCCCCACAAGGCCTGAGAGCCTTGATAGCCGCGTTGCGCCGGCTCGATTTGGACTCGCCAAACCTTCGCCACCGCGCCTTGCTCTCAAGGCGCTCAGTGACTCAACAGGTTAGTCGACAGAAGCGGTGTTGGTGTCCTCGGCCGGCTCGTAACCCGGCTGCAACCGCTCCTCCGGAGCCGTGGCCAGGTCCATGAGCCCTTCGATATTGTCACGGCTGACAATGGTGTCCCGGTATTGCTGGTCATACCACACCAGGTTGTTGTAGCGGATCATGCTCCGTAACTCCTGGATGTACTCGTGACCCCGTTCCGAATAGTCCCCCAGGCCGGCGGCCAGTTCGCTGCCGGTGGGGTAGCCACCGCTCTGATGAGCCTTTTCCCGCAGTACCCGAAGCTCATGGTAGGCCGGATGCCGGTTCAGGTTCTGCACGTAGGCCCGTACCGAGTGATAGGCGGAGCGGAAACGGGCGACTTCGTAGTTGGCGCCCTCGGGCCGGCTCAGGGGGACCAGGCCGCAGCCCGGCGAGAAGCACCACTGGCCGAACAGGTTGTTGCCCTGGCGAGCGAACCGGGAGGTACCCCAGGCGGACTCGTTGGCGGCCTGGGCGAGTACCAGGGAGGGCGGTATGGTGTCCAGACGGCGCAGCAGCCGCCGGAACATCTCATCGCTGCCGGTCTCCTGATCCACCCGCAGGCGTTCGGCCTGCTTCGCCAGCCACTCGATATCGTTCTCGCTGAGGGTTTCCTTTACCTGCAGGTCCAGCAGGTGCTGGCGTTGCAGCAGTATCCGGCTGTTCACCAGCAGGGTGCGGCTGTACAGGTAGGAGAAGAAGGCGGCCTTCTTTTCCGTCACATCCTGATAGAGATGGAAGTCAGGCAGGGGATCGAGGATCCACCGGGGCAGTTCCGGCAGGGTGGCCAGTTCCACGTCCTCTTCCGCGTCATCCGTGCGGGGTTCCGGCGGCGGAGGTGGGGTGTGCAGGACGCCCCACAGCGCCGCCAGGGTAAACGGGATGATCAGAAGGAGACTTCTTGAACCGGCAGACATTCGAATCCTCGCAGTGACTGTGACATCGGGAGTGTAACAGTCACTACGAGGAAAGGTCTGTTCAGGTTTGTATCAGAAGAAGATCTTCATGCCGGCCATGACACCTTCATCCAGGTTGATGTCGGCGCTGCTGTCGTCCAGATCGGTGTTCACATAACGGTAGCCCGCGTACACGTCGGCATTGCGGATGACCCGGTAGCTGACCCTGGCTTCGATGTCGGTGACAGCGTCGGAGTCCCCGAACGACAGGATGCTGGGGGCGTAGTGGGCGCTGCCACCGACCGACAGGCCCGGAACGTTGGGAATGTTGACCGTGGCATAGCCGCCGATGCCAACGCCGCCGCCATCCAGGTCGTCATCGTCCCACAGCAGGCCCCGGAAGCCGATGCCGGCAGTGGTCGGCAGGTTGCCCAGGGCGGTCTGGCCCTGGGCGTGGAACTCGCCATTGATCAGGTGACGGCTACCTTCGTGGTAGGTGTAGCCGGCGCCGGCCTGGATGTCGGACCGGGCATCAAAGAAGTTGACCTGGCCCTTGACGGACTCGTTGGTCAGGCTGAAATCCGCGTCGGCGGCCAGGGCCGGTGCTGCCGCGATTGACAGGGCAGCGGGCAGGGCAATGGCAGAAGTCCTAAACAGCATGGTGGGGTACCTCTGGAGTTGGTTGATTCGTTCCGATCAGATGTTGTTGTGAACGTGGTGGCATATTACCGGTGGGGCGTACCACGCTCAACTTAAAGTCCGTTCAGCCGCCGTTAACGACGGTACGGACGCGGTTGATGGTCGGTTTCAGTGGGAGTGATCGGCGTCCTGCTGTTGCAGGGACTCCATCAGGTCATCCTCCGACACCGGCTCCTGGGAGGGAATGCGGTAATCCTCGCTGGCCCAGGCGCCCAGGTCGATCAGGCGGCAGCGGTCGGAGCAGAAGGGGCGGTGGGGGTTGCTGTCGGTCCATTCCACCGGGGTCTTGCAGGTCGGGCAATCTACAAACATCAGGATTCTCTTGCGGCCTCGGGTTGGGTCTCTGAACAGTATTGTTCCAGAACCGCCCGCAACATGTCGATATTGACTGGCTTGGCCACAAACACATCCATCCCCGCCTCGCGGCTGCGCTCCTCGTCCTGTTCCATGGCGCTGGCGGTCAGGGCGACCACGGGGGTGTGCGGCAGGCTGTGCTCCTGCTCTTCCTGGCGGAGCTGGCAGGTGGCCTCGTAGCCATCCAGTTCCGGCATCACGCAATCCATGAAGATCAGGTCGAAGTGCCCGGCGCGCCACTGCTCAAGCGCCTGTTGGCCATCGACGGCGGTGCTGACCCGGCAGCCCAGCTTTTCCAGCAGGCGCTGGGTCAGGGCCCGGTTCACCGGGTTGTCCTCGGCCAACAGGACGTCCATGGGGCCGCAGGGCAGGGGCATCGGTGTCGGCAGCGGCGCCATCGGGGCCTGCAGAGAGAAGCGGGTCAGGAACCGGCGTTCGCCCCGGTCGGCATCCTCGAACAGCTGGTTCAGCATGGGCGCCAGGCGGGATTCGCGCAGAGCCTTGCTGAGAAAGGCATCGGCACCGGATTCCCGGAAATGCTCGCCATCGCCCCGCTGCGGGTTGGCGGACAGCACGAAGATGCGGGTACTCTGCCACCCCGGGTTTTCGCGGATCTTGCGGCACAGCAGGTCGCTCTCCATATCCGGCACGAACCCGTCCAGGATCACGGCATCAAAGGGTGTGCCGGTTTCGTCGGCGGTGGCCAGGGCTGCGAGGGTCTCGGCGCCGGAACGTACAGCCTCGATGTCCACTTCCAGCCGCGACAGCATCTCCAGGGTAATCTTGCGGGACAGAGCGTAGGAGTCGGTCACTAGGATGCGCCGACCCCGTACCTTGCCAAGGTTGGCCCGGGTTTTCGGGGCCCGGTTGCTGGCTTCCGGCAGGCTGATCTCCAGCCAGAAGGTGGAGCCTTCGCCGGGGGTGCTCTCCACGTCCAGGTGGCCGTCCATCAGCTGTACCAGTTGCCGGCAGATGGTCAGGCCCAGGCCGGCCCCCGGCAGTTGCCGGCGGGACCGGGCGTTGAACTGGACATAGGGCTCGAAGATCAGCGGCAGGTTATCGGCGTCGATGCCGATACCGGTGTCCTCCACCGACAGCCGGAGCTGGGCATTGCCACCCTTACGCCCAAGCAGTTCGGCGCTGACCAGGACATGGCCGGAGTCGGTGTAGCGGATGGCATTGGAGGTGAGGTTCAGCAACACCTGGCGGACCCGGATCGGGTCGCCCACCAGGTGTTCGGGCAGGTTCTCGTCCACCCGCAGCTCCAGGGCCAGGCCCTTGTCCCTGGCCCGGGGGCCGAGCATGCTCACCATATCGTTGAGGGTTTCCCGCAGATCGAACTCGATGGCGTCCAGCTCCAGCTTGCCCGCCTCAATGCTGGAGATGTCCAACAGGTCGTTAATGATGGCAGACAGGCCTTCCGCCGCATGCATGAGGGTGTCCACATAGTCCTGCTGTTCCTGGTCCAGCCGGGTGTCCTGGAGCAGGCTGGCGTAACCCAGCACGGATTGCAGCGGGATCCGCAGTTCATGGCTCAGGTTGGCCAGGAACAGGTTCTTGGCGTGGTTGGCGCGAATGGCTTCATCCCGTTCGTCCATGGACTGGCGGCTGGTCTGCCGCAGGTCCCGGGTTTCCTCCAGCAGACGTTCCCGCATCTGGTTGAGGGCGTGCTCCATCTCGCTCAGTTCGTCGGGCCGGGACGGTGGCGTACGGTTCAGGCGCAGGGGTTCGATCAGGGCGTTGAGGTTGAGGCGGGTGGTGTAGTTGGCCATGGCCTCCAGGTGGCGGGACAGCATGATACGCACAATCAGCAGCAGCCCCAGGGTACCCAGCATGACGATAATCGACTGGAACAACAGCAGTACAATGGCTCGTTCCCTGACCGCCGCCTGCACCTGGTCCGCCGAGGAGGTCAGGATGAGCCGGCCGACATTGGGGCTGTTCACCAGCTCCGAGCGGGTCATCCTCAGCGGATGTTGATGGCTGATCACGTCCCCTTCCGGGTAGTCGCCGATGCTGAATTCACGGCCGTCGGCGGTGACAATCCGGGCGTGCTGGATAACCTCGAAGGACAGCAGGTCGCCCAGCATGTGTTCCACTTCACGGAAGTTCATCAGCCAGAGTTGCTGGCTGAGATTGCCCTCGATGATTTCAGCGGTTTTCTGTTGCAGGTTGCGTATTTCGGCGAGCCGGCGGTTGGTCTCACCGGCCAGTTGCAGCCCGGTGGCCACTACCGCTACCAGCATGCTGAAAAGCAGCACGTAGAGCAGCAGGCGCGCGGCCAGCGGTCGAACGCTGAGGTTGCGGGTAAAGGCAGCAATCACTCGTGATGCAGACAAGGCACATGATTCCCTGTGATACAGAATTCCGTCAGGCAGTGTAACAGACTGTCAATATAACAACACCGACCATGTCAAACCTGAAACGGACATTCAGGTCATAAAGATGCGCGCCGTAGATACGGTCTTCGTCCTGACGGCCTCGCCGGAACGAGGGTCTGGGATCGTAACTGGTGACATCTTCAATTAATCCTTTCAGGTCAGGGTAGCGCTCCTCCCCAAGCGCGGCAAGCTGGGCTTGTGCTTCTGTCGAAAAGCGCACGGGAAGGCGGTCCGGCGCTTCCTCGCCAGCCCAGCCGACCCGGGCATCGGGCACCGAGTCGGCGAACGGCAGGTAGGGCTTGATGTCCAGTATCGGGGTGCCATCGATCAGGTCATGGTCGCGGATGCGAAGGATCAGGTCACCTTCCCGCCGGGCCAGGCCCTCGTTGCGTACCACCGACAGCCCCAGGCTGTTGGGACGAAAGGGCGAGCGGCTGGCGAACACGCCCACCTTGCGGTTGCCCCCCAGCCGTGGCGGGCGCACCACGGGGCGCCAGTCGGCCCTGACCGCTTCATGAAACTGGAAGGTCAGCCACAGGTGGCTGCAGCTCTCCAGGCCCCGGAAGGCATCCTCCCGGTTGAAAGGGGGCTGGATAACCAGTTCGGCCCAGGCATGGCGGGTCAGGCCAGGTTGCCGGGGTACCGCGAACTTGTCCCGGAAGCAGGAACGGGTATAGGCCACCGGGGTCAGTGTCAGGGCGTCTTCGGCGGGTATGGACGGGTGGCGCGGCACAAGGGCTCCTAATCGCGTAGCACGTTGCCGGAGAAGAACATCTCAACACGCAGCAGCAGCGAGGTATCGTCCTTGAAGTCATTCTCCCGTTCGAACTCGATGGACGGTATGACTTCAGCGTACAGCCAGTCATGGTAGAGGCGGTAGCGCCAGGTGACATCGGCGAAGATGCTCTCATGCCGCCAGTTGGGCTCGCTGTCACCCAGCACCCCGAAACGGGGGTTCAGTTCCGAGCGGTTGTTCAGGTGCTTGTGGAAATCGAAGATCTGCGCCACCTCGAAATTGCGGTCATCGTGGTGCCAAACCGCTTCGGAGCTTGCCAGGAAGGTCCAGCCGTCGCCGATGTCCTTGCCGAAACCAAGCCAGGTGGAAGCCCCCCAGCCATCCTGGTGGAAATAGTACACCCGCTGGCGTGCGGACAGTTTCCAGTCAGCCAGGTCCCAGCGGCCACGGGCGGTGGCACGCCAGAAGGCGTCCGGGGGAAATCGCAGGCGCGCGCCCACGTCGTTGCTCAGGTTGATGGCGTCGGTAATGTCGGTCAGGTAGCTCAGGGCGCCAGTGGGGTCGGTGTCGGTGCGCTCATCGGAGGTCAGTTGCCGGTTCCGTCGACGTTCATCGAGGGGGACCAGGTCATCACTCTCGCTCTCCACCACCACCCGCAGTTTTTCTTCCGCAGTGGGCAGGTCCAGCTTGAAGCGGGCCTCGGGGTCAAAGTCGAAGAGTTCGCCGGTGCGTGATTCCGTGGCCAGCCCAAGGCGGAGATAGCTGGCATTGTTGGGCACGGCGCGGGGGTTACCGGACAGCGTGCGGTCCGCCCAGGCGCCCAGTGCCTGCACCCGCCGCGACTGGGTGTGTTCCTGGCGGATCACCCAGTTGGAGAAGTGTATCCAGTAGGAATCCTCCGGCTCCAGCCAGTACTCGTCCGGGGTGAAGGTGAAGAACTCCGGTGGCAGGCGGTCCGGTGACAGTTCATCGGACGGGCGGATTTCCGCCCGGGTGATGCCGGCGGCCAGGGTTGCCGCCAGGAACACACCAAGTACGGGCCAGGGCCGGACGCCGGTCGTGAGATCAGGTACCACTAGTTGCTCAGCCCCGGGTCATGTCCGTTAGTTGTTGATGCAGCGATGCCACCTGCGACCGGACCTGTTCCAGGGGCTGGTCGTTGTGGATGACATAGTCGGCACGTCCGAGCCGGTGCTGGCGGGGCATCTGGGCGGCGATAATTCGCTCCACCTGGTCCCGGTCGTTGCTGTCGCGGCTCATGGTCCGTTCGATCTGGGTTTCCTCGGGGACATCCACCACAATGGCCTTGTCGACCAGCGTGTGCTGGTCGGTTTCCAGCAGCAGTGGTGACACCAGCAGAACGTAGGGCTGGTCGTAATCGGTGGGCTGGAGCTGTCGCGCCAGTTCGTCACGGATGGTGGGGTGCAGCAGCCCCTCCAGCCATTCCCGCTCGTTGGCATCCTGGAAGATGATGGTGCGCAGGGCGGCCCGGTCGAGGGTACCGTCCGCCTGCAGGATCTGATCCCCGAAGTGTGCGGCGATTTCTGTCAGGGCGGGGGTGCCGGGCTCGACCACTTCCCGGGCAACGATGTCCGCGTCCACCCAGTGTACGCCCAGATCGCCAAACATGGTTGCCACAGTGGATTTCCCGCTACCAATACCACCGGTCAGTCCGATTACTGCAGGGTTGCCCATTCACACCTCTTTTTCTTGTGGTTGACGACGCTGCCGGAATCGATTGTCCGCACAGGCGCCGCCGTGGAATCCTGGCGGATTTTGCCATGGACCCGGTACCACTTGCACCTTTCCTGTTCCGTTATCGCAAACGGGCCAAGGCGTTATTCAGAGTCTCCCTCGCACGGAATCGCCGATTTCTCGGGTGTCACGACGGGTTCCGCCGTTTTCCGCCAGGTCGGCGGCAACGGCATCAAAAAGCTCAAGCCCGGCGGTGCCCAGCAGCGGTTCCCGGCGGCCCAGCCACTCCAGCATGCGGGCGGTGGTGAACAACATCGCGGTGGGATCGGCAATGCCCTGGCCGGCGATGTCCGGGGCGCTGCCGTGGGTGGGTTCGAACATGGAGGGCAGATCCGGGTTGTCCGGGTTCAGGTTGCAGGACGGGGCCACGCCCATACCGCCGGAGAGCACGGCGGCCAGGTCGGTCAGGATATCCCCCTGAAGGTTGCTGGCCACCACCACGTCGAACGCCCAGGGAGACTGCACGAATTTCATACAGGCGGCGTCGATCAGCTCGTGGTGAGTGGCCACATCCGGGTAATCGGCGGCCACTTCCTCAAAAACCTCGGTGTACATATCACCCCAGTAACGCAGGGCATTGCGCTTGGTCACTACGCACACCTGGCTCTCGCACCGTTGACCGGAACGGGTGGGAAATTCCCGCTTCTGGCCATCCCGGCGACGGGCATCGGCCCGCAGGCGGGCCTGTTCGAAACCGTAGCGGATGATGCGTTCGGTGCCACGGCGGGTGAACACCTCCATCTGGGTGGCCACCTCATGCTCGGTACCCTGGCGCAGGCGACCGCCCTGGCCCACGTACTCGCCCTCGCTGTTCTCCCGGATCACCAGCATGTCGATGTCCCGGGCGCGGTCGTCCGCCAGGTACTGCCGGGCGCCGGGCAGCAGGCGGGCGGGCCGTTCGCAGACCCACTGGTCGAAGCCCTTGCGCATATCCAGCAGCGGTGCCAGGGACACGCTGTCCGGCAGCAGGTAGCGGTCCGGGTCGTCCATGGGGCCCGGATCTCCCAGGGCGCCCAGCAGGATGGCGTGGTAATCCCGGAGCTGTTCCAGCGCGTCCCCGGGCATGACTTCACCGTACTGCTCGTGCCAGGCGTGGGAAGGCCAGGGAAAGCGGGTCCACTCGACGGGAAGCTGGTGCTTTTCCCGTAGTGTCTCCAGGCAATGAACCGCCTCGGTTACCACTTCCGGACCAATCCCGTCACCGGGCATGACAGCGATACGCAGGGGCTGGGGCATGGGGCCGCTCCTTGAGAGGGAATTTACAGAGTTTTGCAACAGGACCCCCGAGTAATGCGTATTCTTGGTACAGAATCCGGGCGTCCGGGTTGATAGACAGTGTAGACACCCGGGCGGTTTTCGTCAGTATTTCAGGACGTTTACCCCTGGCGGGACGCTGTCTATAGTGAGTGAGGTAAACCTTGGTTCATCAGATCAGAGGAGTAGGCGTGGAACGACCCGAAGTACTGTTTGACGAGTCCCACTGTGATCAGTGTGCCTGTGGTGAGGGTCTGGACTTCCAGTTCTCGTTCGCCTACCAGCCGATTGTCGATGTTTCGGATAACAGTGTGTTTGCCTACGAGGCCCTGGTCCGGGGGCCGGAGGGCGAAAGCGCGTGGAGTGTCCTGTCGAAGGTGAACGAGCGGAACCGCTACGCGTTTGACCAGATCTGCCGGGTCAAGGCCGTCAAGCTGGCGTCCCGGCTGGGTATGGAGGCCATGCTCAGCATCAACTTCATGCCCAATGCGGTCTACCAGGCGGAATACTGTATTCGCACGACACTGGCGGCAGCGAAAACCTACAATTTCGATACCCGCAGGATCATCTTTGAACTGACGGAGAGCGAGGATCTGTCTTCAATTGATCATCTGGTTTCGATTATAAAAGCCTATCAGGACATGGGGTTCAGTACAGCCATTGACGACTTCGGCGCGGGTTTTTCCCGTTACAATATCATGACGGCCAGCCCGCCGGACCTGCTCAAACTGGATATGGGCCTGATCCGCAATATCGACCACGAGCCAAACAAGCAGGCGGTGGTCAACGGTATTATTACCATGATGGCGGAACTGGGTGGCCGTATCGTGGCCGAAGGCGTGGAAACCGTTGAGGAATATGCCTGGTTGCGGGGCCGTGGTATCCGGTTGTTCCAGGGCTACCTGTTCGCCCGGCCCGGGTTCGAATTGTTGCCCAGGCCGCATTTTCCCGATCTCGGATAATCTGGAGAGAATCCCTTGTTCTATCGTCTGGTGACCCTGGCTGGCGGCGTACTGTTTGTCGGCGTGCTCTATGGACTGATCTGGCTGTTCTGCCGCTGGTTCCTGCGTGGTCACCAGGTGACCGACCAGCTCAACGACCGTGCCACTGTACTGGCGACCTGGACCTTCACCGGGGTTTGCCTGGGGATCGTTTTCGCCGTGTTCGGTGCCTTCGTGCTCGGGCCCTGGGCTTTCTATCGCACGGCGCGGGCCCACGATGTGGCGGTATCGGACGGCGCCGCTGTCTGGTGGGGGCTGGGCGTGGTGACGCTGGCCATGGCCCTGACGGCGGCCGGGTTCGCCGGTTTCCTGTGGCTGGTCGGGGTCTTCTGAGCCAGGACTGTTAGCGGATCAGCTTTTGCTGTTCAGCCACCACGGCGTGGAACTGTTCCCGCAGCCAGATCAGCGCCGGTTCCTTTTCGTAGGCCCGGTGCCAGTACAGGTGCGCGTCCACGTCCGGTAGTCCTTCCGGCGGGTTGAGGATCCGGGTATCCGAGCGGGTGGCGATCTGCCGGGCGTAGGCTTCCGGCATGGTCAGCAGCAGGTCGGAGGTTTCCACCACCTGGCAGGCGGCATAGAAGTGCTGACAACGCAGGCGGATCTGTCGTTGCAGGCCGAGCCGTGACAGCTCGAAATCCTCCACACCCGGCCCCTCGCTGCGGGACGATACCAGGATGTGCCGGGCCGAGAGGTAGTTCTCCATGGTCAGTGGTTCCGCGGCCAGGGGGTGGTCTTTCCTGACCAGCACCACCAGGCGGTCCTTGCGCAGTCGTTCATGGGCGGTCTGGTCACTGACCGGTAGCAGCACATCCACCGCGAAATCCACCTTGCCGGCGGCCAGCAGGCTTTCCATGTCCCGCCGGGCGATGCGCTGGCTGTTGATCTCGATCTCCGGGTAGTCGTCCAGCTTGCGCACCAGTTGTGGCAGGAAGGTGGACTCCAGCACATCCCGCAGGGCCAGGGCGAAGGTCTTGCGGTGGCTGGCCGGGTCGAAGGCGTGGAACTGGTTGACGGCGCTGTGGATCTGGTTAAGCCCGGGGCGCATGGATTCCACGAACCGGCGGGCCAGGGGGGTTGGCACCATCCGATTGCCCTGGCGTGAAAACAGAGGATCGCCGAAATGCTCCCGCAGGCGCGCCAGGGAATGACTGACCGCCGGCTGGGTCAGGTGGAGCGCCCGCGCGGCCCGGGTCAGGCTGCCTTCCCGATAGATGGTATCGAACACGTGAAGAAGGTTAAGATCTAGCCGGTTTGAGGCCATGGATTGCTCCCGGGATTGTTGCGGCGATAAGTTCGGATTATGGTCAGGGATAAGAATAATTCAGTCGTGTAATAGTATACAGGCCTATAGACTGCCCCGTTGCGAAAAAAATGGGTGTATCGGAGGACCGAGTAGTGGCAACCATTTACCTGATCCGTCATGGCCAGGCCAGCTTCGGCAATGACAACTATGACCAGCTTTCACCCACGGGCTGGGAGCAGGCCCGCGTTCTGGGGCGCTGGCTGGCCGGCAGGGTGCACCCGGATGTGGTGATTGGCGGTGACATGCAGCGCCACCGGGAGACTGTGGAGGCCATCGCCAGCGGCTACCGGAGCCCCTTTCCGGACATGCAGGTTGCCACCGGCTTCAACGAATTTGACCACACCGCCGTGGTGCACCGTTTCAGGCCGGAGTGGGCGGACCGCGAACGGATGCAGGCGGACCTGCAGGCGGCGGACAAGCCCGCGAAGTTCTTCCAGCAAACCTTCGTCCAGGCGGTGGACCGCTGGACCAGTGGCGAGTACGACAACGAATATCCGGAAACCTGGCCCCAGTTCAAGGCGCGGGTGCAACAGGCCCTGGATGACCTGGTCGACTGGGCCAGCGGTGGCGATGTGTTTGTGTCCACCTCGGGCGGTCCCATCGCGGTGATTATGCAGAGCCTGCTGGGGATCAGTGACCGCAAGGCCCTGGGCCTCAACGAAGTCATTGCCAACACCAGTGTCACCCGGGTGCTGTACTCCGGGCGCCGTCGCAGTCTGGCGGTCTTCAACAATTACAGCCACCTGGAGGCGGAAGGGCCGGAGATGGTCACCTTCCGCTGAGGCGGAATCCGACACGATTAAGGAGAGAAACATGAGCAAGAAGAATCTGTTTGACCTGCAGGGCAAGGTGGCCCTGGTCACCGGTGCCAGCCGGGGGATTGGCGAGAGTGTGGCACGCCTGCTGGCGGACAACGGTGCCCACGTTATCGTCAGTAGCCGCAAGATCGACGGTTGTGAGGCGGTCGCCAGCAGCATTCGCGAGAACGGTGGCAGCGCCGAGGCCGTGGCGTGCCATATCGGCGAGATGGCACAGATCGAGTCCATCTGGCAGCACATCCGCGACAACCACGGCAAGCTGGATATCCTGGTGAACAACGCTGCTACCAACCCCTACTTCGGCAAGATCGAGGACACCGACATCGGTGCCTTCCAGAAGACTGTTGACGTGAACATCCGGGGCTACTTCTTCATGTGTGCCGAGGCGGCCAAGCTGATGAAGGCAAACGGCTGCCAGGGCGCCATCGTCAACGTGGCCTCGGTAAACGGCGTCACACCGGGCATGATGCAGGGCATCTATTCCATCACCAAGTCCGCGGTGATTGCGATGACCCGTTCCTACGCCCGCGAGCTGGGCCCGGACAATATCCGTGTCAACGCGCTGCTGCCGGGGCTGACCGACACCAAGTTCGCCAGCGCCCTGACCAGCAATGACAGCATCCGCGACCGGGCCCTGGAGCATATTCCCATGCACCGTATGGCCGACCCGGACGAAATGGCCGGCACCGTGCTGTACCTGGTGTCCGATGCCTCCAGCTACACCACCGGCACCTGTGTCAACGTGGATGGCGGTTACCTGACGGTCTGATCAGGCAGGGTCGCCGTCATGAAAAAGCCCCGGCAGTACCGGGGCTTTTTTGTGCGTCAATGAAAACCGCGTTACTGGGTGCCGGCCTGGGACAGGGCGGTACCGGTGGGCGGGTTGGTGTGCAGGGTATACAGCACCTTGTCGAGGATGGACTGCCCCTTCCAGGCGGGTGAGTGGTTGATGATGCCCACCACCGCCCAGGTGGTGTTATTGTCATCCCGCGTGAAACCGGCCACGGAGCGCACATCCTGCAGGGAGCCGGTCTTGATGCGGCCCATGCCCTCCATGTCCAGGTCACGCAGGCGCCGGGCCATGGTGCCGTCCATGGCCGTCAGCGGCATGGAGGTCATCAGGTCGGCACTGTAGGGGCTGGACCAGGCATTGGTGAGAATGGCGGACAGTTGCCGTGCAGTCATGCGGGCATGGCGGGACAGGCCGCTACCATTGTCGATAACCATACCCTGGGTATCGATGCCCTTGCCTTCCAGCCAGTCGTAGATGGCGCGGATACCGGACACGCGGTCGTCGTTATCCGCCGGGTGACGGTTTTCGGCGCCTATGGTGATCAGCAACTGGCGGGCCATGACATTGCTGCTCCACTTGTTGATGTCACGGACCATGGTGACCAGGTCCGGAGACGTGGTGCTGGACACCAGCCGGCTGCCGGACGGGGTCACGCCCTGGCGCCAGCCACCGCTGATGGTGCCGCCCAGTTCCTGCCACATGGAGATAATAAGCTCGCCGCTGTACTGGTCCTGGGGCAATAGCGACAGGTAGGAGGTGGTACGACAGCCTTCCGGCAGTTCCCCTTCCACGGTCACGGTGACATTGCCCCGATTGTCGAAGACCGGTTCCCAGGTAAACCGGCGGCGGCTCGGGCAGGGGCCTTCCTCGATGGCGGTGATGCGGTTGTCGATGGTGATGGCGGGCAGGGCAGGCGTCGCCCAGGCCTGGGTGCCGCGCTCATCGGCGCGGACCTGGAAGTGCACCAGGTTCATGTTGAGCAGTACCGGTGACGGCTCCACCAGGAATGGCCGGTGGGGATTGTTGCCGTTGTCATGGAACTTGGGCAGGCCGTCCGGCAGCGCGAACACCCGGCCGTCCAGCACCACATCGCCCTCGATATTACGCACGCCCATGGCGCGTATTTCCCGCAGGACCACCCAGAGGCGTTCGATGGTCAGCTTGGGGTCACCGTCGAAATAGACATAGAGGTCGCCCTTGAGGGTGTCACCCTCGAAGTCGCCATCGGTGTAGAAACGGGTGGTCCAGCGATAGTTGGGCCCCAGGATTTCCAGGGCGGCATAGGTGGTGAGCAACTTCATGATGGAGCCGGGGCTCATGACGGTATCGGCATTGATAAACTGCTCGATACCCGGGCCATCAAGGGGAACGGCGGCGACGCTGAGACCATTGACGTCGTCCAGGGATTCCTGGGCCAGCCCCTGGACTTCATTGCTCCAGAGGCGGGGTTCGGTGGTGGTTCCTTCGGCCGCGGCGGTGACCGGCAGGGAAAGCAGGGCTGCCGCAGTCAGGCCCGCGCCCAGGGAGCGGTAAAGGCCGGTCAGGTCGACTGCGATGGATCGAAGTTGCCACATTCCACAAGCTTCCGTTCTGTTGGTTTCAGTGTCCCTTCGACAGGACACCAGGTGCTTCGCCAGCGTTTGTTGTCAGGCGCCCCGGGACGATGCCGGTCCACAGTCCGGCATTCTGCGCAGACTCTAGGTCAGACAGAAACAACAACTGGATTAACAATAGCTCATTTTCTGTTCCGCTACTATGTTCTGAGCCTATACATAACGTTAAAAAATGACAGCAGGGTGCCGGAATTACAGCAATTTTGTGACGAGAAGTTACAGAATGTGCTGCCCGCGTTAGCGCGGGTTGCTAGAATGCCGGCCAAACGTTCACTGATGTATTCGATAAATCAAGGGGTTGGGGAAATGCTGACAGGACACTGCCTGTGTGGTGAGGTGAAATTCGAGTATGACGGCCCCCTGGGGCCCGTGGCCCTGTGCCACTGCAGCCAGTGCCGCCGCGCCCACGGCAGTGCCTTTTCCGCCAGCGCCCCGGTGCAGAAGGTGCATTTCCGGTTTACCGGAGGAGAGGACCGGATTACCGAGTACGAGTCCCGGCCCGGCAAGTATCGGGCGTTCTGCCGCACCTGCGGCAGCCAGCTCTATAGCCGGGTGGACGCCATCCCCGGCATCCTGAGGTTGCGGGTGGGGGTGATCAACGAGCCCCTGGGCAGGGGCCCGGCCGCCCATGTCTTCACCGGTTCCAAGTCAGACTGGTTCACCATCACCGATGACGTGCCCCAGTACGAGAAGACGGAGCGGGCCAACGACCCCCACTGATTATTCCGCTGGCAGGATGCGCAAAACCTGGCCGTCGGATTCGTCGGTCAGCAGCCACAGGTGCCCATCCGGCCCCATGATGACCGAGCGGAGTCGCTTACCGAAATCCGTGAGCAGGTCCTCCTCCCCGGTGATTTCACGGCCATCCAGTTCCAGTCGCACCAGTTTTTCCATCTTCAGGGCCCCTACGAACAGATCACCCTGCCATCGGGGAAAGTCATCCCCGGTATAGAAGGCCATGCCGGACGGGGCAATGGATGGGTCCCAGTAGTGCAGGGGCTGGGCCATGCCTTCCTTGTGGGTCTGTTCGGTGATGGTGGTTCCGCTGTAGTTGATGCCGTAGGTGATCACAGGCCAGCCATAGTTGGTGCCCGCCTCGATCACGTTCACCTCGTCGCCACCGCGAGGGCCGTGTTCATGGCTCCACACCGCACCGGTATCCGGATGCAGGGTCATGCCCTGGATGTTCCGGTTGCCCAGGGTGAACAGGGTATTGGCGCCCTCCTGACCGTGGAAGGGGTTGCTGTCCGGGGCATCACCGTCGATGGTGATCCGGTGCACCGCCCCGGCATCGTCGTTGATGTCCTGGGCCCGGTCCCGTTCGCCCCGGTCACCCACGGCCACGTATAGGTAGCCGTCTTCCGGGATCACCATACGACCGGCAAAGTGCCGGCTGGCACCGGAGCGGGGCAGGGCCTCGAAGATAACACGCACGTCCTGCAGGGCCTGGTCACGGTATTCCGCCCGGGCAACCCGGGTGGTCAGGCCGTCGCTGTTGCGGTGGGCATAGCTCAGGAACAGCAGCCGGTTGTCCTCGAAATCCGGGTGCAACAGCACGTCCAGCAGGCCGCCCTGTCCGGTGGCTGCTACCTCAGGGACACCGGAGACCGGCTCGGCCAGCAATTGCCCGTTGCGGATCACCCGCAGGCGACCGGCCCGTTCCGTCACCAGCTTGTCGCCGCCGGGCAGGAAGGCAATGGACCAGGGGTTTTCCAGGCCAGAGGCAACGGTCTCCAGCCTGAAATCCGCCTGGTTTGAGGTGTAACGGTCCGCCGCCATGGTGGCCAGGGGAGTGGCTGCCAGGGTCAGGGCGGCGGTCAGTGTCAGCAGTCGTTGCATGGTCGTCTCCGCAGGTTGGTGGCGCTGTGTGAACGGCGCTGTGTGGAGGGAGAGCCTCAATGGTTTGATCATATCAACCACGCCGGGCCCGGCGTGGTGAGTAAGATTACTGTTTCTTCATCGGACGAATGCCCGTCCGGGGACCACCAAATTTACGAACGGGCTGATGACTGGATCATTATTGCAAATAAGAATCAATATCATTAATGTGTGAGGTAGGTTGTAATCACGCAATCCATTTCCGTGATTGCCTTGGCGATAGGGAGACAACCGTGTTCGAGCACGAACTGAAAGAGGGACTCAAGATTGCCGCTGCCGCCGGCCTGTTCATTCTGACCCTGGCGACCATCGTCGCTTTGGTGGGAACCGGAGTCTGACGCCAGCCGCGACAGCGAAAACCTGTGGGTTAAAAGCCACGTAATCGACCAGGTCCTTGAAGACCGGTACGACGGGCCTCAGGGATATCCTGTGCCATACTGGGGTTGTCACCCCGGTGACGCGCTTTTACGAGGAAACCGACAGGAGGCTTTTCCCATGTCTGATCATCACGTGTACAAGAAGACCGAGGTGGTAGGCTCCTCAAGGACCAGTATTGAAGACGCCATTGAGAATGCCCTGGCGGAATGCGCCAAGAGCATTCGCAACATGGAGTGGTTCGAAGTCACCGAAACCCGTGGCCATATCGAGAATGGCAAGGTGGGCCATTACCAGGTCAGTCTCGTGGTGGGTTTCCGTCTCGAGAACAGTTAGCCTTCCTGTTATCCCGGTCAGCGGTGGTGGTTCTTCTGCAGCCACCGGTCCAACTGGTCGGCAAATTCCTTGCGGTCCTGTTGGCTGAAGGCCGATGGGCCGCCGGTCACCTGCCCGGCGTTACGCATCTCTTCCATGAAATTCCTCATGGCCAGACGCTGGCGGATATTGTCGCGGGTGAAGGCCTGCCCCCGGGGGTTGAACACATCCGCCCCCTGCTCAATGGCCTCCGCCGCCAGGGGAATATCCTGGGTAATCACCAGGTCGCCGTTGCTGAGCTGGGCCATGATTTCATTGTCTGCCACATCAAAGCCGTGGGCCACCTGCCGGGACTTGATCCAGGGGCTGGGGGGGAGCTTGATGATGTGGTTGGCAATAAACGTGGTTTCGATCTGCCAACGGGTAGCCGCCCGGCAGAGAATTTCACGGATGGGCACGGGACAGGCGTCGGCATCGACCCAGATCGGCATGGTAATGGCCTCCGGAACAGGAATGGCGGGAGTGTAACCGGCTGCGGACGGTATTGGTAGCCGATCACCCTGTCCGGCCTGTGCCCACCGGGGATGCTCCCCAGGGTAACTGCGGCCCTGAAACACGAAAGCCCGACAGATGCCGGGCTTTCAACGATCAGAAGGCCGCCTCTGGAATTACAACGTCTGCAGGAACCCGTTGATGGTCTCACGCTGGTTCTTGGCGTCTTCCTTCGTCTGGAACACCACCTTCTGGCCATCGCGCCCCAGGTTCATGCTGTCGGCGAAGCCGCAGTCCACCTCGGAGACTTCCCGGACCCGTTCCTTGAAGCCGTCGTCGCTGAGGCAGAGGTATTCCATTTCCGCCGCCACCTGGCCGCAGTAGCCGGAGATGCTCAGGCTGTTCAGCTGTTCATTGCTGAGTGCCTCCCAGTCAACCCGGGTGGTTACCGGGCTGCCGCACACCTTGCTGGCGGACTCGTCGATGGCCTGCAGTGCACTCTGCTGGCGTTGCAGGGCCTTGCCCCGATCAAAGCGGGCCAGTTCGGCCTGTACGCCTTCGGTCATCTGCTGCTCGTACTGGGCCGTCAACTCATCAAGGCTGATCTGTGCGCTGCGTTTCTCGTCGGTCTTGACCGCGTAGGGTTCCTGATGGCCGGGTACGTAGACGGTGTAATCTGTGGGTGCCCAGTAGGAGTTGGTGTACACCACCAGCGAGCGCATCTTGCCGTCAACCTCGGCCCGGTAGGCGCGGCTGCTGTCCTCGCGCTCCTCGATATCGGCCAGCATGACCACCCCGTCCAGGGGGTGGTTAACACCGCTGAGTTTTACCAGTGCCTGGCTGTCGTCGGCGGTATGGGCCACAACGGCCTCCAGGTCGCTATCGCTGACCAGGGCCAACGGGCTATCCCCCAGCTCCAGGGCATGGGCCGACAGTGACAAAAGCGCAAGGGCTGCAGAAGCAACAAAAGTGGAAAGGGTCCGGGTCATGGGGTGAGTCCTTGTGTCCTGTTGAGCGGGGGATACCAGTGCGTCCGTCAGCGATTTATAAACAGACGTCTAGCTTCCTACCGCTGCCGATTTTGATGTCATTCCCTGTCATGCACAAGACGATAGTACATAACGTCTCAGATTCTATTTCGCAGCGAGAACTGTGTCTCGTTTTCGTTGATCAAACTTTCATCATCGACTAAAACCTAAAGGAGTACAGCTAATTCTGTACCCCACGTAAGCCGGTGTGATCCACCGGTCAGTGAACCAACAGCCAGCGTGACCCGACGGCCACAAGCCGGAACGGTGACGGTGTGAGGAGACGGGGATGAAACAACATCACGACTTCACGGTGGTGAGCGCCCGCTATCTGGATGAAGCCGGCCAGCCACTGGACAACCTGCCTGAACTGGCATCGGATACCCCGCGACTGCGGGACGCCTATCGCAACATGGTGCTCACCCGCACCCTCGACCAGAAAATCATTGCCCTGCAGCGTACCGGCAAGTGCGGCACCTATCCCTCGGTGCTCGGCCATGAGGTGATTGGCACCGCCATCGGCCAGTGCATGGACCACCACGACGTGTTCGTACCCTATTACCGGGACCAGGCCACGCAGCTCATCCGCGGTGTCCCCATCGTCAACATGCTGCTCTACTGGGGCGGCGACGAGCGCGGCAGCGCCGGCTGGGAGCGCTGCCCCGAGGACCTGCCCATAGCCGTCCCCATTGCCACCCAGTGCTGCCATGCCGTGGGCATCGCCACCGCCATGCGTATCCGCGACGAAAAACGGGCGGTGCTGGTCACCCTGGGTGACGGAGCCACCTCCAAGGGCGACTTCCTGGAGAGCATCAACCTGGCGGGCGCCTGGCACCTGCCGGTGGTGTTCGTGGTGGCCAACAATCAGTGGGCCATTTCCACGCCCCGGGGCCTGCAGACCGGCAGCGAGACCATCGCCCAGAAGGCCATCAGCGGCGGGCTGCCGGGCCAGATCGTGGACGGCAACGACTATTTCGCCGTCAGTGAGGCGGTGGACCATGCCCTGGAGCGGGCCCATGGCGGCAAGGGCGCGTCGGTGATCGAGGCGGTCACCTACCGCCTGGGGGACCACACCACCGCCGACGATGCCACCCGCTACCGCAGCGCGGAGGAGCTCAAGGCCGCCTGGGAGCAGGACGGTATCAAGCGCTTCCAGAGCTACCTGCACAATGCCGGACTGTGGGACGCCGACCAGGAGAAAGAGTTACAGGCCCACTGCAAGGATATGGTGGAGAAGGCCGTACAGCGGTATCTGGACAAAGCGCCGGAACCACCCACCGCCATGGTGGACTACCTCTTCGATACCCTGCCGACAGCCTTGCAGGGCCAGCGTGAAAAACTCGCCCGCATCGGGCAGGGAGGTAACCCATGAACGCGTCCGTGGAGAAAGCCATCAACCACCAGCAGGGGGATGAAGTGAGCCGCGACGTCACCCTGGTGGAGGCCGTCAACATGGCCCTGGCCCGGGAAATGGAGAACGACGACAACGTGGTGGTGCTGGGGGAGGACATCGCCACCAACGGCGGCGTGTTCCGGGCCACCGTCGGCCTGAAGGAACGCTTCGGCTACAAGCGGGTGATGGACACGCCCCTGGCGGAAACCCTCATCGCCGGCACCGCCGTGGGCCTGGCCACCCAGGGCTTGAAACCGGTGGCGGAGTTCCAGTTCATGGGCTTTATCTACGCCGGCCTGGAGCAGATCATCAGCCACGCCGCCCGCATGCGGAATCGCACCCGGGGCCGGCTGCATTGCCCCATTGTCTATCGCGCGCCCTTCGGCGGTGGCATCCATGCCCCGGAACACCACAGCGAGAGTACCGAGGCCCTGTTCGCCCACATCCCCGGCCTGCGGGTGGTGATCCCCAGTTCCCCGCAACGGGCCTACGGGTTACTGCTGGCGGCCATCCGCAACCCGGATCCGGTGATCTTCCTGGAGCCCAAGCGCATCTACCGGGCCGTCACCCAGACCGTGAAGGACAACGGCGATGCGCTGCCGCTGGACACCTGTTTCACCCTGCGGGAAGGGGACGACGTCACCCTGATCAGCTGGGGCGCCTCTATCATGGAAACCCTGCAGGCCGCCGACCGGCTGGCGGAGCAGGGGGTATCCGCGGAGGTGATCGACGTGGCCACCATCAGCCCCCTGGACCGGGAAACCCTGCTGTGCTCCGTGGCCAAGACCGGTCGCGCGGTGATTATCCACGAGGCCTGCCGTAACGGCGGCTTCGGCGCGGAAGTGGCGGCCAGCATTGCCGAGGGCGCCTTCCTGGACCTGCAGGCGCCGGTGGTTCGCGTTACCGGCTACGACACCGTCATGCCGTACTACCGCAATGAGGCCCATTATCTGCCGAAGACGGAAGACATCGTCCAGGCGGTGGAGGAGGTGATCGCACTATGAAGTACTTCAAGCTACCCGACCTGGGCGAAGGCCTGCCGGAAGCGGAAATCGTGGAATGGCATGTGAAGGTGGGCGATACCGTGGAAGTGGACCAGACCCTGGTCAGCGTGGAAACCGCCAAGGCCATCGTGGAAGTGCCGTCACCGGAGGCCGGTGTGATCGCCAAGCTGTTCGGCGAGGCCGGCGACATCATCCACACCGGTGAACCCCTGATGGCGTTCGAGGGGGAGGGGGATGACAGCGGCACAGTAGTAGGAGAGCTAAAGGGCTCCGATAAAGGTGAGGAAGGCAGCCAGGAGGACCAGTTCATCATCGGCGCCGCCCCCTCCAGCAAACGGGCCAGGGCCAACCGCGCCACCCCGGGCGTGCGGGCCCTGGCCGAGCGCCTGGGCGTCAGCCTGGAAGCCATCAAGGGCAGCGGCCCCGGCGGGCTGATCACCAACGACGACGTGCACCGCCAGGCCAGCCACCAGAAACAGCTCGGCGAAGCCGAAGGCCTGCGTGGCCCCCGGCGCACCATGGCCAAGAACATGGCCCTGTCCCACGCCCAGGTGGTGCCGGTGTCCATCTTCGAGGACGCCGATATCCACGACTGGCCGAAGGGCACCGACATCACCATGCGCCTGGTGCAGGCCATCGCCCACGCCTGCGAGGCCAGCCCGGCCCTGAACTGCTGGTTCGACGGCGACAACCTCAGCCGCCGCCTGCTGGACGAAGTGCACATCGGCATCGCCGTGGACACCCCGGACGGCCTGTTCGTCCCGGTGCTGCGGGACGTCAACCACCGCACCATGGACGACCTGCGAAAAGGCCTGGAAAACCTCCGCGAAGCCGTCGCCACCCGCAAGATCCCACCCCAGGAAATGCAGGGCGCCACCATCACTCTGTCCAACTTCGGCACCATGACCGGCCAGTACGCGAACCCCATCGTCAGCCCTCCCCAGGTGGCGATTGTCGGCGCCGGCAAGATCCGGGAGAAGGTCGTGCCTCACGAGGGTAAACCAGCGGTGCGGCGAATCATGCCCCTGTCCGTAACCTTTGATCACCGGTCCGCAACCGGGGGAGAGGCTGCGCGGTTTATGGCGGGGTTGGTGGATTCGTTGCAGAGCGTGCCGTGATGCGGAGCGACCCTTGACCCAGGCCCCGCCCCGGCGGGGCTTTTTCGTTTGAGGCAGGGTAAAGATTGGTGTAAGTTGAATTCATTAAAAAATATTTAATGATTGGGCGGTAAAAGGAATACGCCAGATGATTGCGGAGATTCTTTGGCTGGACCTGTAAGTCATTTTTATTTTTGAATGTTTTTTAAGTGCGCAAGCGGTTCATTTTGCAATAATGAAGCGGTCAGATTTTTACAATCATAAAGAGGTCTATTTAACTGCTGTTATGCATCGGGACAAGTATGAGCACTAAGCCTATTCTTGAGAGTGATTTTTACCATGACGGAAGAGGCCCTGAGCTTCAAAGAGTCGTGTGGAAACTAAGGGGAGCTGTCCTCGTCGGCTTCGAGTATTTCAATCCTGACGATAAATATGTCCCTGACAATTTGAAGCACTTGGTGTTAGAAGGAGTTGAGGCGTATAGCATGGCCTCTGAAGAGGTACACGGTAGCATTCTGGTCACTGGAGATAGTAGAGTAGCGATATTTGAGGTTATGGATTCCAAGTGGCTGGCCTCACTAAATCAAGCGCACCTTTCTGATTGCACGCACTACCAGGTGATGTTCTACGACGAAGTCTTTGACCTGGTATGTAGAGGCATAAAGTCAGGCTTTGGACATATCAATGTATAACAAGTGACTGTGGTGTCAATTCCGTAAATTAGGCCATTTTTTCACGCCACGGATCCTGGTTTTTCATCATGGTATTGAGCACCGCAATCATCTTTCTCATGCAGGCAATGAGGGCAACTTTCGGTATCTTCCCCTAGGCTTTCAGGCGCTCGTAGAATCGCTGTAAGCGGTCCACGAACCTCATCTTAACCACCTGACCGGAATTCGCCAGACTGCAAGCCTCTGATGAAGGAGGCTGACCATGAACCATCAACTGATCTCATCCCAAGCCTTCTGGTTGGGACACTTGTACCACGTGCATGCATTAGGTCAGAGCCTGAGTGCCTATACTCAGGAACAGGGACTCAGCTTTGCGGACTTGATGACCTGGCGACGCTGCTTACGCACTTCAAAGGCCGTTTTCTGCAATGCCGGCATAGCCTGAAGAAGCACCAATGCATCCAAAACTCCCGCATCAGCCAATCGCCGGAATGGCTCTGGCCGCCAGGTCTGATTCTCTTTCGCAAACACACGTCTCGAGCTATACCGACTGGATGACGCACCGGGTAGACAGTCTGCAGTGCAAAGAGATCTACAGTCATCGAATGTCGGTGGCGGAACCGGTATTTGCAACATTGGCACCACAAAATGGTTAACCGCTTCAGTCTGCGGGAAAGGAAGTAGGTGCAGGGCCAGTGGCAGCTATACTGCCTGATGCACACTGTTGAGAAACCGGCCAATAAAAGGAGACTGAGCGGATATTGCCGACAGCAAAAAATGCACCTGCCAGAGGTGGGTGATCAAAGAACAACTGCAGTGGTTGGTGGAAACGGCCCGGAATCGAGTTTTTCTACAGCCTTGTTGGACAGGATGGTCAACAATACGAAGGAGGACAGTATGAAGAAATATAGCGCAGAGTTCTTTGGAACATTCTGGCTGGTTCTTGGTGGATGCGGCAGCGCCGTTTTAGCGGCTGCGTTCCCGGATGTTGGCATTGGCCTGCTTGGCGTGGCACTGGCGTTTGGTCTGACCGTGCTCACTATGGCCTTCGCCATCGGGCATATATCTGGCTGTCACCTCAACCCGGCCGTTTCTTTTGGTCTCTGGGCCGGTGGTCGCTTTCCCGCAAAAGAGCTGCTGCCCTACATTGTTGCGCAGGTCTTGGGCGGGGTTGTAGCAGGGGGCGTTCTGTATCTTATTGCTTCCGGTAAGCCAGGCTTTGATTTATCCGCCGGCTTTGCCTCAAATGGATACGGTGCCCACTCGCCTGGCGGGTATAGTTTGCTGGCAGCCCTGATAACTGAAGTGGTCATGACCATGATGTTTCTCCTTGTCATTATGGGCGCTACTGACAAACGGGCACCACAGGGTTTCGCACCGATTGCCATTGGTTTGTGCCTGACTCTCATCCATTTGATTAGCATCCCGGTTACAAACACCTCGGTGAATCCTGCACGCAGTACGGGCGTTGCTGTGTTTGTAGGCGATTGGGCGATTTCACAGCTTTGGCTTTTCTGGGTAGCTCCGATAATTGGCGGTATGCTCGGTGCGGCGATCTATCGGTTTATCGGTAGTGAAGAAAACTAAGCAGGAAAATGCCCAGCACATATGAGCCTTCTCGGAATCAATAGGCAATAGTCATTTTTTGGGGCAGCGCCAGCGGCCAATCGTGAACCCATGAGCGAGAACGCCTGCTTCGCTAGTCTCGCGGGGCTGTCAGGCACTCGGGAAAATCGGGACAGATTTATGTTCTGGGCCGTCCGGGTGGCCTGGCTTTGATGCGGAAGCCAATAAGGCGCTCGACCTCCTCGATGAAGCGGTCGCCGCTCTTCAGCTTGTTTTTGTCGATGGCAGCCTGTATCGCCAGAAAATAAATCTGTCCCGGTTTTCGGTCCTGGAGATAAAATGCTACTGAACCACTTAACCAATCAATCAAGTTCGTTCCGGCCCTCTGGGCCTGCACCGGACGCCCTTTACGCTGCGCTCCAAGGGCGCCGCTTATTTTCGCGTTAGGCGACACAAGGTGAGTGCCTCGCGACTTGGACTTGGGCTTGTGCCTTTGGAGCCAGACGACGAGCGGCTCGTCACAAATCTAGAACGGAGGACACAATGGGACTCTTGACCTTCAGCATCAACGCCACCCTGGACGGCTGCGTCGATCACGAGGAAGGAATTGCTGACGACGAGACACACGCCTTCTTCACCCGCCTCATGGACGAGAGCGGGGCCATGCTGTGGGGCCGGGTCACCTACGAGATGATGGAGGGCTACTGGCCAGCGGTCGCCCGCGGCGACGCGGAGGCACCGCCAGCGATGCGCGAGTGGGCGGTCAAGCTGGAGGCCAAACCGAAGTACGTGGCTTCCTCGACGCGAAAGGACTTCCCGTGGGCCAACAGCCACCCTATCTCCGGCGACCTACGCACGGCCGTACAGAAACTCAAAGACGCGACCCCGAACGGCGTACTTCTCGGCAGCGGCAAGCTCGCGACCGAACTGGATCGGCTGGATCTGATCGACGAGTACCAGTTGCTCGTCCATCCCAGGATCGCCGGCCACGGCCCGACTCTGTACGAGAGCGGGCTGCCCAGCACGCGACGGCTCGAGTTGATCTTGGTGAAGCCGCTCCGCAATGGCGCGGTTGCCATGCACTACCGACGCGCGCGCTGACTGGGAGATTGTCATGTCACCTAACAAGTGACTGTGGTGTCAAACTTGGACTCCCGCCGCTTTGCGGCTTCAAGCTGGCGCGTGAACCGGCGTTAAGGCTCCGAGTTACCCACCACCGAATAGTAGACACCGTAACCATCCCCTAAAATCGGCGCTCTGATCGATCGCTGACGCATAAAACCGGTTGCAGCGGATGGTCTGCTACGCAGCCTCCGGGCGGGGAGTCATAATGTCTAAGCTCCATTGTTGCGCGATGCGCAACATGCTGCCATCCTCTCATGATTAAATCATTCCGTCACAAAGGACTGAAACGGTTCTACTCGACCGGCAGCACCGCAGGCATACAGCCTGACCACGCCAGGAAACTGCGTATGCAGTTGGCTGCTCTGGATACCGCCACTTCGGTGGAGGACATGGATATCCCTGGCTTTCGGCTTCATCCATTGAGGGGAAAGACAAAGGGCGTTGGTCGGTTCGGGTTAACGGTAATTGGCGCATGGCGTTCGAATTTCAGGACGGCAACGCCTACATTCTTGATTATGAGGATTATCACTGATGGCCATGCATAATCCGCCGCATCCTGGTGAATTCATTCGGGAAGTGTACCTGGAGCCTTTCGGTATCAGTGCCCGTCAGCTTGCGTCCAGTCTGGGGGTTTCACCCTCCACGTTGTCTCGGCTGCTCAAAGGGGATAGTGGTATTAGCCCGGAGATGTCTCTTCGGCTATCCAGGGTTCTCGGGCGTAGTCCTGAAAGCTGGTTGGCGATGCAGGATATCTACGATCTTTGGGTGGCCCGCAATACGGTCAATCTGGATGGAATTCATCCCCTGGACTTCGAAGCAGCTTAGCCAGTGGCTGTGTAACCGTCCCCTGCCTGCTGCACCACCCTGGGGAAGGGTGGCTCTGAAAGGAGAAAACCATGAACTTCGGAATCGTCATCTTCGACCAGGCTGAAGAACTTGATTTTGTGGGTCCGTGGGAGATGGTCACCATGTGGAGCCGGTTTGCCGATGGGCCGGAGGAGTGCCTGCTGGTTGCCGAGAAACCAGGGCCCGTGACCTGCGCAAAGGGCATGTCGGTCAATCCGCACACCACCTTTGCGGAATGCCCCCCGCTTGACTATCTGCTGGTGCCGGGCGGTGAAGGAACACGGCGGGAAGTGTCGAATCCGGAGATGCTGTCCTTTGTTTCGACCCAGGCCCAGAGTGCCAGGGCTGTTCTCTCGGTGTGCACCGGGTCGTTTGTGCTGCATGCGGCCTCGCTTCTTTCCGGCAAGCGCGCGACAACACACTGGCGCTCCCTGGACAGGTTGCGGGCGTTGGGGGATGTGGACGTCCTGGAGCAGCGTTATGTGCAGGACGGAACGGTCTGGTCGTCTGCCGGGGTCTCCGCCGGCACCGATATGGTGCTGGCCTTTATCGCTGAGGTTGCGGGTGAGGCGGCGGCTGGCAAGGTTCAGTTTGGTGCCGAGTATTACCCGTCCACCAGAAAGTACGGGGGCTTCGAGGAACACGCGAAAGCGCCAGCGTATGTGAGAAGCTCCTGAGGTCTGCGGTTTCGGAACACGCCGGAAGTCACGCCCCTGCTGCAGCCTCAGGACAGGCTACCCACGACTCATCCACTTTTGATGTTTATGTGAACGTTTTTTTATCTGTAGATCAGACACATAGCATTCATCGTAACGAAACGTAACCGTCACGGTACCGTCAACTAATTCTCTCATCCTGCCAAGGCTATCAACATCACAACCATGGCCGCGAGAGAGAATAAAGATGGACCAGAAACACTACAGTATTGAACACATTACCGGTGACCACGAGCACGAGCCGGTGGTCAACCATTCCGGCAACCGTCCCTTCCAGTCCGTGCTGTCTGCACGTATGGAGCGCCGTACCGTGATGAAGGGCGGCGTGGGCGCCGCGCTGGCGAGCCTGATGGGGGTGTCTGCGCTTGGCCTGGTGGGCTGTTCCAGTGACGACGATGACGATGATAGCGCGGAGCAGCCCGGCGACGGTTCCTCCGGTGGCTCGGTGACCCTGGGCTTCGAGGCGGTTATGCCGTCTACTGCCAATGAAATTGTGGTGCCAGCCGGCTACACGGCTACGGTATTCCTGCCCTGGGGCACCCCGATTACCGGCGGCTATCCCGAGTTCCAGCCGGACGGCACCAACACCGGAGCCCAGCAGGAAGAGCAGGTGGGCATGCACCACGACGGTATGACCTTCTACCCGATCGACGTCAAGACCGGCGGCAACAGCTCCGAGGAAGGGCTGCTGGTGATGAACCACGAGTACATCGACATTGACGCCCTGCACCAGAATGGTCCGACCGTTGATGCCGGCGTTCGCACGGTAACCGATGAGGTGCGCAAGGAAATCGCCGCCCACGGGGTCAGTGTCTGCCATATCCGGAAAACCGACGACGTCTGGGACCTGGTGTTCGGCAGCGAATACAACCGCCGCATCACCGGTGCCACCGGGATGGACATCCGCGGGCCGCTGCGTGGCCACGACAAGCTGGTCACCGCCTACAGCAATGATGCCACCGCCACCCGCGGCACCCTGAATAACTGCTCCATGGGCCCGACACCCTGGAACACCTACCTGGCTGCCGAAGAGAACTGGCACGGCTACTTCAAGAACGACGATACCCCGCTGCCCCGGGAGCATGCCCGCCATGGCATTGGTACCGGCACACGCTACGCCTGGGAAACCGCCACGGGCGGCACCAACGGCGAGTATGAGCGGTTCAATGCCACCAGCGTTGAGGCGTCCGCGGACCTGGACTATCGCCACGAGCCGAACACCTACGGCTACATGGTGGAAATCGACCCGTTCGCGCCGGAGTCCCGCCCGCAGAAGCGCACCGCGCTGGGACGCTTCGGCCACGAGGGCGTTATCTTCGCCCCCGCCACCGAAGGCGAACCGGTGGTGTGCTATTCCGGTGACGACAGCCGTTTCGAGTATATCTACAAGTTCGTGTCCGCCCAGCCGTACCACGCCGACACCGCCAGCGGTGACCTGCTGGACGAGGGCACCCTGTACGTGGCCCGCTTCAACGAGGATGGCACCGGTGACTGGCTGGCACTGTCCCTGGACGATGCGGATTTCGTCAGCGCGATGAACGCGGCCGTCGGCACCCAGGTGGGCGATATCCAGTTCGATACTCCCTTCGCCGACCAGGGCGAAGTGCTGCTGAACACCCGCCTGGCCGCCGACATCATGGGCGCCACCCCCATGGACCGCCCGGAGTGGGGCGCCGTGGATCCCAACACCGGCGAGGTGTACTTCACCCTGACCAACAACACCCAGCGGACTGAAGACCAGGTCAACGCCGCCAACCCCAATGCCAACAATGAGACCGGTCATATCATTCGCTGGAGCGAGGATGGTGGGGATTACGCCGCCACCAGCTTCCAGTGGGATATCTTTGTGTTTGCTGGCGTGGCTGGTACCGAGACGGTAGTGGACGGCGAAGCCGTGGTGACGCTGGACGAAAGCAATATCTTCAACAGCCCGGATGGCCTCTGGTTTGACGGCAGCGGTCGTCTCTGGATCCAGACCGACGGAAGTGATGCGGCGCCCTACCAGAACAACATGATGCTGGCTGCCAACCCGGAGACCCGTGAGATCAAGCGGTTCTTCGTTGGCCCGGTGGGCTGCGAGGTCACCGGTGTGACCAGCACGCCGGACCAGACCAGCATGTTCGTGGGCATCCAGCACCCGGAAAGCTGGCCGGCCGGTTCTGCCGCAGGCCATCCCCGTTCATCGGCGGTGCTGGTGACAAAGGATGACGGTGGCGTGATCGGCGCCTGATAGCCTACCGTCGCAAGAAAAAAGCCGGCCCCCGTGGCCGGCTTTCTCGTTGGCGGCTTGGTCAGGAAAACGCCTTCAGTCGTCCTTCAACGACTTCATATCAATCACGAACCGATATTTCACGTCGCCCCGCTTCATGCGCTCATAGGCGTCGTTGATGTTGTGGATATCCAGCATCTCGATATCGCACCCGATGTCGTGCTCCGCGCAGAAATCCAGCACCTCCTGGGTTTCCGGCATGCCGCCGATCAGTGACCCGGTGAGGATGCGGCGCTTGCCGATCAGGTTCCGTGAATGCACCGTGGGCTCGATGGGTTCGATCATGCCCACCAGGATGTGGGTGCCGTCCACCTTCAGGGTTTCCAGGTAGGGGTTCAGGTCGTGGTGGACCGGGATGGTATCCAGCAGGAAGTCGAAGTTCAGTGCCACTGCCGCCATCTGGTCCGGGTCTGTGGAGACGACCACGTGGTCGGCCCCCTGTTTCCTGGCCTCCGCCACTTTGCTTTCGGAGCGGGTGAAAATGGTGACCTCGGCCCCCAGGGCCCTGGCGAACTTGACGCCCATATGACCCAGGCCGCCCATGCCCAGCACCCCGACCTTGTGGCCCGGGCCCACGCCAAAGTGCTTCAGCGGTGAATAGGTGGTGATGCCGGCACAGAGCAGGGGCGCGGCGGTGGCCGGGTCCAGTTGTTCGGGCACCCGGACCACAAAACGGTCGCTGACCACGATGCGCTCGGAGTAGCCGCCGTAGGTGCGCAGGCCATCGTGGCGGTCGGTGCCGTTGTAGGTGGGGGTCATGCCTTCCCGGCAGTACTGTTCAAGGCCCTGTTCGCAGGAGGAACACTGACGGCAGGAATCCACCATGCAACCAACGCCGACCCGGTCTCCCACCTGGAACCCGCTGACATCACTGCCAACGGCGGTGACGCGCCCGATGATCTCATGACCGGGTACCACCGGGTACAGGGTGCGGCCCCAGTCGTTCTGGGCAAAGTGGATATCGGTGTGGCAGACACCGCAGTAGTCGATCTCGATGGAGACATCGTCCGGTCGGGGCGTTCGGGGCTGGAAACCGAAAGGCGCCAGTCCGGAGGTTTCCGATTGGGCCGCGTAGGCTTTCACATCTGACATGGTTGTCCTCATTTTTTGGTTTTTGGCGGACGGGGTTGGAACCATCCAATCTCGCATGTGCCCGCAGTCCTGTAAAGGATGGCAATAGGGGGCACCGGGAGTGCGTTGCATTCAGGGAAGGTGTGGCACGGCTGCCGATCAACAGCCGTGCGGCGGCCCGTTCAGGCCAGGCCGGCAGGCATGACACCTGCCGGCTGATCATCAATGGACGGCGCTGAACACCCGGAAGAAATCCGACCGGTCCTGGATATCGATCGGCAACCGGAGTTTCCGGGAGATGTCGCTGGAGGAGAAAATTCCCCGCACCGAGTGGGTATGCTGGTCGACCACCAGGCAGTGTTGCTGGCGATAGTCCTTGAGCAGGGTGACGACATCGCCAATGGTGGCTTTGGCCACCTCGTCAATACCCATTGCCATCAGTTCGCCCTTGGGGACCATCAGGTCCGTTACCGCGATGTCGCTACGGGAATAACCCTCGGCAACCTTCTGCACGATCTTGCGCTCGGCAAGGTCGTCGGAGCTGATAACGCCAACAAACCGGTCGGCCTCGTCCACCACGAACTTCAGGCGAACGTGGGTGCGGATCATCATTTCCCGGGCCTGGACCGCGGTGACCGAGGCGTCGATCACCAGCGGCTGGACCAGGCTGAAGTCGGTGAAGAACTCCAGCGCGGGTGTTTCCAGGGATACGCTGGAGGTGCCATGGGGCGACGCCAGCTCGTCGACGCTGGAAACGGGGTAAAGGGTCAGTTTCTTCATGGAGACCACTCCTGATTTCTCGACCAGGCCCCTATGGGCCTGACATAACGGATTGGGTCAGGTGCGGGCAGGGCCCCGTCCTGTTGTGCGTTAAATCCGGTGGTCGAGAAAGGGAGGGGCGCGAATGCGGTGGTTGTCCTGGAAGTCTGTACCGGTTTCGGAAACCAGTACCTGTTGGTGGGGCGTACCGGAGGCAAGTGTCAGGGCTTCGAAGCCGGGCGATAGCACGGCATCGCCGGTATCCGTAGCGGGCTCTTTATCCCTGTCGACATCCAGTTGATGCGCGGTGTCAGCCCAGCCGGTGTCGGAGACAATACGATCCTGCCCCGTAGCAGGGCCGGCGGCCAGCAACACGATAAGCAGTAACAGTATGCGCACTACGGTTTCC
Source organism: Marinobacter shunpengi (assembly GCF_045449715.1). NCBI lineage: Bacteria > Pseudomonadati > Pseudomonadota > Gammaproteobacteria > Pseudomonadales > Marinobacteraceae > Marinobacter > Marinobacter shunpengi. The sequence goes on along the minus strand of NZ_JBJJLA010000011.1, from coordinate 81,671 downwards.
ATGCCCGGTTCTAATGATCAAACGGGACATCAGCGGCCACTATGGGGCCACAATGTCCGGCCATGACACTGATATTAGTCAAAACTTATCGTTAGTATGTCACTCTGTTTGCGGGCACGGAAGCGGGGCGGTATCCGTTATATCCGAAACTGACGCCCGACCGCCCACTCAGCAATATTGTCCAAGCAAGCCAACCGGGATGGCGTTAGAGTATCGGTACGTCGGGGCTGATAGGGCCCGGAAACAGGCCGGGAGAGCGTTGTGGAACAGGACAGCCAGTTTCAGTTCATCAAGAGCGAGCACTTGCCGGAGGTGACTGCCCTGCAGGCGGCCATGGACGGGTTTACCTATGACAAGCATGCCCACGAGGAATACGCCTTTGGCGTGACACTCAGTGGCCGGCAGGATTTCTTCAGCAGTGGCGCCTTCCACCGCAGCACCCCCGGCAATGTGATCCAGCTCAATCCGGATGAGGTTCATGACGGCCACTCCGGTGTCGAGGAACCGCTGAGCTACGTCATGCTGTACATCCACCCGCGCCAGATCGAGCCACTGCTTGCGGAGGCGGCGGGTGTCAGTTCCACGGGGGACCTGCGCATGCGCGAGACGCTGATGCAGGATCCGGTCCTTCGCAACCACATCCTGGAGCTGGTGCGGCTGATTGCCAGCGGGGTGGGCAGCCGCATCGAACAGGAACACCTGCTCTACCAGATGGCCTCCCGCGTGGTGCAGCGGGTGGGGCGCTATCAGCCGGATGAACGGGTCCGCCGTGCCGACCGGCTGCTTGTGCATGCCAAGGCGTTCATCCACGAGAATGTGGATGCGGACCTGTCCCTGGACGACCTGAGCGAGGCGGCGAACCTGTCCAAGTACCACTTCGTACGGCTGTTCCGGCGGCAGTATGGCATTACCCCGCACCAGTACCTGATCAACTGCCGCATCAACGCGGCGCGATCAGCGCTGGAGACGGGCGCGTCCCTGGGCGATGTGGTCTACCGCTATGGCTTCTCCGACCTGAGCCACTTCAACCGGCGCTTCAAGCGTATCTATGGCATGACTCCTAAGCAGTACCAGGCAAGTGTCATTGCCTAGGTAACACCCGCGTCTCGCAGACATCCCAAGGGTAAACACCATGATTGAGATAATCGCCTATGCCGTGGGCGTGATGTACACGCCTGGGCCCGTGAACCTGCTTGGCCTGAATGCCGGCATCAATGGCCAGTGCCGTGGATCGGTCGGATTCTTCGTGGGGGTGGGGAGCGCCATGCTGATCCTGTTCCTGCTGTTCGGCTGGGTCGGGACATCACTGGTGTCGGGGCATGGATTGATGGTGGTCAGTGTGCTGGGCTGCAGCTATATCCTCTACCTGGCCATCAGGATCCTGCGGGCCACCGTGGATACGGACGCGGTGGGCCCGGGCACCCGGGCGCTGCGTTTCCGCGAGGGGTTGGCCATGCAGCTGCTCAATCCCAAGGGTGTTGTGGCGACCCTGCCCATTGCCACCATCCAGTTTCCCGGCGCCGGTATCCAGGGCGCCAGCCTGGTGTTCTGGTCGGTGGTGCTGTCGGTCCTGGCCATTGGCGCGCCCGGTAGTTATTCCCTGGCCGGGGCATTGTTGGGTAGCCGTATCCGGAACCCGGTTTTCTTCCGCTGGTTCAACCGGGGGATGGCGGTGCTGCTGATTTACGTGGCCGTTGCCATCGGGTATGAATATATAGCCCTGCCAGTGATCCATGGGTAGGAGACCATGCGAAATCGCTGAACCCATCTGCACCAGAGTCGTCAGGAATCATGCCTGCAACCATCCAGACCCAACGCCTGCACCTTCGTCAGTGGAAACCGGAAGACCGTGAGCCCTTTGCTGCATTGAACGTCGATCCGGAGGTCATGCGCTATTTCCCCTCCCCGCTGACTCGGGCGCAAAGTGATGCCATGGCGGATAAGTGCGAGGCGTTGATACAGGAACAGGGGTGGGGGTTCTGGGCACTGGAAAGCAGGCCGGCCGGGCGGTTCCTGGGATTTGTGGGATTGAATAGGCCCCAGGCGGACCTGCCCTTCAATCCGTGTGTGGAGATCGGCTGGCGGCTGGTACGCTCCGCCTGGGGGCAGGGTTACGCCACGGAGGCGGCCCGGGCGGCCTTGGCATTCGGGTTTGATGAACTGAACCTGCCGGAAATCGTGTCGTTCACGGCTGTTCTCAATACCCGCTCGGAAGCGGTGATGAAACGCCTGGGAATGGTGCGTGACCGAACCACATTCGGGCACCCGGCCGTACCGGTGGGTTCACCCCTGCGGGAGCACTGCCTGTACCGGACGGTTCCCACTGGAAAAATGCGGCCCTGAGGGGCACCCGCCTGCACGGGCCACCCTGGCACCGTTGATGCATCCATGGATGAGAGCATCCAGCGGGAGGGCAGGTATGGCCAGAGGGAATATCGTTTACAGGGCGTATCACAGGATATACCGGTATCTCCGGGTCCGGTTGCTGGTGGGCAGGCTGAGGCTGGGGCAGTTCCGGGCGTTCCACGGGAACGAAGCCGCCAACCTGGTGGTCAGCCTGACGTCGTTTCCCGCCAGGATCGATGATGTGTGGATCACCATCGAGTCCATCTTCCAGCAGCACTACAAACCTTCCCGGGTGGTGCTGGTCCTGGCGGAACCGGAGTTCCCGGGCAGGAGGCTGCCCAGGTCCATCGAACGTCAGGTGGCGCGGGGACTTGAAATACTGTGGGTGCCGCACAACACGAGGAGCTACAAGAAACTGCTGCCGGTCCGGCACAAGTACCCGGACAGCGCCATCGTTACCCTGGATGACGACATTATCTACGAGCCCTGGCGCTTGGGACGACTGGGGGCGCATTCCCGGGAACATCCCGGCAGTATCATCGGTTTCCGGGGGCGGGAAGTCTGTCTGCGGGACGTTGCCGGCTTCCGGCCCTATATGGACTGGCCGTTGGCCACGTTGAACACACCTCCCTACCGGACGTTGCTCACCGGTGTTGGCGGTATCCTGTATCCGCCGGGGGTGATGGACGGGGATATGCTGTTTGATATGGCGTCGGCCCAGGAGCTTGCGCCCACGGCGGATGATATCTGGTTCTGGGCGGTTGCCCTGTCTTCCGGCGTTCCGGTGCGCTGCCTGGGCTACCAGGAGCATATCGCCATCCGGATGAATGACATCGAGAATTCACTGCAGAAGATCAACTGTGATGAAGGGCGCAATGACCGGCAGCTGGCGGCGGTGGCCAATGCCTATAATCTCTGGGACAGGCTGACAGCAGGCAGTGCGGCCCACGATGTCGGCACCGGACAGGCGCAGTGATCCGTGGCACCTGAAGGCCCCGGACTGGATGGGTTATCCCCAGGGCGTCAGGCCGTGTGCTCCGGCAGGATCCGACGGTCGTGATCCCGCTTGCTGAAATACTGCTCCACCTTCTGGTAGGCCCGGTCATTGCCACACACCGGTATGCCCATATAACCCGCCATCCATTCCCATAGCCGCAGGCCGATTTTCTGCAGCAGGGCGACCTGCCTGGGGTGGTTGTGGTTGACCAGTCCGTCATTGTGTTCAATGAAATTCAGCTCCCGCAGTACCTCGGGGATGATCCGGACACGGGTGTCATTGCGCAGCAACAGCTTGGAATACCAGAGGTCATCGGCGGTTGGCGCCACCTCAAGGAAGCCGTCGTCCAGGATATCCTGCTCGCGGAACATGGACCGTGACAGCACGGCGCCACCGCCGAAGGTGATGATGTAGCCTTCCGAGACCACGGCGGGGTCCCGGAGGATGTCCCAGTTCATGTAGGACATGGTCCTGCCGAAGGCGTTGTAACGCTTCTTCCTGACCCGCCCCGCGATGGCTATGCCGCTGCCGGGTTCATAGGCCTGGAGCAGGGTGCTGAGCCAGTGCTTGCCGTAGGCGATATCGTCGTCCGCCGTGATCAGCAGGTCGTCCGGTCCGGCGTCCCGCAGGGCGGGGATCAGTTTGCGGTAGGGGCCGGTATTGGTTACCCATCGTAGCCTGATCCGTTGCTGCCAGTCGGCCGGCAGATCGCTGAAATACCGGGTGAGTTCCTCCTGATCAGGAATGCCACCGTCACGCAGGTAAGGTTCGGTGGATACCCACAGCCTGATCTCGTCCGGTTGCCGGGATTGCAGGCATAGCGACATCAGGGTGATCTTGCACAGTGGGAGTCGCTGGCAGGTTGTCGTCAGGTTGACCGTTATCATTGGCATAGTCCTTTCGAATGCTATACGGGTTCCCCGAGGAATCGCCTCGAGAGTGCCCTGACCACCCGGCCCACTGACATGGGGGCGCTTGGCGGCGTGGTGGTCAGCCCCCCCAGGCCCGCCGGATAGCAGTCCATGATCAGCTCCACCGCTTCTCTGATTTCCGCCCCGAACGACGACATGGTGCGGGTATCGTCCAGCCGGTAGGGGGGCCACGACAGTTGCTGGCGGTACATGTTGGTAATCTCCGCCAGTACCTCGTCGCCGCTGTCCCGGAACAGGCTGACCGCAATGGCGTAGGCCCTCAGGGTCTGCAGGCAGGCCTTTTCCACGCTGCCGGATGTGCTGACGCTGGTATCCCGGAACACATACTCGTAGAGCATATCCTTCATCAGGTGCACCGTATTGGCGTCCTTGAAGCATCCGATGTTGAGGATCAGGTCCTCGTTGATGTTCTGGCGCCAGGGAAAGCGCAGTTCGGCGTAGGGCATGATGAGTTCGCGCCGGAACAGCTTGTTCCAGAGCATGCCGGTACCGAACCGGAACTGGCAGAAACGGGGAAAGATATCGCGGGTAATGGTGGCATTGTCGCGGAACCGCAGCTTGGGGCTGATGACTTTGCGCTCGCCGGTCACCCGGTAGGCGCCGCAGACCACGATATCGGCCTGGTGCTCCTCGCCGGCGGCCTGCATGCGTTCGAACATCTCCGGCCGGGCAATATCATCCGCATCCAGGAAACCTATCCACGGAGCGGTGGCGGCCCGCAGGCCGTTCAGGCGGGTCTCATGGACGCCCTGGTTGTGTTCGTTGTGGACGGCCCGGATCTGTGGGTGCTTCGCCGCCAGCCGGTCGATCAGGTCTCCGGAGCCGTCGGAGGAACCATCGTTTATCAGGATGATCTCAAGGGCCTTGAGGGACTGGTTCAGCAGGCTGTCCACGGACCGTTCCAGGGTATCCGCCCCATTGAACACCGGCACGATGACGGAGACGAGTGGATCGGTCATGGTGTTGCCTCCCGCAGGTTATCATCCAGGAACTGCCGGGCCAGGGCCTGTTGCTGGCGGCGGACGGTATTGACCCGGGGCCAGTCGATCTCCGACTGAAGTTGCTCGGTGGTGATGTCGTCCGCCTGCTCCACCAGCCGGTCCAGCAGGCCGAAACGGGTCAGCAGCGACTGGAAGCGCGACAGCCCCCGGGTGCGGTTGCCGACGGCAATAAAGGGCTTGTTGAACAGTATGGAGAACACGGTGCCGTGGAAAGAATCCGTCACCACGAAGTCCGCATCCCGGAAGCCCTGTAACCAGGCGCCGACACCAGGGTAGAGGCTCTGGTCGAAGGTGTCCTTACGGACTTCCCAGAGTGATTTCCGGGGTTTGATGGTGAAACTGTCCCTGCCGAGCAGATCCACCACCCGGTGGACAATCTGCTGTTTCGAGGGCTGGGTGTCCAGCACGTAGGTCAGCACCTTGCCCTGGTTATCGGGCCCGGCGGGGTTGTCGATCACCGTTTCGTATTCCCCCCGTTCCAGCAGGAAGGTGGGGTCGGGGATGCACTCGGCGGTACGCCCCAGGTGCTGTTCGCAAAGTCGGACGCCGGATTGTTCCCGCACCGACACCGCATGGAAGCGCCCCAGCAGGTCCCGGCAACGGTCGGTATCCCGGGGTGAGAATTCCCAGTCGTCCACGCCGAAGGAGGCCGCGTAGCTCAGCCGCCGGGCCGGGCTGCCGATATCGTCCAGGAAATCCAGGAAATAGTTGGCCAGGCTCGGTGAGTAACGGGGCCGCCACACCTGGTCACTGCCCACGATGTAGGCATCGAACGGATTTTGCCGGTAATAGTCCCGCAGTGCCTTTTCCGAGGTGATGCACGGGGAGAGGCTGATATGCTGCTCCCGGAACCGGGCCAGCTCACGGTACACCTGTTCCTGTTTGCGCCGGGTGGGAACGGTGCCGATCCGGCCCAGCAGGTACTTGGCGGTGTTGATGGCATACTCCCGCAACGACTGCAGCGGCTGGTCCGGCGGCCGGCGGTCCAGGGTCTGGACCTCATGGCCCTGGTCCCTGAGGTAATTCTGCAGGGCGAAGGCCTGGAGCAGTCCGCCGTAGTTGTGGCCGAGTGGCTGTGTGAGGATCGCGATCTTCATGGTGTCAGGCGGCACCTTCGAAGTGCCGGCAGATCATCCGGTAGACCACCCGCAGGTCGTTGGGATCGTCGGTCTGCAGATGCTGTTCCAGTTCCTGGCTGAACACGAACAGCGGGTCGTGGCCCTTGGCGCCGGTATGGGGGTAGCGGATTCCCGCCAGGTTTTCGTCCAGTGGCTTGAGGTTGCCATTGTCGCGGATAAATTCCCAGTTACGGCTGGAGAAGTAGATGCTGTCGGGCTTGTGGAGGCGGATGTCGGGCATCAGCCGCTGGAACTGCGCGCCGGGATATTGCCGGCGGTACGGCCTGGCCTCCAGTTGGTATTCCTTCGCTTCCTCGCTGGCGTTCAGGTTCTCGCAGATCTCGTCCACCAGGCGTTCGTGTTCCTGCTCGCTGGATACGGGGCCGCCGAACCGCGACCGGTCGTTGATGAAGATGCCAGCAAAGTTCCCGGTGTCGTAGAAGGTGCCGAAGGCCCGGGTGCGACCGGGGCTGAACTTGGTCAGGGGCCGGCGGATCAGGGGCGGGGACTTCTTGCCGAAGTACTTCACGGCGATCCGGTCAGACTTGTTGCGCAGGCGGATCAGGCCGCCCCGGGCCTTGCGCTCGGCATTCGACATGCGGCTCAGGTAACCGGCCCGCTCCAGCCAGACATCCACGTTGCCCTCATGCTTGAACAGGGCGGTGCTGTGGTCCCCCACAAAGATGTAGTGTTCCGGCTCCAGGGTTTCGAACAGCTCTCGGATGCTGTTGTCCAGGTTGGTGTAGTGCTCGATCACTTTCTGCTGGGTGGGGGTTTCCGGCTGGAAGTCGCCACCGTTCTCCCGGGCCTTGCGGATCGCCTCCGCGGCCCGTTCGATCTCGAACCGGGCCAGGTACTGCACCTCGGTGGTGATCCGGAAACAGTGGAAGCCGAACTCGGGTTTCTCCTTCCGCGCCAGTTCGATGAAGGTGTCCTTCTGGGCATTCTCCGCCTGACGGATTTTCTCCAAAAACCCGGAGACCGTGCTCTCACCACCGGGCAGCCGCACATCGAACACGTAATTGTGCTGCTCCAGCAGCGGTTTGCAGGTCTGGGGGTGCATCATGGTGGGCGGGATGGCGCCGCCCGCCTTGACGCCACCGCCGCCACCGGCCACCAGGAACCCCTTGACCTGGTCCGCCGGCCCGGTGGTGGGAATGTTCATCAGGCCCACCGAGGTGCCCGCCTGGTTCAGTCTTTTCCAGATGGGTTCATTACGACTGTAGGACAGCATGTCCGACTTGGAATAGGAGGCGTTAAAATCCAGGCCCCCCTCGGCCACCGGCATCAGGTAGAACGCCTTGTTGTCCGACGCGTGCTCACCGGTGAGGATTTCCGCCCAGCCCCGGCTGATCAGGTCCTCATCCAGGTTCCGGCTGGCGGACCGGGCAAACAGCGCCTGGGTAAAGGGCATGGGCATGGCATCGATGATGTTCCGGGAACCACCGTCGATTCCGATGACAAGCAATTTCATGATCACCTCCCTGTACAGGACACGATTATGGATCAGTGACTGTTACGCTTTCGCATCCAGGCCGTCTGGACATAGCCGAGCAGCTCGACGATATCCTCCCGGGTACGCCGGACGGACAGCGAAAGCAGCAGATAGAGACCGGCACCGATGGCACCGAACAGTAACAAGGCAACAACAGGATTCTGTGGTTCGAACACCGTGCGCAGTGCGTACAGCAGCGCCGCGGTGGTCAGGCCGATCAGCAGGCTGGGAACCAGCGCTCGCAGGTGGTCGGCCATGGTGATGGGCAGGAACCGGGTGGAGTAGACCAGGAATAGCGGCATGCGGATGAAGAACCCGGAGATGGCGTGCGCCACCACAATGCCCATGACGCCCCAGATGGAACCGATGGCGATAGCCACCAGCAGGATGAAGAAGGTGATGACCTTCCACTTCAGCAGGGCTTTTGATTCGCCGATGGCCACCAGGCTGATGGCGGTAAACGTGGTGATCGGGGTGACCACCGAGAAGGTGGCCAGGAGCTGGAACATCAGCACGGCCTCATCCCAGCCGTCGCCCAGCAGGACCGCCACCATCCAGTCCGCCGTGACCACCATAACCAGGGTCACGAACACGGTGGTCAGGGCGATCTTGCCGGCCAGGGACACAATCGCGGAGCGCAGGCGGGGCTTGTCTTCCGCCACCCGGGCCAGTGCCGACTGGAACACATTGAACACCGGTGGCAGAAGCTGTTTGGAGGGGATGGACGTCAGCTTGAAGGAGCGGTCATACAACCCCAGGGGCTGAGCACCGCCCACCAGGCCAATGCCGAAGGGCGTGATGTTGGTGGCGAAGTAACCCACGAAGTTGGCGCCGGTCAGGTTGACGCCGAATCCCAGCAACGATCGCACCCCGCTGCCCCGGGACAGCCACCCCGGTACCCAGCGGGCGGCCTGCCACCGCATGATGCTCATGACCGCAATGGTCGCGATCTGCTGGCCCACCAGGGACCAGTAGCCAAAGCCGTACCAGGCCATGGCAATGGCCACGCCGACGCCGAACAGGTTGGCAACCACCTCGATCACCGCAAGGGCCCTGAAATTCATCTGCCGTTTGAGGATGGCCTCATGCTGCACCGAGAGCCCGCCGATCAGGAAGAACAGGCTCAGGGCGCACATGATCCCGATCAGGCTGTCCTCGCCATACACCCACGCCACCAGGGGGGATGCGGCTATGTAGATGAGGCACAGGAGCAGCCCCAGGGCGACGTTGGTCCAGAACAGGTTGGACACCTGCGCATGGGTAATGTGGGGACGCTGGATAGTGGCCATGGACAGGCCGCCTTCCATGAACACGATGGCCAGACCGGTAAACACGGTGACCATGGCTACCAGACCAAAATCCGTTGGCTGCAGCAGGCGGGCCAGGACGGTAATGGAAACGAGCTGGAACAGCAGCTTGAGGCCCTGGGCCGTCACCGTGAAGCCGACACTGCGTACGGAGTGGGCCTTGAGGTCCCCTTCAAGGTGCTGGTTCGAAAAGACACGATCGGCGTTGGTAGACAAGGTAAGTCCGTTTTAACCGTCTATGAGAGTGAATGCCACAGGCCGCATCCGGACCTGCACTTTCCGCGACGTTACATCGCCATTGCTACACGGCCATGAAGCGAATTCAGTTGAGCATTTGATTAGGGTATCGCCTTAACCGGCTCCTGGCCCACTTAACAGATGGCAATGAAACGGTACCCGCCATCGGCGAGGTTGGCTGGTATGGCCACACCGCGATGCAATGCATTATGGGTGCCAACCCGGACCTGAAGCACAAGTGGAAAAGGGGGAGGGGATATCCGGCGATTCCTGGCCCACACGTCAATTCCCTGGCGAGCGGTAGAGTGCCGAATCACCCCTGGAGGATCAACGTGCCGGGATAAGAGACGGGTAGCCTGGGAATCCGGGCCGTGGCCCATCAGTGCCTGCGCAGGCTCCACATGAAATAGGCGCCACCCAGCAGCGCCGAGATCAGGCCGGCGGGGATTTCCTGGGGAAACAGGATCTGCCGCCCCAGCCAGTCGGCCATCACCATCAGGGTGGCCCCGATCAGGGACGCGCCCAGCAGGTGGGGCAGGGCCCGGGACAGGCCCAGCATGCGGGCCAGGTGCGGTGCCAGCAGGCCCGCAAAGCTCAGGGGCCCGACTATCAGCGTGGCGAAAGCGGTGAGTACCGATACCAGCGCCAGCAGTAGCAGTCGCACCCGGCTGACGCCAACGCCCAGGGCCCGGGCTGAATCCTGGCCCAGGGGCAGCAGGTCCAGCCAGCGGGTCACCAGGGGCGTCAGTGCCACCATGACGGCGGCGCATAGGACGGCGATCGTGCCGGTGAGGGTGTCCACGTAGTAGGTGGACCCGGACATCCAGGCGATCATCTGCTGCACCCGTGGGTCGCCGTTGGCCAGGATCATGCTCCGTATCGGGTCGAACAGGGCTGTGATGGCGATGCCGGTCAGTAATAGCCGCTCCGGCTGGAAACCGCTACGACGGTTCAGCAGCACCAGCACCATCAGGGTGACAAAGGCGCTCAGAGTGCCGGCCAGCAGCAGGATGGGCAGTGACACCGTGGCCATCACCACAATGGTGACGATCAGGCCGATGGCGGTGCCGGAGCTGATGCCAAGGACCTCCGGACTGGCCATGGGGTTGCCGGTGATGCGTTGGATGGCGGTACCGGCAAGGGCCAGCAGGGCTCCGGCGCCCATGGCTGCCAGTATCCGGGGCAGGCGCCACTGGCTGATGGTGGACCATTGGTCCAGGCCATCCAGCGCCCAGCCTTCGGGCACCCGGCTCACAAACAGGGCCACCATCAGGGTAACCAGTAGCAGCACCAGAAGCCGGACCAGCAGACGGGGGGCATGAACCCGACGGGCGTGGAGGCCGGCGGCGGACGGCGTAGCGGGGCCGCCCTTCAGGGCCAGGCGGGGTATCAGCCACAGCAGCAGCGGCGCCCCAAGCAGGCCGGTCATGGCGCCGGTGGGGATCACGGCGGGTAAGTTTCCGGCCACCTGCAGCAGGACCAGGTCCGTGGTCAGCAACAGCAGGGCCCCCAGCAGGGGCGCCCACAGCAGGCGCTGTATCAGGGAACGGGCCCCCATCAGCCTGGCGATGGCCGGGGCGGCCAGGCCCACGAAACCGACGATACCCACCAGGCTGACGGCCGAGGCGGTGATGAATACGGCAACGCCCAGGCCCAGTAGCCGCAACTGCCGCACCGAGGCACCCAGGCTGCGGGCATTGGCTTCATCCAGTTCCAGCAGACGCAGGGGGCGCGCCAGCAGCCCTGCCACCACCGCGGCCATGAGCAGCCTGGGCAGCAGGTGCAACACGTCATCCCAGTTGTTCTGTGCCAGTGAACCGGCCGCCCACACCAGCAGTCCCCGGAATTCCTCCTGGTTGAACAGGATCAGAACGGTACTCAGGGCCCCCAGGTAGAGGTTGACCACCAACCCCGCCAATACCACCGCCACCGGGGCCAGCCGCCGGCGCCAGGACAGGGCAATCACCAGCAGCAGCGAGGCCACGCCACCGGCCAGGGCCGGCCATTCGCCACCAAAGGCAAGCAGGCCGGGGGCATAGAGGGTGGCGGCCAGCAGGCCCAGCTGTGCGCCGCTGGCCACGCCCAGGGTGGTGGGGGCGGCAATGGGGTTGCGTAGCACCTGCTGCATGAGCACGCCCGCCAGCCCCAGGCCCGCGCCGACCATCAACGCCATGGCCATGCGCGGCAGCATGCTGTACCAGACCACGGCCGCCGTCATGTCATCGCTTTTCCGCGATGTCAGCAGCGAGAGCCAGTCAACGACGGAGCCCGCCGCCTGGGACAGGGTCTCCTGCATCAGGTTAAATCCAAGCCAGCCACAGGCCAGGGCCAGCAACAGACAGATGGGGGCCGGAGAAACGCGGAGGGCGAGTCGGTTCATGAGTCAGCCGCCCCGGGCCGGGACCCGGATGTTGCCAGGGATTCGCCAAGTTCCTCCGCGAAACGGGCGGCGGAGGGCAGGCCGCCGAAGCTCCAGACCGCCGGCAGGTGCAGGACCTGACCCGCTTTCACCGACGGCAGCGACTGCCAGAGGCGATTGCTGGTCAGGTGATCCCCAACGCCCATGGGCATGGGGTCCACCACCACCAGGTAGCCGGTGGTGGTCAGTTCTTCCAGGCCCGCAGTGGCGTAACCCCAGAGGTTGGTGCCACCCCGCCAGGCATTGTCCAGCCCGAGCCGTTCGAGGACCATGTCGTATACACTGCCCGGGCCGTAGACCCGCACGTGGCGATCGTCGATGAACTGAACCACCAGCAGCTCCGGCACGGCGTCGGGCAGCCGGTTCCGCACATGCTCAATGCGCTCGCGATGTGCCTTGATGACCTGGTCGGCCCGTGCCGGCACCCCGGCGACGTCGGCGACTTCCCGGGTGGCGGTGACCAGGTTCTGCCACAGGTCCCCTTCCGGTTCGTAGATGGACAGGGTGGTGACCGGCACAATCCGGGACAGGGTGGGTTCCAGGGCCGCGAACAGGGGGGATAGCAGGAACCGGTCAAGGTCCAGGGACGCCACCAGCTCCCGGTTGGGCTGGGCCCGCAGGCCAATGTCCACCACGGTGTCGGGCAGGGCGGGCTGTTCCACCCAGGCCTGGTATTCGGCCACCTGGCCCACGGCAACGGGTTCCACTCCCAGTGACATCAGGGTTTCGGCAATGGTCCAGTCGACGGTGGCAAGCCGTGGGACGGAGGAATCCGCGCTGGCTGTCGCAGGGAACAGGAGACTGGCAAGGAGCAGGCAGCACCTTGCTAGGGTGGCAGCCAGCGGGGCCTTGACGGCAGGCCGTACGCCGTCACGGGCCAGTGAGTGTCGGGGAGTTGGTAACAACATCGGGTGAAGACCGAACCTCGGGAACTGCGCTGCACCGGTTAACCAGGCTGTCGGCCCCGGCAACCGGGAAAACCCGACAGGATGCATCCGTGTTTGCATGCAGGGTGGCTGTGCGCGAAAATTGATTGATTCGCATTATACATTCGCCCGACCCACCGGGCCACTCACCCTGGAGACCAGATGGAACTACTGGCCATCGTCTATCGCCAATACCGGACGTCCTTCCTGATCATCATGTTACTGAGCCTGGCCAGCGCCGTGGTCGGTATTGGAGTGATCGCCTATATCAACTCGAAGCTGATCGAGTCGGTAGCCGCGCCCTGGCAGGTGCTGCCGGAGTTTCTCGGGCTGGTTCTGCTCCTGCTGGTGGTCACCCTGGGGGCGCAACTGGCGTTGACCACCCTTGGCCACCATTTTGTCTACGACCTGCGGGCGCGTCTGATCAAGCGGATCATGGATACCGACACCGAAACCCTGGAGCAGATCGGCAGTGCCGGGGTACTGGCCAGCCTGTCCGCCGATGTGCGTAACGTCACCATTGCCTTCGTGCGCCTGCCGGAGCTGGTCCAGGGGGTGGTGATCACCATCGGGGCGGTTGCGTACCTGGCATGGCTGTCGCCGGGCATGCTGGCGGTGACCGCCCTGTGGGTGTTCTTCACCATGCTGGTGGGCTGGTTCCTGGTGCAGAACGTGTACCACCACCTGGCGAGGGTGCGGGAAACGGAGGATGCCCTTTACCGGGACTATGAATCGGTCATCGACGGCCACAAGGAACTGGCCCTGAACCGCAGCCGGGCCAGGGAGCTGTACGAGGGGGATTATGACACCCACTCCCGCACCTACCGCAGCCATATCATCCGCTCCGACACCTTCCACCTGTCGGCGGTGAACTGGTCCAACATCATGATGCTCGGGGCCATCGGCGTGGCTTTCTTCCTGGCCAATGGCCTGGGCTGGGCCAACACCAATGTGGCCGCCACCTATTCCCTGACACTGCTGTTCCTGCGTACGCCGCTGATCCAGGCGGTGGGCGCCCTGCCTACCCTGCTCAATGCCCAGGTGGCGTTCCGCAAGCTGGAGTCCCTCAATCTGGCGGAGTACCAGCGGGATTTCGGTGAAACCACCCCGGCACGGGACTGGCAGACCATCGAGCTGAAGGGCGTCACCTATCAGTACCCGGACAGCGACGGCAATGGCTTTATGGTGGGGCCCATCGACCTGACCCTGCACCGGGGCGAACTGGTGTTCCTGATCGGTGGCAACGGCAGTGGCAAGTCCACCCTGGCACGGTTGCTGACCGGGCTATACCGGCCCCGGGCGGGGCAAGTGCTGGTGGACGGCACGCCCGTGGAAACCGAAGACGACTGGCAGCGGTTCCGCCAGCGGTTCTCCACCGTTTTCACCGATTTCCACCTGTTCGACCGGCTTATGGGTCCCAACGGCGAGGATCCGGACCCGGAACGGGTGGACACCTGGCTGCAGCGATTACAGATGAAGGGCAAGCTGCTGTTCGACGGTAACCGGGTGACCAATCCACAGCTGTCCCAGGGCCAGCGCAAACGCCTGGCGATGCTGCTGGCGGTGGCGGAGAACCGGGATTTCCTGCTGCTGGACGAGTGGGCGGCGGACCAGGACCCGCAGTTCCGGCGCACCTTCTACCAGGAGCTGCTGACGAACCTCCACGAAATGGGGGTAACGGTGTTCGCGATCAGCCACGATGACCACTACTTCGAGCGGGCGGATCGCCTGCTGGAAATGAAGGAGGGACACCTGAGTGAACTGACGGGTGAGCAGCGTGACCTGGCCTCAAGGGATGCGGTGGCCCGCCTGAATCAGGTGTGAGTGCCGGGCAGGCGCCCTTGTCCGGAGCAGGGAAGCTGCGTAGTCTGAAGGAAACGGACCGGGAGTGGTAAGTCCATGACAACGCTGTTCATCATACTGGTCGTGCTGTTCGCGGCCCTGTTCATCATCGTCCCCCTGCTGGAGAAGCACGCCTCCAAGGGGGATGCCATTGATGACCGCAAGCTCTCCCGCTGGATCATTCCCCTGATGGCTCTGGTACTGGTGCTGTCCATTGCCCGGTACTATTTTGGATAGCTGCCTGTTTGGGTGGCCACCTGGAATCAGGGGCTCTCGGGGTAAATTACAGGCAATAAAAAAGGCAGCCGAAGCTGCCTTTTTGCATGCTATTGAACCTGTTATTTACAGGCCAACAACATTTTCCGCCTGAGGACCTTTCTGGCCCTGAGTCACGGTGAACTCAACCTGCTGGCCTTCAGCCAGGGTCTTGAAGCCGTCGCCCTGGATGGCGCTGAAGTGCACGAATACGTCGGGGCCGCCTTCACGAGTGATAAAGCCGAAGCCTTTGGATTCGTTGAAGAACTTAACGGTACCGGTAACTGTAGACATATCTTTTAATATCCTGAAATCAATCTTCTAAATACGCTGCCAGGATCCCCGGATGGGTCTGGTCAGCATTGTTCGGAAACAAGAAACATGCGGGATCAAAAACAGGACGTGCACTACGAACTTCGACAGGGCGTCTTATTGATGAACTGCTTTGCTAACTCTTTCCTACGGCGACCAATGTAACCTGCCTTGCCAGCAAATTGCTACTGTTATTTTTCATCGTGGGTATATTTACTCATCTATCTCAATCAGCGTCAGGTCCTGATTCAGGCGATATCGCTGGAAATCCCGGGCCAGGTGCAGGTTGCCGCTGTAGGCCTGCCGCGCCTCGGCGGCTATGTCCCCGATCACCGGCCCCCGGTTGCCACCGAACTGGTAGCGGGAACTGAAGTGGGTGAGTATCAGGTTGGGAAGCTGTGCCGCCTCGGCGAAACCGGCCACCTGCCGGGCGGAACTGTGCTGGGGCCAGGGGCCGACCCGGTCCGCCACATCCTGGGTGTAGGTGGCCTCGTGGACCAGCAGGTGCACGTCACGGCAGGCATCGGTCAGCAGTTCCGGGGTGTCGTTGTCGCCGGCCACCACCACCTTGCGCGGCGACCGGGGAATGGTGGTGTAGTCATCGACGCAGGCCAGTCTGCCGTCCGGCAGGCGGATGTCCTGGCCCTTCTGCAACCGGCCCCAGTCCGGTCCGGCTTCAATGCCATCCGCTTCCAGCCGGTCGGTCAGCAGCTTTCGCTCCAGCCGGGTCTCCTCGAACCGGAAGGCGTGGCAGGGTACCCGGTGGGACAGGGGAAAGCTGGTGACCCGAACGGCATCATCCTGCCAGCGGAAGTCCGCGGATTCGGCGTTGATGAACGACAACTCAAAGCCCAGGCTGGAGTCGGTGTTGGCCAGGGCGGCCTCGATGAACGGTTGCAACTGCGGTGGCCCGATCAGCGGCAGGGGCTCGGTACGCCCGGACATGGAGGCACTGGTGAGCAACCCGGGCAATCCGAAGGTATGATCACCATGGACATGGGTGATAAAAATGGCCCGTAGCTGCATCACCGAGAGTCGGGTACGCAGGAGCTGGTGCTGGGTGCCTTCGCCACAGTCGATCAGGTACCACTGCCTGGGGCCGCCGTGCTGCAGCGCCAGGCCGGTGACATTGCGCGCCCGGGTCGGGGTGCCGGCGGAGGTGCCGAGAAAGGTAAGTTCCACCACTGTTCCTTGTCTGGTTTTGCGCTTCGGTCACCCGGGTGTCGTTCCGGGGCCCTGTACCGGCTGAGGATATCAGAATCCAAGAGGGAGGTAGGCATGAGTGAACGGACATCCTGGTCCCGGGTCATCCTGGGCTTTGCCACGGCCCTGGTTGTGGGCGCGGCACTGGGGTCGGTGGTACAGACCCAGGTGAATCTGATTGCGTTGCTGGGGCTGGACGTGGAGATCGGTATCGGCACGTGGCTGGCGACCACCCTGGAGGACCTGCTCAAGTTCGGGCCTGTGTACCTGGTGATGTTCGGTGTCAGTTTCCTGGTGTCCCAGATTGTGGCCATGGTTGGCACCCGGTTTGTGCTGACGTCATGGCGTACGCCGGTCTGTGCGCTGGCCGCCGCCGTCGGGCTATGGGCCACCTTCAAGCTGGTGGACCACCTGGCCCCGCCACCGACGCTGATTGCCGCCACCCGTGATGTCGGCGGCATGTTGGCGATGCTGGCCTCGGCGGCCATTGCAGGCTGGTTGTTCGCCCGGATGGCAACGGGCCGGTCCGGCGCCCGTCGTCACCCTGGCGCGGCTGCCGTGCTGGCCCTGGTGACACTGTTGGGGTTCCCCGATGGCGAGGTTCGCGCGGAGACGGTGGATAGTTACCGGGTGGAAACGGTGGTGTCCGGTCTTGAGCATCCCTGGTCCCTGGCGTTCCTGCCGGATGGCGGCATGCTGGTTACCGAGCGGCCGGGTCGATTGCGCCGGATCACACCGGACGGTGAGCTGGACCCGGAACCGGTCAGCGGAGTGCCCGAGGTGCTCCTGGGCGGACAGGCAGGGATGTTTGAGGTCTCACTGGCGCCGAATTTCGGGGACAGTCGCATGCTCTACCTGAGCTACGCCTGCGGTACCGTCCAGGCCAACCATACCTGCCTGGCCCGGGCCCGGCTGGAAGGGAGTGAACTCCGGGATCTGGAAGAAATTTTCAGGGCCAGGCCCGCCAAGGTAGGCACGGCCCACTATGGTGGTCGCATCGCCTGGTTGCCGGATGGCACGCTGGTACTCTCCCTGGGGGATGGCTTTGACTACCGGGAAGAGGCACAGCGGCTGTCGAGCCACATCGGCACCCTCGTCAGGCTGCGGCCCGACGGCACGGTGCCGCCGGACAACCCGTTTGTCGACGACCCCGATGCCCTGCCGGAAATCTACAGCTACGGCCATCGCAACGTGCAGGGGCTGGTCTACGATGATGCTGGCGAACGGCTGATTGCCCATGAACATGGCCCCCGGGGCGGCGACGAGATCAATGTGATCGAACCCGGGGCCAATTATGGATGGCCGGTTGCCACCCACGGCCTGGATTACACCTGGGCGCGAGTGACGCCCTATACCGAATACCCTGGAACCGAGCCGCCCCGGCTGCACTGGACGCCGTCCATCGCGCCGTCGGGGATGGCCCTGTACACCGACGACCGGTTTCCCCGGTGGCGCGGCGACCTACTGGTGGGTGGCCTGGTGACCCGCGCGGTTCACCGGGTTGAGCCTGGCTCCGGGGACGCCACGGAACGGGAGAGACTGTTCGGGGAGCAGGGGGAGCGGATCCGCGATGTCCGCACCGGCCCGGACGGTTCGGTTTACCTGCTTACGGATAGCCCGGAGGGACGCCTGCTGAGGGTGACGCCGCAACAATAGAGGGCGGCTGTTGATATTGTTTTACAGGTCCGTGGCTGACTTCTAAGCTCAATAATGGGTTCCCTGAAAAGCAGAGGAGAACCAGCCATGAGCAAAGCCATCAACGGAAAGTTCCAGGACATGGACCAGGCCCGCAATACCCGGGATGATCTGATTGGCAGCGAGATCCCGCAGGATCGGATCTTCATTGACAAGGAGGCGATGGAAATCCGGGTCATGCTGCCTGAGGAAGAGGCCCGTGAGGTCTGGGAGATCTTCGATCGCCATGGTGTGACGCACGATTAGAGGGTTCCGGCTGCAAAACCGGGACGACCCTGGCCGTTACACAAAAAAGGCCCGCGCAAGGCGGGCCAGAGGACAGGTAGGTCAGGTTATTCGGTGACTTCGGTGATGAACATCAGATCCATATCACCCTGGTACACCAGTGTGGTGTAGGGGCTGGAGCCTTTCACTGGCAGGTACGTCCATTCGGCCTCGCCTTCCACGTAGGTCAGGGAGCCAGAAGTCAGGACGGACCAGCCATCATCGTTAATGAAATTCTGGTCGCCGGTGACGCCAAACTGCATATAGCCAGTGCCGTCGCTGCTCAGCTCCAGATCAATGGTTTCGCTGTCTGACGCCGTCATCTCATAAGTGCCATCCTTTGTTGTCTCCGCACCGCCGTCGATATCGGCAAAGCTGAGGGTCTGGGTCACGCCACCGATAAAATCGTTGCCGCTGGCTTCGACGTATACCTGCTTGGTGTCACCATTAAAGTCTTTCAGGGTTACCGCATAGCGACCCAGGCGACGAAGGGTGAATTGTTCACCGCCTTCTGACTCGGGCAGGTTGTCGGACAGTGTCAACTGACCCGTCGGATGAAGCTGGGCCGGACCATCGACAAAGCCGTTTCCTCCATCATCCCTTGCAGGGTTGTCGTACAGTCCGCCCGGGCCATCAAGTTCCGCGGACACACTGGTCACCGCGAAGTTGTTGCCGTCAAAGCTGTAGGTACCCCACTCAGAGGAAACGGCCACGTGGAGTTCACCGTCATAAGCTTCCGTGTTGTCGTTGTGGACAATGACGTAGTGGCTGTCGTCAAGAATGGTGAGGATGTTGTGGCGTTCGATTTCTTTCGTTTCGTTATAACCCTCACCGAGGTACCAACTGCCTACCAGGCTGTCCTTGGCATTGCGTACCGCGTCAAAAACAATGTCGTCAGGCTCTTCAGCGGTATTGAGGACCAGCGCGCCGTCCTTCAATGCCATGTTCCAGGTGGTGGAGGTGCCGTTGTGAACCAGGCCGCCGCTGTTATCGGACTCGTAGGTCACAGTCAGTACCAGTTCGCCGGCGGCGCTATCCCAGGCGTAGGTGCCATACTCGGCACTGGCGGCATCCTGGTCGCCATCATCGGCCTTGGAGTGGGCAATCAGGTATTCGGTTTCGTTCAGGAAGGTCAGAACATTGACGTTGCCCCAGTCTTCCACAAGTACCCAGCTACCGATCAGATCGCCAGATTGGGTGGCCTGGAAGTGGGCAATCGCATCGTCCTCGGTAACCAGCGTCTTGCCCGTGGACTCAAGGACCGTACTGGCCAGGGTATCAGAATCAGACTGACTTAAAGTCTGAGCCAGGTCGATGTCCTGCAACGCGGTATGAATGGCCTCGGTGATGGTAATGCCGTTGCTGGCGTCGCCGTCGTCATCCAGGGTCTGCAGCAGGCGCAGGATATTTACGACGGTTGGATCGGAACTCCAGTCGGTTGCGCCGCTTCCCATATCCGCCGGGGTGATTCGACCGGTGGCTTCTACTGCCGGCAGTTCGGTACCGCCGATGCTGAAGGTGACCGTGTCGCCCGGTGCGTAGTCGTACTCGCCCAGTTCGTTGGTCGTTCCGGTCTTACCGCTTGAGGTCGTGTAGTTGATACCGGACACTGGGCTATCTACAAATACGCCGGTTTCGCTTGCGGTGACGTCTCCGCCGTTATTGTTGTCTTCACCGCCGCCGCCACCGCTGCTGTCGCTGCTGCTGCCGCCCCCACCACCACAGGCGGTGAGGGCCAGAGCCGAGGCAATGGCGGATACTAAAAGAACGTTCTTGAACTGCTCCATGGGAACTCCTTCAACATGGTCTGGATTATTGTTACCGCCTCTTAATGTTGTCAGGAGCGCCGGTTAGGGGAATCACCCAAATGGGGGATATAGCCGTAAAGAAATGTTAAATACCGCAACGGAGTGTGATCGGTCATTGTGGGGATAGCGTTCCGTTGATCCGTCAAAATCGGGGAGGTAGGTATGAAATTCATCTTTGAAGCACGGGTAAGGGAAGGGCACACCGCCGAGGAATACGCCGACGCCTGGGTCCGCGCCAGTGAACTGATCCAGCAGGCACCTGGTGCCCGGGGTACCGAGTTGCACCGCAAGATTGGCGATCCCAACACCCTGATTGCCATCGCCAGTTGGGACAGCAAGGAACAGCGAGACGCCATGGAAGGCCAGCACAACCCGGAAATTGCTGACATTATCCGCAGCGCCGCCCCATTTGTGGACATCACTCCGATTGGCGAATTTGAGGACCCGGAGTGGGTGGTAATGCCGCCGGACCCGGAGGGTTACTGAGATGGCCGGTGGCTGGTCAAAGGATGGTGCGGTACAGGACCAGATTGACAGCACCGTGGAGGATGCCCTCGAGCGGGCACGCTCGAATCTGCCCCAGGGTGACAGCCTGACGCACTGCGAAGAATGTGATGATCCTATTCCGGAAGCCCGGCGCAAGGCCTTGCCGGGTGTTCGCCTCTGCGTGCGCTGCCAGAGCGAGAAGGATCGTGAGCAGTCGGATGTCAGTCTGTTCAATCGCCGGGGCAGCAAGGACTCCCAGCTACGCTGACGTCTCCTGATGTAAGGTTATCTTCTGGCAAGGGGGTGTCGGCCATACTGCTGCTGGCACTGGTGGCGTCCTTCGCCATTCGATGAAAGTCGGCGGTAATCGGCTATAGTGATGATGCTATCGAGTAAGGAAAGGCCATGGTCACCGAGCCCCTGGAATTCCATCTTCCTGCACCGCCCCTGCGACCATTGGTCAGCCATTACTGGCGCAGCCGGGGTAACACGGACCCCGACTACGCAGTCATACCGGATGGCGCCGTGGATCTGGTGCTACAAGTGGAAGGCCCTCGACTAAGGGCGCTGGTGTACGGAACGTCCACCGCCTGTCGCCGGGTGCCCCTGGTCACCGGGGGCGATTATCTCGGCGTCCGCTTCCGGCCAGCCCGTGCGCGGCATCTCCTCCAGGCGGCAACTCATGAACTGACCGATACCTCTGAACCGGTCCATGACGTGCTTCGTCTTGATCTGGGTGACGTGCCAGAGATCATGGATCAGGATACTGTCTTCGACCGGCTGAATCAGCGCCTGTTGGCAGAGCTTGGTCGCATGACCCTGGATATCACGCTGGCGGACCGGGCGGTTGCCTGTATTACTGCCCACTGCGGCCAGATTTCTATTGACGCCCTGGCGGAAGAACTGGGATGTAGCCGGCGGCGCCTTGAGCGAGGCTTCCTGCCAGCGGTGGGGGTTCCGCCCAAGGTGTTTGCCCGAATCTGCCGGTTCGGCCATGCCCGCGATTTACTGGATGGGACGGGCCATGAACTGGCGGATGTGGCACTGCAGGCCGGATACTACGACCAGAGCCACCTGAGCAACGAGTTCCGGCAGTTTGCCGGTCTGTCCCCCTCCCAGTACCGGATTTCCACAGATTGACGCATTTTTCCAAGAACCGGCTACTGGCCTGGCCTGATACTGGGTGGAAATCCACAGCAGCAGGAGGCAGACCATGACCACTATCCGTAAACTCTGGTCGGGTGTCGTCACCGATAAGGTGGCAGAATCACGGGACTTTTACGTCCGTTATTTCAACAGTGAGGTGATCTATGAGGGGGAAGACCTCTGGGTGGTGGTTCTCAGCCTGGGGGAAAGTGAGCTGGGCTTCATGAAGCCTGGACTTGAGTTCCAGTCTTCCCTGTTCCAGGCGCCGTTTTCCGGACGGGGCCTGTGGTTTACCGTGGACGTGGATGATGCGGACGCCGAGTTCGAGCGAATCCGGGCACTGGGCGCCCCCATCGAAGTATCGTTGCGTGACGAGCCCTGGGGCGACCGGCACTTCTCCATCCTTGATCCCAATGGCATTGGGGTGGATATCGTCCAACGCCTGGAATAGGAGTGGGCCGGCGGGCCCCTTCAGGCCAGGGCTTCCTCCACCATCCACAGGCGGTCCTGGCCGAAGAACATCTCATTGTCCACGAACAGGGTGGGGGCTCCGAATACGCCCCGCTCGACCGCCTCGACGGTGATTGCCTTGAGCCGGTCCTTGACGGCCTGGTCGCTGGCCCGGGCCATGACGTCCTGCGGATCGAAGCCCGCGCGGGACAGAACCTGCGCGACCACCTCCGGCTGTCCCATGTCCTGCTCGTCCACCCACAGGGCGTTGAAGACCGCCGTCAGGTAGTCATCGAACCGGGGCGTGTCCAGGAAGGCCACGGCGCCCCGCATCAGATGGAGTGTATTCACCGGGAAATAGGGATTGTGGTTCAGGGTGACCCCGTAGCGGCGGGCGAACCGCTGCATGTCCATCCGTGAGTATCGGCCCTTGGCCTCGATGGCGGCCGGGGACTGGTTGCCGGTGGCCTGGAACACGCCGCCCAGCAGCATGGGTTTCCACACCAGTCCGGCATTGTGGCGGCTGGTGATCCCGGGCAGCTGGGTCCAGGCCAGGTAGCTGGCCGGGCTGCCCACATCGAAGTAGCACTCCAGTGTCTTGCTCATGGTCATTCTCCGTTTGCGTCAGAAGGTTTCCAGCCAGGGGCGCAGGTCCAGCTCGTGGGTCCAGGCGTCCCGGGGTTGGCGGTGTAGCTGCAGGTACTGCTCCGCGATGTGGTCCGGATTGAGGATGCCATCCTGGCCCTTTAGGGCGTAGCGGTCCGGGAAGTTGTCGCGGATGAAATCGGTATCGATGGCGCCGTCGATAATGCTATGGGCCACGTGTATCCCCTGTGGCCCCAGCTCCCGGGCCATGCTCTGGGCCAGGGCCCGCAGGGCGAACTTGGCGCCGGCAAAGGCGGAGAAGCCGCTGCCGCCGCGCAGGGACGCCGTCGCCCCGGTAAAGATAATGGTGCCCTGTTGCCGGGGCAGCATGACCTGGGCCGCCTCGCGACCGGTCAGGAAGCCGGCGAAGGCTGCCATTTCCCAGACCTTGCGATACACCCGCCCGGTGGTCTCGGTGATGGGGAAACGGACGTTGGCGCCTATGTTGAAGACCACCACGGTGACCGGGCCGATATCCCGTTCTATGCCGTCGAACAGCGCCGTCATGGCGTCTTCATCACGGGCGTCACAGCCGAAGGTGTGGGCCGTGCCACCGTCGCCCTCGATGGCTTCCCTGAGGGGCTCCAGGGCGTCGGCGTTGCGCCGGGTCACGCACAGGGTAAAACCTTCGCGGGCAAAGCGGCGGGCGATGGCTCCCCCGGTGGCGTCGCCAGCGCCAATGACAACGGCGACCTGTTGCCTGGACATGGCTGTCTCCTCTTTATCGACAATGGGTTCTTTTTTGGAACTAACTGATAGTCGGTTCCAAAAAAGAACCTGTCAAGTTATTCTGGTATCACATCCATTTCCGGGGCCATCCATGCGCTGGCAAGAGCTTGACCAACAACCCTGTTCCCTGGCCCGTACCCTGTCTGTGGTGGGGGACCGCTGGACGCTGATGGTCCTGCGGGACTGTTTCCTGGGCGTTCGCCGGTTTGACGACTTTGAAAAGCGGCTGGGTATTACCCGGCACGTGCTTACCGACCGTCTGAAGAAGCTGGTGGAACAGGATGTGCTCCGCAAGGTGCCGTATCAGCAGCGACCGCTGCGGGAGGAATACCGGCTGACGGAGAAGGGGCTTGAACTGCATCCCGTGATCCTGGCCCTGGTGAGCTGGGGTGACCGGCATATGGCAGACGACCAGGGAGCGCCCCTGCAGCATATCCACAAGGCGTGTGGCCAGGTGATGAAACCGGTGACGGTCTGTTCGGAATGCGGGGAGCTGGTCACGGCCCGGGATATCCGCGTCCAGGTGGGGCCCGGTTGGCGGGAGGAGAGCGGGGAAGTACTTCCCTGACCGGACTGCTGGCTAGGGCGGAGCCGCCCGGTACTCACCGATAACCGGTATTCATGGGGCAATGATTACATGACTTTGCCGCGCAGGGCTTTGGTTTTGCCTTTCTGGGTTTTTTTGTCCACCCGTTTGCGCTGGGATGACCGGGTAGGTCGGGTGGGGCGGCGCCTTTTCTGCACTTTTACCGCATCCAGAATCAGCGCCTTCAGCCGGTCCAGCGCATCCTGACGGTTCAGTTCAAAGGTACGGAAAGACTGGGCCTTGATGATGACCACGCCGTCTTTGGTGATGCGATGGTCCGACAGGGCCAGCAGCCGTTCCTTGTAGAAGGGCGGCAGGGTGGACCGGTTGATATCGAAGCGCAGGTGAACGGCGCTGGCCACCTTGTTGACGTTCTGGCCACCGGCACCCTGGGCCCGGATCTGGGTCAGCTCGACCTCCCAGTCGGCCAGTTCCACTGCATTGGACAGGCGTATCAGTGTCGGCATAAGTCAGACGGACTCCACAGAATGAACGGCGCAGTGTAACAAATCTGTCTGTCCGTCTCCGGGTTCAGGGTTTCCAGGCGGCCAGTAATACCTCGGTGAGGCGGTCCATGAGGCTGCCTCCATGGCGCCAGAAGTGCCAGTACAGGGGCACGTCCAGGTGTTGCCCGGGCACGATGCTGGACAGTACGCCCGTGTCCAGTTCCCGCCGGGCCTGGCTTTCCGGCAGCATGCCGTAGCCCATGCTGCTGGTGGCCAGTTTGAGGAAACCTTCCGACGACGGGCACAGGTGGTAGGGAAACCGGCCGTGGTAGCCGCACTGGGCCAGGAACCGGTGCTGGAGCTGGTCGTTGGGGCCGAACACGATCACCGGGGCGCAGCGGAACGCCTCCATGGTGGGGCCGTCCGGGAAGTACCGGGCCTGGTAGGCCGGTGTTGCCAGGGGCAGGTAGGTCATGGTGCCCAGGGACACGCAGCGGGCCCCGGCCACCGGTTGCGGGCTGCTGCACAGGCAGGCGGCGACGTCCCCTTCACGCATCCGTTGCAGGCCAATGTCCTGATCCTCGATCACCAGGTCCAGCAGCAAGCCTTCCTGCTGGCAGAACTCGCTGAGGGCATCTGCCCACCAGGTGGCGAGGCTGTCGGCGTTCAGGGCAATCCGCAGGCGGCTGGTGGACTCCGCCAGGGTAGGGATGCTCTGGGCCAGGTCCCGTTCCAGCAGTTTCACCTGTTGTACATGGTTCAGTAGCCGCTGGCCGGCCGGCGTGGCATGGGGCATCGGCGAGCGGATCAGCACCGGCTGCCCGACCCGCACCTCCAGCGAACGCAGCCGCTGGGATACAGCAGACTGGCTGATGCCGAGGGCGTCGCCGGCCCGTTCAAACCCACCATGCTCGATCACCGCCGACAGGGCTTCCAGTAGTTTGTAGTCGATCATAAGTAAAACTGATGTAGCAGTAGCAATATGAATTTCCAGTATATCGGGAAATGGCTATGCTTGCCTCACTTAGGGGAAAACATCGGAACAAGAGGCGGACATGTTGGACAGTTACCTGACCGGATTACTGGTGTGTGGCGGGATTATCGTGGCGATCGGCGCGCAGAATGCCTATGTGCTGAGCCAGGCGATCCGACGGGAACACCACTGGTGGTCCGCCGGCCTGTGCATGCTGGCGGACGTGGTGCTGTTCAGCGCCGGTATGCTGGGGGTGAGTGCTGCCCTGATGGCGGTGCCGGAGGCGCTGGAAGTCCTGCGCTGGCTGGGCGTGGTGTTCCTGGGGTGGCTGGCGGTCCAGGCCCTGGTGCGGGCCAGCCGTGGCCGTGACCGGTTGCGGGTGGGCGAGGTGAAAAGCCGGAGTCTCAAGGGGGTGCTGTTTAGCACGCTCGCGGTGACCCTGCTTAACCCCCAGGTCTATCTCGACACCCTGCTGCTGATCCCGTCCATTGGCGCCCAGCAGGAAAGTACGGCTACCTTTGTGGCGGGTGCCAGCAGTGCGTCCATCCTCTGGTTCGGGGCCCTGGCCTGGGGCGGGGCAGCGCTGGCGCCGGTGCTGTCGAAGCCCCTGGCCTGGCGCATTATCGACGGGGTGATCGGGCTGATGATGGCGGGCATCGCCCTTCATCTGGCGGTCAGCGGTCTGAGCTGACCAGCCTGTCAGTGCGTGGCGTTACCTCCGCTGGCATTCACCACGGGCGGCTTCGGTTCCTGTTCCAGGATCTTCTCTGCGTCCAGTGACGCGATGGATACCCGCTGATCCCTGGGCACGTCGCCACTCAGTTGCAGGGCCAGGTAGCGCATGGCGCAGACCCGCAGGAAGGACGTGAAGTTGCCCAGGTCATGGCCCGCGTCGATGGATTCATGGTACAGCCGGGTGACCAGTTGGGGCACGTTCATGCCGTCCCGGTCCGCCAGTTCCGCCAGCACGTGCCAGAAGGTGTTTTCCATGCGGATGCTGGTGACCATGCCATCAATGCGCAGGGAATGGGTCTTGCTGACCCAGAGATCCGGGTCGGCGTTGATGAAGAGCTTGCACATCACGGGATCTCCTCCGCCTGGGTTCCCGGGCCGGACAAAGCCGGCCCGGGTAGCCGTCAGCGGTCCAGCAGTTTGAAGAACTGGGCCAGCCAGGCCGGATGGGCCGGCCATGCCGGTGCTGTTACCAGATTAGCATCGGTGACCGCCTGGTCCACTTCAATGTTGGCGAAGGAGCCACCGGCCAGTTCCACCTCGGGCTGACAGGCGGGGTAGGCGGAACACTTGCGGCCTTTCAATACACCCGCTGCCGCCAGGATCTGGGCACCGTGGCAGATGGCCGCCACCGGTTTCTCGGTCTCGAAGAAGTGCTTCACCATCTGCTGTACCCGGTCGTTCAGGCGCAGGTATTCCGGTGCACGTCCGCCGGGGATCACCAGGGCGTCGTAGCTGGCCGGGTCCACCGAATCAAAGTCGGCGGTCAGGGCGAAGCGATGGCCGGGCTTCTCGGTGTAGGTCTGGTCCCCCTCGAAATCGTGGATGGCAGTGGCGACAGTCTCGCCGGCCTTTTTGTCCGGGCATACGGCGTCCACGGTGTGGCCGACGGCCATCAGGGCCTGGAAGGGCACCATGGTTTCATAGTCCTCGGTGAAATCACCGGTGATCATCAGAATCTTTTTACCGCTCATGGCCTTCTCCTTGTCGTTGTCTCGGCACAGTTGCCATTGATAACGCTATCAGGGTTGTCCCGGCTGCGGGTATTAGCGGATTACTACATGGGATTGGCGCTTGCCTTTGGTTCTCGGCCACGTAAAGTGAGCGCGGTATTGGTGACGAATCACGGGGCAGGCTGGCATGGCGACACGTCGAAAACGGGGACTTTCACCGCTGGCGGGTTTGATGTTCCAGGCGGGCATCGTGCTGGTCGGGCTGATACCCCTGATGGTGTTTGATATACCGGTGGCGACGGAAGGTTTGAGTACCACCGGCTATCTGCTCCTGGGTACCCTGGCCGGGTTACTGACCTACGGCGCACTGTTGCTGCTGTCGCTGATGGATGTGCTGTCCTCCGACACCATGAAGAAGCATATCCGGGACCTGCATCGGTTCGTCCGTTCCCAGCGCTGGCCGGTGCTGGTCGGGCTGGCGGTGCTGGCCGGCATTGGCGAGGAACTGCTGTTCCGGGGCGTGATCCAGGGCTGGGTGGGGCAGCACCTGGGCACGGTGGCGGGCATCCTGGTCGGGGCCATGGCATTCGGCCTGGCCCACGCCATGTCGCGGGCCTACTTCCTGGTAGCCACGGCCCTGGGGGCGCTGTTTGGTGTTGCCTATGCCCTCACCGACAGTCTGCAACTGGTGATGGTCTGGCACGCGGTGTACGACTTGGTGGTGATTGCAGTGCTGCGCTGGTACCCGCAACTGTTCGGTCTCGGAACCTCCTGAAACGCGCCCTCAATCGAAACGCCGGGCCTGGGTCATGCGGCCCCGCCAGTAGTAACCGTTCAGGGACGACTGGGTAACGCCCACGGAGGTGGAGGCATGGATGAAATCGTCACCGCCCATAAAGATACCGGCGTGGCTTTCCTTGCCCCGGATATTGAAGAACACCACATCACCGGGCCTCAGCTGGTCCGGTGGCACATAATCTCCCTGGTCCAGCAACTGGGAGGTCGTGCGGGGCAGTTCCATACCGAACGCCTCCTGGTAGGCCCTGCCGATAAAGCCCGAACAGTCGAAGCCACGGGCATTGGTGCCGCCATACCGGTAAGGCGTACCCTCATACCGGGCGAACACGTCCTCCAGGGCGGCGATGCGATCGTTGTCGGCCTCTGTGGTGGGCTGGTACACCGGTGTGTAGTCCTGGTCACCCCGTTGGCTGACGTCGGGCCCGGACGCACAGCCCGTCAGTAACAGGGCGATCACCAGCAAAAGGGGGCCGGGCTGGTGTAAAAAACGCATGGGTCGCTTCCTCGATAGTGTTCCAGACGAAACTCTACAACCCGGTTGCGATTCTGTCAGGCGCTGGCTGGCAGATTTGCGCAGTATTTACAGATAAGAGCCGTTTCAGAACCGGAACGCCAGGCCCGCACTGGCTTCAACCTGCCCATAGCCGCTACTGTCGAAGCGCACGGCACAGCCACCATCGCAGAATACCGCCCCTCCGCTGTCGAGCACGGTGTAGACGCCGCGCAGGTCGAACCGGGCCAGCAGGCTCTCCGTCAACGCCAGCTTGTAGCCGCCGCCGATGGCAATGGACGCCCGGTGGTGGTCATCCAGCCCGGAGGGCTTCGGATCCAGCCGGGTAACGCCCACTACCCCGGATACAAACCCCCCGGTGTTCTTGTGACCGGGAAAGTACAGGCCACCGAACTGGAGCTGATAGATGGTTACATCCACCGAATAGCGATCCTCGGTGAGGAATTGGTTCGAGGTGGAGGCGGTGGTTTCCTGCCGGCTGAAGTACAGCTCCGCCTGCTTGCCCGGTTCCTTCAGGTCGAAGTTCATGACCACGCCGAAGCTCTCGGAATCCTTGAACTCCAGGGTGTCCTCTTCGTCGGTATCCCGGTCGTTAACGTCAAATTCGCCGCCCATGCGGAAGCCCGCGAAGGGGGCGATTTCCACTTCGGCCTGGGCAGTGGCGGCTGCCGTAACCAGGGTGATGGCGAGAAGGCAACGGGCAAAGGCTGACATGGCTTGGGCGTCCTGTTCAGGGAGAAGCCCGGTGGCGGGCCTCGAAGTTTTCCAGTTCCACATTAATCGCATTGGTGGAAATAATAATCTCATAAAGGGAGTACAGCAGCGATACCGACAGCAGTACAAGGCTCAGGCCGAAGGTGATGGCACCGGCCATCTGGGCCCCCAGGAACAGCATGAACATGGACACGGTGCACACGAAGAAACTGAGCACCCCGAATGCCTGCATGCGCTTGGTCAGCGTGATACGTTTGCGCAGCATGCCGATCTGGCGGGCGATCAGGGCGTGGTCCTCCTCCGAATCCATCTGCTTGAGCTGACGGATGAGCTGTGCCAGCACCAGGAAACGGTTGGTGTAGGCCAGCAGCAACAGGGAAATGGCCGGAAACAGCAGGGCGGGTGTGGTCAGGGTCAACGACGGCAATCCTTCTGGTGTAAGAGAACGGGACACCAGGCAGTATAGCGGACCTGGTCGCACCAGGTCCGCTCACCACTCTTTGTCTTACCGGACTCTTTGTCTTACCGGATGGCACCAAGCAGTTTGTCCACGGACTCCTTGGCATCACCGAACAGCATGTAGCTGTTGTCCCGGAAGAACAGGGGATTCTCGACACCGGAATAGCCAGTGGCCATGCCCCGTTTCAGGATCACCACCTGCCGGGACTTCCAGACCTCCAGCACCGGCATGCCGGCGATGGGGCTGGTCGGATCCTCGGCGGCGGCCGGGTTGACGGTGTCGTTGGCGCCGATGACTAACACCACGTCGGTTTCCGGGAAATCGTCGTTGATCTCGTCCATTTCCAGCACGATGTCGTAGGGCACGTGGGCCTCGGCCAGCAGCACGTTCATGTGCCCGGGCAGGCGGCCCGCCACGGGGTGGATGCCGAAGCGCACGTTGACACCCCGGTCCCGCAGCGTTTTGGTAATTTCGCTGATGCCGTTCTGGGCCTGGGCCACGGCCATGCCGTAACCGGGAACGATGATCACCGAGTCGGCGTTACGCAGTTCCTCCGCCAGTTCATCGACGGCGATCTCCTGCACCGTCTGGTCGGTATCGCCACTTGAGGAACTGGAGGAGGTCTGTCCAAAGCCACCCAGGATCACGCTGATGAATGACCGGTTCATGGCACGGCACATGATGTAGCTGAGGATGGCACCGCTGCTGCCCACCAGCGCGCCGGTGACGATCAGCAGGTCATTGCCCAGCATGAAACCAATGGCCGCGGCCGCCCAGCCGGAGTAGCTGTTGAGCATGGACACCACCACCGGCATGTCGGCCCCGCCGATGGCCATGATCAGGTGAACGCCCAGGACCGCCGCAATCAGGGTCATCACGATCAGGAAGATGATACCCATGGCCATGCTGCCAGTGCCCAGGAAGGCGGCGCCCAGCAGCACGCAAAGGATCACCGCGGCCAGGTTCATCCAGTGGCGGCCGGGCAGGGTCAGGGCCTTGCTGTCGATACGCCCGTCCAGTTTGCCACAGGCCACCAGCGAGCCGGTAAAGGTCACGGCACCGATGAAGATGCCCAGGAATACCTCCACCAGCTTGATAGTATGTTCAACACCCACCATCACCACCAGCGGGTCGATGTAACTGGAAAAACCCACCAGCACCGCCGCCAGGCCCACGAAGCTGTGCAGCAGGGCCACCAGTTGCGGCATCTGGGTCATTTCCACCTTGTTGGCGATGGGCAGACCAATGGCAGCACCCAGCAGCATGGCAATGATAATGGCGGTGAGACTGCCGGGATCAAAACCGGCAACGGTGGCGGCAATGGCGATGAGAATGCCGGCCACCCCGTACCAGTTGCCCCGGCGGGCGGATTCCTGGTGCGCGAGTCCGCCCAGGCTGAGGATAAACAGTACGCTGGCCACCACGTAGGCGACGCTGATCAGTCCTGCACTCATGGTTGGCCTCCTACCTGTGGAACATCTTGAGCATGCGATGGGTGACGCGGAATCCGCCGGACACGTTGATCATGGCAATGAACACCGCGATAAACGACAGGATACCCACGGCAGCGTGTTCGGCTTCGGCCAGGTGAAGCAGGGCACCGATCACGATAATGCCACTGATGGCATTGGTCACACTCATCAGTGGGGTATGCAGCGATGGCGTCACGTTCCAGATCACCTGCCAGCCGATAAAGCAGGCCAGCACGAACACCGTGAAGTGGCTCAGGAAGCTCTCTGGCGCATAGGCACCCACCCCGTAAAGGGCGAGCGCGGTTACTGCCAGCAGCGCAATCTTGCCCGCGGCCTTCCGAGCCGGTGAGGGCGCCGGCGCCGCTGGCTTTGCCGGCGAGGGCTCTTCCGTGCCCGGTGGTGGCGCCGTGGTGGCCGGTTTCTCCGGTTCGGGGGGCGGCCAGGTAATGTCATTATCCCTGACCACGGTCAGGCCACGGATCACCGCGTCTTCCATGTTGACCACCGGCTGGCCGTCCTTCTCCGGGGTCAGCTCGGTCATCATGTGCACCAGGTTGGTGGCGTAGAGATCACTGGCCACCTTGGCCATACGGCTGGGCAGGTCGGTATAGCCGATCAGCCGCACGCCATGCTTCTCCACGATACTGCCGGGCTCGGTCAGTTCGCAGTTACCGCCGCGTTCCGAGGCCAGGTCCACGATCACGCTACCGGGCTTCATGGTCTTCACCATGTCAGCGGTGATCAGTTTGGGCGCGGGTTTGCCGGGAATCAGGGCGGTGGTGATAATGATATCCACCTCCCTGGCCTGCTCGGCGAACAGGGCCATTTCCGCCTTGATGAACTCGTCGCTCATCTGCTTGGCGTAGCCGCCCCCGCCGCTGCCTTCCTCGTCGCCAAAGTCCAGCTCCAGGAATTCGGCGCCCATGCTTTCCACCTGCTCCTTCACTTCCAGGCGGGTGTCGAAGGCCCGTACCACTGCCCCCATGCTGTTGGCGGTACCGATGGCCGCCAGCCCGGCCACCCCGGCACCAATCACCATCACCTTGGCCGGTGGCACCTTGCCAGCCGCAGTGACCTGTCCGGTGAAGAAGCGGCCAAACTGGCTGGCGGCCTCGATAACGGCCCGGTAGCCGGCGATATTGGCCATGGCGCTGAGGGCGTCCATTTTCTGGGCGCGGCTGATCCGGGGCAGGGCGTCGATGGCAAAGGTGGTGACCTTGCGGTCCGCCAGTTTCTTGAGTAGTTCCGGATTCTGGGCCGGCCAGATGTAACTCCCCAGGAGGGCGCCCTCGCGAATCATGTCCGCTTCGTGCTTGCGGATGTCCGGATGCTCCGTGGGCGCCCGTACCTTGAGGATAATGTCCGATTCCCGCCAGAGGCTGGTGGTGTCCCCGGCAATGGCGGCACCGGCCTCCCTGTAGACATCGTCGTGATAATCGGCGGCGTCACCGGCGCCGGATTCTATCACCACGTCATAACCAAGCTTGATCAGCTTCTCCACGCTGGCGGGGGTGGCGGCCACCCGCCGCTCGTCTGGATAGATTTCCTTCGGGATACCAATTTTCATTGTTGTTGACTCCTGCCATTGGTCTTCAGAATCATCGTACTCGTAGACGACACTAGTACCTCCCCCAGATTCTCATTACATCACCACCGGGGGCACGCCTGTCAGCCACTGGTGGATCCACATAACGAACAGCACGTAGATGATTAGTCCGCCAATCACGGCGATGGCGTCGTTTGCCGGTTTGGTGGGCAGGGCCGGCACCGGGTGCCCGCTCCGGCGTTTCAGGGAGATCCGGTCGATCACCGCCCAGGCCAGGAAACTGCCGAACAGTACAACGTCGTGAAGCATGCCATTGGCCAGCAGGTGAGCCACCGCCCAGAGCTTGACCGCGATGAGCGTCGGGTGCTTGACGGTACGGCTGATCCGACCGGGAAAGTAGGTCGATACCAGCAACGGGAATACCGGCACCAGTAACAGCAGGGCCACATGGCGTAGCCAGGCCGGTGGTGCATAGAGCAGGGTAGGCTCCATCCGGGCCAGGCCGTAGCCCCAGACAATCAGAATCAGGCCGACGGCGGACAGTGCCGAGTAGAGCCCCTTGAAGGGGCCTTCCCCCAGTCTTTCCAGAAGCCGGTGTCGGAAAGGTTCGTTGATGATCGAGAGCGAGTGAACGCCCAGGAAGATAATCAGTCCAAGGATAAGTACCAGCATAGACTCGGTTTTCCATTTGTCGTTTGTGCGCAGTCTAGTTTGTTCCGGTGACATCTGCGTAACCGATTCGGCGCACGGGTGGATAACTGGCTATAGTTAACGTGTCCCTGCCGGTTTGCCACAGGACCGGGCGGGAGCTTCCGCAGCTGCATCGGGAGTCATACTATGCAGATAGCCTACAATGCCCGGGACCTCACCGAGGCCCATATCATCGCCGGTCTGCTGGGCGCCCACGGCATCGACAGTCATGTGGGCGGGCACTACCTGCAGGGTGGTCTCGGGGAAATCGGTGCCGCCGGTTTTACCAATGTGCAGGTGGATGACGACGACTACCTGGAAGCCCGTCGCCTGATTGCGGAGTATGAAGGGGCGGCCACTACCGACGGTCGCCGTATTCCGTCGGCGGATGACGCCGGCGAGTTCTATGCCCGCTGGTTCCTGTTGCTCATGCTGGCAGTGGCCGTGGGCTTCGTACTGGTGCTCTGATGTCGGTTTCTCCCCCGTTGGCGCTGGCCGGCCTGCTGGCGCTGGTGATGTTGTCCGGCTGTGCCACCGGCCAGCCCGGCGAGGATGGCCGTTACCCGGGTGACGCCCGCGAGTGTGATAGCCTGCCCCTGTATGAACGGCAGGAATGCCGGGAGCGGCACCCGCCGCTGCATGAGCCCTACGATCTCACACGACCGGAACTGTCATGAGGAGCCGATGCGTATACGGGTAACCCATCAGCGCATTACCTTTGTGCTGCAATGCGTGCTGTTTGTCGAGGTGCTGGTGGCGCTGTGGGCCCACCGCTGGTCCACGGGCTTCTTTACCTCGCTGATCATCCTGGTCACCTTCCTGCCGGTGCTGTTGGAACGACGTTTCAGGATTCACATTCCACCGGAAATGCAGTTGCTGGCCATTGCCTTTGTGTTCGCCTCCCTGTTCCTGGGGGAGGTTTGGGACTATTACAACCGTTTCTGGTGGTGGGACATTGTGTTGCACACCTCCTCTGGTTTCCTGCTGGGTATACTGGGGTTCCTGCTGGTGCATGTGCTGAACGAGGTGGAGCGGGTCCAGTTGCACATGAAACCGGGATTTGTTGCCTTCTTCGCGTTCCTCTTTGCCCTGGGGGTCGGGGCGTTGTGGGAGATCTTCGAGTTCACCATGGACCAGGTCTTGGGTACGACCATGCAGAAACCGATGCTGGGGGATCCGTCGGGGCTCACCGATACCATGTGGGACCTGATCGTCGATGCCCTGGGGGCACTGGTCATCAGCGTGTTGGGCTGGCGATACCTGAAAAATCCGCAGAAGGCGTCCTTCCTGGAGCGATGGATTGGTGAGTTTGTCGAACGTAATCCACGGTTCTTCCGGAAATAGGCCATAGGGATATTCAGAGTCTCCCTGGGAGGTACCCCATGACCACCGCTAACCCCGGAGCAGTTCGGCGATGATCTGGCAATGGCTGGCGGACGCGGTGCTGGCCCTCCACGTGGGGGTGGTGCTGTTCGTGGTCCTGGGGCTGGTACTGGTGTTCCTGGGCAACGGCCTGGGGTGGCGCTGGGTCAATCACCTGTGGTTCCGGCTGGCGCACCTGGTGGCGATCGGAGTGGTGGTGCTCCAGACGTGGCTCGGGGTGATCTGCCCGCTCACCACCCTGGAAATGTGGTTGCGACGCCAGGCCGGCCAGGTTGGCTACGATGGGAGTTTTATCGAACACTGGCTGCAGCAGTTTCTTTACTACGATGCACCGGCCTGGGTGTTTATTGTGCTTTATACAGGGTTTGGTCTGCTGGTGGTGGCAAGCTGGTGGTGGTTCCCACCGCGGCGTCGATCCTGAGGAGTTTCCCCGATGCCCAGACTCTTCCTGGGGCTGGAATTGCCCGAGCCGGTCAAGGACCGGATGCTGGACTGGAAAGCCGATATTTCCGGCGCCCGCTGGCAGCGCCGGGATCAGCTCCACCTGACCCTTTGTTTCCTGGGTCAGCTGGCCCCTGACCGGGTGCCGGTGGTCTTCCGGGCCATGGCGGACCTGGACAGTGACGCCTTCGAGCTGCAGCCGGTGTCGGTAGGTTGTTTCGGCCCCTCACCGCGACCCCGGACCCTGTGGGCTGGGGTCGATCCGGAGGAACCGGTGAAGGCGCTACACCAGGAGGTCACCGGCAGGATCCGCGATGCCGGGCTGCCGGTGGAGGTTCGCCCGTTCACGCCCCACATCACCCTGGCCCGGTTTGGCCGGCGGGCGGGAGGGCCCGTGGACGCCTTCCTCCTGGACTATCGCGAGGCCGCAGCGCCGGGGTTCCTGGTGGATCGGGTCAGCCTGTTCCTGAGCCAGACCGGGGACGGTGGCTCACACTATCAGGTACTGGCGTATTTTCCCCTGCGGCAGGCCCACACAACGGGCCCGGGGTGTTAGGGTAAAGAGACACGTCACCGGATGGAGGAGACACCATGGTCGATTCCAGTGACAGACTTCGCGTGTACTACGACGGTTCCTGTCCCAGTTGCATCCGGGACCGGGAACAGTACGAGAAGCTGGCCGGGGATGCCGGCAACAACGTTGAATGGGTGGATATCACTGGTCGTGACGAGGCGTTACGGTCCGTCGGTATCGAGCCACAGGCGGCCCTCAAGGAACTGCACGTGGAGGATGGCCAGGGGCACATCCATCGGGAGATGGATGCGTATATCCTGCTGATGTCCCGGGTCAGGTTGTTGAAGCCACTGGCCTGGGTGATGGGCCTGCCGGTGATCCGGCCATTGCTGGCACGGATCTACCACTGGATGGTCAACCGGCGGCTGGAGCGCACCGGGCGGATGCCTTAACCCCTTAACCGTGACCTTCAGGCTTCCTGAGCCCGGATGGTGGCCAGGGCCTGGCGCAGGTTATCCACGGTCCGGTCCAGGTGGTTGAGCTTTTCCAGTCCGAACAGGCCGATGCGGAAACTGCGGAAGCTGTCCGGCTCGTCGCACATCAGGGGCACCCCGGCGGCGGTCTGCAGGCCCTGTTGCCGGAACAGGCTGGTGTTGTGGATATCGATATTGTCGGTGTGCAGCACCACCACGCCGGGGGCTTCGAACCCTTCCGCCGCGACACTGTTGAAGCCTGCCTCTGCGAACAGTTGCCGGACCCGGTTGCCCAGCGTCCACTGGCGCTCCTTCAGCACTTCCAGCCCGGCCCGTTCGGTTTCCATCATGGCATCCCTCAGGGTGGCCAGGGTGTCAGTGGGCATGGTGGCATGGTAGGCATGTCCACCGTCCTCATAGGCCCGCATGATGTTCAGCCATTTCTTCAGGTCGGCGGCGAAACTGCTGCTGGTGGTCTGTTCAATGCGCTCCAGGGCCTTCGGGCTCAAGGCAATCAGGGCCGCGCAGGGGGAGGCGCTCCAGCCTTTCTGCGGGGCGCTGATCAGCACATCCACGCCACAGGCCGACATGTCCACCCAGAGCGCGCCGGAGGCCACGCAGTCCAGTACGAACAGGCCACCCACCCGGGCCACGGCGTCACCGATGGCCGCCAGGTAGTCGTCCGGCAGCACCATGCCCGAGGCGGTTTCCACGTGGGGCGCGAACACCACCTCCGGCTTCTCCGACAGGATGGTGTCCACCACCTGGTCAATGGGAGGCGGGGCATAGGCAGCCTGGTGACTGTCGGCCACGGGTCGGGCCTTAAGGACGGTTTCCCGGGAGGGGATCTTGCCCATGTCAAAGATCTGGCTCCACCGGTAACTGAACCAACCGTTACGGATCACCAGGCAATGCCGGTCATGGGCAAACTGGCGTGCCACCGCTTCCATACCGAAGCTGCCGCCGCCCGGCACAACCACCGCGGCCTCGGCCCGGTAGGTTCGCTTGAGGGTGGCGGAGATGTCGCGCATCACCTGCTGGAACAGCGCCGACATGTGGTTCAGGGAACGGTCGTTGAAGACCACCGAGTACTCGAGCAACCCGTCCGGGTCGACCTGGGGAACCTGTCTGGACATGGGGATACCTGTAGGTTGTTTGACTCCTAATGATAACAATCATTTCATTTCCCATGGCCATGACGCAATCGGCAAATCCCGAGGTCTAACAGGATTTTCATGTGGAAAAGACATCCATGGACGCAGGCGACACAGTAAAGTCAGATAGCACACTCGCGAATGCGCGCGACGTGGAACGGACGTGAGTGGTCGTCAATGCTTTGTTTTCTCCGGTACCGATAGTATGGCGCGTCTGGCCTTTCTGACTTTCCTGCTGAATGCGTTCCTGGTGGCCCTGATGGTACCGGGCGATGCCAGCCTGCCCTGGATTGCCGCGGAAACCCTGGTGCTGGCGGGGTTGTTCCTGTGGTTGCCCGACCGGTGGCTGCGTCTCGGACTGGCCCGGGGTGTGGGCCTGCTCTACGGTGTGTCGGCCCTGTTCGTCATGCTGGACGGCCTGGTCAGGATGAGTCTCGGGCGCCCTCTGAACCTGTATCTCGATGTGTCTATTATCCGGGCCAGCGTGGATTTGCTGGTGTCCAACCTCGGCATACCGGGTACCGTCATGGTGTGCGCCCTGGGCCTGCTGCTGTGCCTGGCCCTGGCAGCGCTGGTGTCGCGCCTGCTGCTGGGTATCGGTGAGCTGGGGCCGCAGGTGGCCCGCCGTCCCCTGGCTCTGGGCCTGACCCTGGTGGTCATGGCGGGCCTGGTGGTTCCGGTACCGTTGGTGGGTGCCACAGCCATCAGGATCGGAGCCTCCCAGGCAGATCACGTAATGGATGCACGGCAGGCCAGTCGGCAATTCCGGGAGCAGTTGTCCCTGCGCCGGGATATGTCGGCAATGGATGGCGTGGCCCTGGAGGGACTGTCCGGCACCACGGTGGTGCTGGCGTTCGTGGAATCCTATGGTGTGTCCGCGCTGATGGATGATCGTTACCGGCCGACCGTGGCCGCCTCCCTGGAGCGGTTGGGGCAGGTGGCGGAAGAACGCGGATTCCATGTGGTGTCCGGCCGCCTGCGGTCACCGGTACAGGGCGGGCAGTCGTGGCTGGCCCACGGAACGCTGCTCAGCGGGCTGTGGATCGATAGCCAGCAGGACTACGATGCGCTGCTGGCCAGTGGCAGCGCCACCCTGATCGATGATTTCCGGCGCACCGGGCATGAATCCGTTGCCGTAATGCCCGCCATCACCCTGGCCTGGCCGGAGGGGCGGGCTCTGGGGTACGACCGTATACTGGATGCGGACAGCATGGGCTACCTGGGCCCCAACCTGAACTGGGTGACCATGCCGGACCAGTACACCTGGTCGAGGATGCACGATGTGGTCCTGGGGGACTCCGGTGGGCCGGTTTTCGCGGAGCTGTCGCTGATCAGCAGCCATGCACCCTGGGTGCCGGTATTGCCGGTACTGGAGGACTGGCAGTCCATCGGCCGGGGCGAGGTGTTCGAACCCTGGCGTCAGGCCGGGGAAGCGCCGGCCTCCCTCTGGCAGGACCCGGACCGGGTCAGGCAGCACTATGCCCGGGCGATCTCGTACAGTATCGACGTAGTTGCCGGTTACCTTGACAACCGCATGAACGACCGGACTCTGCTGGTCGTCATGGGCGACCATCAACCGGCGCCGCTGGTAACCGGTGAGGGGGCGAGCCGCGACGTTCCCGTGCACCTGATCAGTGCGGATCAGGGCCTGCTTGAGCCATTTGCTGGCACTGCCGGGCAGGAGGGTGGCCTGGTGGGGTTTCGGGGAGGCATTTGGCCTGATGTAGGGCAGGAGGGGCCGACCATGGACCGGTTCAGGCCGTTCCTGCACCGGCATTTCCGGGCACGCGGCAATTTATCGCACCCTTAAGGCTTGTTTTTGGCGGGTCCTGGAGGAAGACTGGGCACAGTAAACAACACTCTCTGAATACCCCCGATACTCATAAGGGACAACCTGATGTTGCCAAGAGCGCTGACTTTGACACTGGGGTTGCTGGCTATCCCCGCCGCCACCATGGCCCACGACTATAGCCACGGTGACCTCGTGATCGACCATCCCTGGTCCCGCCCAACACCTCCCGGAACACCGATGGGCGTAGGGTATATGACCATCCACAACCATGGAGAGGGCCCCGTTGTTCTGGTCGCCGGTGAAACGCCGGTCGCAGCGAATGTCTCCATCCATGAAACCGTCAGTCAGGACGGCCTGATGAAAATGCGCCCGCTGACCTCGGGGCTGACCATTCCAGCAGGAGAAACCGTCGCCCTGAAGCCGCACAGCTATCACTTGATGCTGGAGCAGCTCGAGGCGCCCCTGGAGCCCGGTGATAAAATCCCCCTGACCCTGACATTTGATGGGCTTGAGCCCATCGAGGTCTGGCTGCATGTGGACGATCAGGACGCGGAACCAGCAGTGGACCATTCAGACCATTGATCCCCGTGATGCCCCGGTTGTCGCCGGGGCCGTTCCTCCTGCCCCCCGAAAATCACAGTGTTTTTCCCGCCTTGTGTCCTCCCGGCAGGTTCCATGTGATGAAGATCTCATAACATGCCTGTCATGTTCTGTCGCTAAACTGGAAAGTGTCGATAATTCTGATAGTTACGATACCCTGAATTCCACCTATCCACGACCGCGACACGTTGATGATGCCGTGAAGAGGTGCGCATAATAGGTTGCGTAGGGGTTGCTTAAGGGCCCTTACAGAACGTGTTTCGAATGCTTACCCGGGCCTTGTTCCCAAAGGCCCAGCAATTGCATGGAACCGATCAGGTTTCGCCACCCGGCGTACCTGACATGCTGATGCTCCAACAAGGGATGGATTGGGATGATAAAGAGCATTACTTTCCGGAGATCGATTCTGGTACTGGCATTAATGCTGCTGACCACCATGTCGGCCAATGCGCAGGATGCCTATGAACTGGGGATCGGTGACCGGGTCAGCATTTCCGTATTTGGTCAGGATGACATGAGCACCACCACGGAAGTGGCGGCGGATGGCACTATCACCATGGCGTTGATTGGTCGCGTGAACGTTGAGGGCATGACCCCGCCATCGGTCAGCCGACTACTGGAATCGCGACTGGAGAACGAAGGCTACCTCCGCAATGCCAATGTCAATGTGGTGGTGGAAGAGTATCGCAGTAACACTGTATCGGTGCTGGGCCATGTCAACCAGCCGGGCAAGATCGCGCTCCGGGGGAACACCTCGTTGACGGAGATCCTGGCCCTGGCAGGTGGCATCAAGAGCGGCGGTGGTGAGCGGCTGGTGTTGATCCGGGAAGGCTCGGATGGCATCCAGATCCGCCAGGAGTATTTCCTTAACGAACTGCTGGACCGCAAGGCCGGCAGTCAGCCACCGGTGATGGTGCACAAGGGCGATACGCTGTTCGTGCCCAAGGCGGAGCAGTTCTATATTCATGGTCAGGTCCAGAAGCCCGGCACATACACCCTGGATCGCCCCCTGAACGTCATGCAGGCGCTGTCCGTCAGTGGCGGCTTCAACCCCCGCGCCAATACCAACGGTGTGGTTCTCTATCGCAAGCAATCCGACGGTACCGTCAAGACCCTGGATGTGGATCTGTCTGATCCGATCCGCGATGGTGATGTCCTGTTCGTCAAGGAAAGCCTGTTCTGAAACCGCTTCCAGGGAGAGAGGCATGAGCCTGAGCAGTCTGTTGCGAATCCTGTTGGCCCGATGGTGGATCACCGCCGCCCTGGTGGTGGTCTGCATCGCTGCCATGGCGGTGGTCACCATGTTCATGCCGCGCAAGTACACGGCGTCCACCGAACTGATCATGGAGGGCAATGTACAGGACCGGGTGACCGGCGAGTCGGTTTCCGCCCGATCCGGTTACATGTCCACGCAATCGGAAATCATCCGCAGCCGGCGGGTGGCGGAGCGTGTCTACGAATACCTGCCTGACGATATCCGCGCGCTGGTGGATGAGCGGGCCGCGGAGGTGCAGCCAGAGGGCAGAGTTGACCCGGCGGGGTGGTTGTCCGGTTATGTCCGCAGGAACGTGACGGTTGAACCCGGCAAGAACAGCAGCGTGATGGCGATCACCATGACGGCGGAGGACCCGGAGGTGGCGGCCGGGGCGCTGAACAGCCTGGCAGCCGCCTACATCGACACCAGCATTGAGCTGCGTACCGACCCGGCTCGCCGTTTCTCCGTGTGGTACCAGAACCAGATGGAACTGCTCCGCAATAACCTGCGGGAGGCCCGTGGCAAATTGTCCGGCTTCCAGCAGGAACATGGCATTGTCGGGCTGAATGAGCAGCTTGACCTGGAAACGGCCCGCCTGTCGGACCTGTCCTCCAGACTGGTGGAGGCCCAGGACCAGAGCACCCAGGACCTGTTGCGCCAGGGTGAGGGCAATGAAGCCTCGGCCATTCCCAACAATGCGGCCATCCAGAACCTGCGTTCGGAACTGGCCAGGGCCGAGGCGGAACTGGAAGACATGTCCACCCGCTACGGTGAGCGTCACCCGGAATACCGTCGCCAGCGCTCCGAAGTGCAGGCCCTGCGGGGAAGCCTGGCCAGGGAGCGGAGCATTGCCGCGGAAAGCCTGGAGTCCACCGCCGATGTTTCCCAGAGCCGGTTGAAGGAACTGCGGCAGTCATTTGATGACCAGAAAGCGCGTGTACTGGCTCTGAAGGCCAAACGTGACGAAC
Organism: Marinobacter shunpengi; assembly: GCF_045449715.1. Classification (NCBI taxonomy): domain Bacteria; kingdom Pseudomonadati; phylum Pseudomonadota; class Gammaproteobacteria; order Pseudomonadales; family Marinobacteraceae; genus Marinobacter; species Marinobacter shunpengi. The sequence continues at coordinate 39,597 of NZ_JBJJLA010000011.1, read as the reverse complement.
TGGAACTGCTGCAGCAGGAAGTACAGATGGCCCAGGATGCCTATAACTCCGCCTCCGGTCGGGCCCAGGCCAACACCCTGGAGAGCCGGCTGGCGGAAACCAGCGTGACGGTGCTCAACGAGGCCATTCCACCCTCGTTGCCGACATCGCCGAACCTGAAACTGAACCTGGTGATTGCCACCGCGCTGGGCTTCATGCTCGGGGTGGCCCTGTCGCTGTTGCTGGAGCTTGGCAACCGCCGGGTGAGAAGCCGGTCGGATATCGAGGAAACCCTTGGTATCCCGGTACTGGCCTATTTACCTGACACCGCCGGCACCTATCGCCAAAGAGAGGCCCAGACGGTATGACTGAAGTCGCGCTTCCGCTGTTCCGGGATGGCTCGCACATTCCGAACCAGACTGACCTGATGGGCCGGCTGATGGTCCAGAAGGGGTTGATCCATGGTGACGACCTGGACCGCATCCTGGGCCTGCAGAAACAGAAGGGTATTCGCTTTGGCGAGGCCGCCCAATCCCTCGGCCTGGTAACGGCCGAAGACGTCAAGGCGGTACTCGCCGAACAGTTCGCCTATCCGGTGGTTGCCCGTCCCGCCAGTGAGGTCAGCCTCCACCCCCGGGTGATTGCGGCCTACCAGCCCACCCATCCCCGGGTGGAGGCGCTTCGCAGCCTGCGCAGCGAACTGATGCTGCGCTTCTTCAACCAGCCGGAGAACAAGGTGCTGGCGGTGGTCGGCGTGGATGGGGAGGCCGGTATCCGGGACCTGGCCACCAATCTGGCCGTAGTGATCGCCCAGACTGGCGCCCGTACCCTACTGATTGATGGCAACCTGAGGGATCCGTCGCTTCATGAGTGGTTCGGGCTGCCTAACTTGAGAGGGTTGTCCGACGCCCTGGCCGGTCGCTCATCGGCTATTCCCCGGCATTGCCCACCATTGGATTCCCTATGGCTCCTCAACGGCGGCACGGTGGCACCCAACCCCCAGGAACTGCTGGCGCACAAGCGCTACCAGACGCTGATGACTCAGCTCGGGGCCAAGTTCGATGCCGTGCTGATCAATACCCCCGCGCTGAATGGCAACCTTGATGCCCAGCTGGTGGCGGCCCGCTCCGGTGCCGCGTTGATGGTTGCCCGGGAGAATCACACCCCCCTGAAGGCACTGGATAAGGCCTCCCATCGGTTGAGGGAACTGGGGGTGGCCGTTACCGGGGTGGCACTTTCGCACTAGGGGGAGTCTCCCCAATGCTTCACGCCCGGAAGCCGTGTTGTAGCCGGGATCACTCATACGGGGCAGTGCAGGAACGCGTGCGCCCCAGGCAGGGAACGTCATGCCAGCAGAGTATCCGGCTCAACATGTGATGCTGAGGCCACTTGGCATGGCCATTGTGATCGGCGCCGTCTGCTATCAGGTGGTGTTGTGTCTGGTCAATACTCATGTATTCCCGGCGTCCCGGCCCCTGGTGGGGCTGGCGGAAGCCATGCTGATGCTGGCCTGCCTGCCGTTGCTGCTGCCCCGTTTGCTGCCGGGTGTGGTTATCCTGGCCTCGCTGACCGGGGCCATGCTGTGTCTCCTGGCCCTGTTCCGGGGAGGGTTGGACGTCAAGGGTTTCCGGGATGTGCTGATTCCGATCTGGTTCTTCTGGCTGGGCAGGAACCTGGGGGATGTCCGGCTGGCGGATCGGATACTGAAGATCACTGTCGCTGTGGTGCTGGTGGTGGGCTTTTACGAACTGTTTGCCCTGGATAGTTTCACGGAGACACTGGATATCTTCGGCTACTACGTCAACATCGGCAGCCTGCAGCCCATCACCGAATACGAGCGGGACAGTCGGTTGCAGATGAACGGCATCCGCCCCGAGGACATGGGGCGGACATTATTGCCATGGTTACTGGACAATCACCGCGTGTCGTCGGTTTTCCTGGAGCCCGTGTCCCTGGGTAACTTTGCCACCCTGGTGGCCGCCTGGGGGCTCAGCAAGGGCCGCGATGAACGCGCCCTGACGTGGCTCTTCCTGGGCGCTGGTGTCGTCATGATGGTGATGGCGGATTCCCGCTTTGCGCTGCTGTCAGTGAGCCTGCTGGTGTTCGTAAGGCTGGTTTTCCGGGGCTGGATGCTCTATCTGCCTGCCGCCATGCCTTTTCTCATTATGGCGGCGCTGGTGGCCCTGGGCTCGTTCAGTGACATCGGCTACAGCGACACCTTTGTCGGACGTCTGGTGGCCAGTGCCTGGGGGTTGATGAGTTTTGATGCCGCAATGTTGATGGGCGCGGATGGTAACGCCTGGTTCCCTGACCAGGGTTATGCCCACCTGCTGTCCAGTTTTGGCATTGTGCTGGTGCTGGGCTTCTGGCTGACCATCTGGATGATGCCGGTGCCGGACGAACGGGCCGCCCGTTTCAGGTGCTTCGCGGCCATCTATATCTCCCTGATCCTGACTGTCAGTGGTACGTCCCTGTTCGCCATGAAGACGTCCGCGCTGCTCTGGTTCCTGTTTGGTACTGTCCTGGCCGATCCCTTCCGTTTGCCCGTTCCCCGGCACCTGCGGGCCGGGTGGACCGGCTGGGGTGGCTTTACGGCTTATCGCAAGGAGGCAGACGCATGAGCCTGCACGTGGTGCACGTGATCCGGCAATACTACCCCTCGGTGGGCGGCATGGAGGATGTGGTGAGGAACATCGCCTCCAGCCAGCGTGCCACGGGTCGACAGACCGCATCAGTGGTTACCCTGAACCGCCTGTTCCGGAATTCCGGGGAACTGCTTGAACCCGCCGATATCGTGGATGGCGTGCCGGTAACGCGGCTGCCCTACCGGGGCTCCAGCCGCTATCCGTTGTGTCCGTCGGTTCTGCGGGAGATCAACCGGGCCGATGTGGTGCATGTCCATGGGGTGGACTTCTTCTTTGACTACCTGGCCGCCACCCGTCTGGTCCATCGGCGCCCCCTGCTGGTATCCACCCACGGTGGTTTTTTCCACACCGAGTTTGCCAGCCGGCTGAAGGAGATCTGGTTCCGCACCATTACCCGGGCCTCGTCCCGCGCCTACGACCGGGTTGTGGCGACCAGTGAGAACGACGGGAACCGGTTTCGTGACATTGTTCCCGACGGCCGGTTGGAGGTTATCGAGAACGGGGTGAATACCGACAAGTATGCGGGCCGGGGTCGCGAGGAAATCAACCGGACCCTGATCTACTTCGGTCGCTGGTCATCCAACAAGGGGCTCCTGGAGGCCCTGGACCTGATCCGGGTGCTCCGGGAGCAGGATGGTCGCTGGCATCTGATCATCGCTGGCCGGGAGTACGATTTCAGCCTGGAATCCCTCGACCGGGAAGTCCGCCGCCGGAATCTCGGGGATGGCGCGGTGACGCTCGAAGCCAGCCCCTCCGACCAGAGGCTGTCGGAACTGATGGGGCAGGCGTCCTATTTCCTGTGCCTGTCGCGGCACGAAGGGTTCGGCCTGGCCGCCATTGAGGCCATGAGCGCGGGGCTGACCCCTGTGCTCAGCGACATTCCGCCGTTCCGCAAGTTGAAGGAAGCCTCCGGTATTGGTCTCTGTGCCGATGCCTCGGCGCCGGAGGCACTGGCAGACCATGTGCAGCACCTGCATGAGCAGGGACAGGTCGCTTATCAGGAGCGCCGCGACGAAGCTATGGTCTTTGCCCGTCAGTACAGCTGGCCGCGTATTGCGGACCGGTACATTCAGCTCTACGACACTCTGGGAGGACCCCGATGATCCACCACCGCTTTTCCCCTGAAGCTGTTTCCAGGTCTGCCACCCGCTCCCTGATGCCCTGGGTGCTGGGGCTTATCACCGCCTTTGCCGGCATCTCGTCCGCCTCGGCGGTATGCCTTCAGGACGCGCCCCTGCGGGGCGTCAACCTGTCCGGTGCCGAGTTCAACAGCAGCAAGATTCCGGGGAGGATGTTCACCGACTACACCTATCCGTCCCCGTCGGACTTTCAGTACTTTGCCGACAAGGGGGCCAATATGATCCGTCTTCCGATCCGGTGGGAGCGGGTTCAGCGTGAACTTCAGGGGGAGCTGGACGGGGCGGAACTGAACCAGATACGCAAGGCGGTGGCCAATGCCCGCGACAATGGCCAGTGTCTGTTGATTGATCTCCACAACTATGCTGCTTACGAAGGCGATATCATCGGTGAAGACAGGGTGGCCACCGAGGACCTGGTGGATGTCTGGTCACGTCTGGCCACCGAACTGGATGACACCGATCATGTCGCTCTGGGGCTGATGAATGAGCCATACACCATGGATCTCCCCGACTGGGCGGTGGTGGCCCAGGACACGGTGACCGCCCTGCGCCAGCAGGATATCGACCACCTCATCATGGTATCCGGCGGTCGCTGGAGCGGTGTGCATGAATGGTTCAAGCAGAGCGCGGGCAGCAGCAACGCGGCGGAGTTCAAGGATTTCCAGGACCCCCTGGATCGTAGCGTGCTGGAGGTTCACCAGTACCTGAACCAGGGATATTCCGGCACCAGGGATGATTGCCTGCCCCCGGAGCATTTCGACAGCATGTTCAGGAATATTTCCCAATGGGCGGACGAGAACGATCAGCAACTGTTCATGGGCGAATTCGGCTCACCGGCCCGTGAGGAGTGCCTGGCGTCCCTGGAGCGGCTCCTGGAGCTGACCAACAACCCTGTGATCTGGCGGGGCTGGGCCTACTGGGCGGCCGGTGCCTGGTGGGGGGATTATTTCCTGACCGTGCACCCTAAAAATGGTCAGGACAGGCCCCAGATGGCCACCCTGGAAGACTACTTCCAGGACTGGTCCTGCGCCGATGTGAGCAGTGACCAGTGCCCCGAACCCCCTGAAAACCTGGCGACAGACTGACACAACAGGAAGGACACCCAAGTCATGGAATCCGTGATACGCAAACCGGTCCAGCGTACGGGCGATACCCCCAGCCAACCCGACCGCAGGAAATCCCCGGGACAGTCCCGGCCAGGCCGTATTGGTGCCGGGCTGCGGTATCTGGTGCTTTCAGCCCACGACTATCGCTCTCCCAGGAAAGCGAACATCCACTTCATTACCCGGGAACTGGCCAGGCGTGGTGAGACCCGCTTCTTCTCCCTGCGTTACAGCCTGTTGTCCCGACGCACGGGGGATCCGAGGTTGTCCCTGGACCGGGAGGCCAACCGGGTGGGAACCCTTGACGGTGTCGAATGCTATCTCTGGAAGACGCCGATCCACCCGTTCAACACCCGTCGTCCGGATCTGCGCAAGCTTGAGGAGCTGATGTTCCGGGGCTATGTGGCGCTGGCCAGCCGGGTGCTTAAACGCTGGCTGTCGGAAGCGGATGTGGTGGTCTTCGAGAGCGGGGTGTCGCCGGTGTTCTTTGACCTGGCCAAACGCCTCAATCCCCGGGCCAGGACCATCTACATCGCGTCGGACGATCTGGATACCATCGAGGTGGCGGACTACGTGAAGGAGGCGTTCCGCCGGGCGGCGCCAAAGATGGATACCATCCGGATACCATCCCGGGCGCTGGCGGAGCATATACCGTCCAAGGACAACCTGGCCCTGGTGCCCCATGGTATCGACCACCAGTTGGCCGGTGACGAGGCGCCGTCCCCCTACCGGGACGCGCTTAATGCCGTGTCGGTGGGATCCATGCTGTTTGATACCGGCTTTTTTGCCGAGGCGTCCCACCGTTTCCCCAATGTGCACTTCCATATTATCGGGTGTGGCCAGCCCCACCACCCGTCCTATGGTCCCAATGTCACGGTGTATGACGAGATGCCCCATGAAGACACCGTGCGCTATATCCGTCATGCCGACATCGGTATTGCGCCGTACCGCTCGGAGGCGGTTCCCGCCTACCTTGCGGACACCTCGATGAAGCTGATCCAGTATGATTTCTTCGGGGTACCGGCGGTGTGCCCCCATGCCGTGGTGGGGAGCTACACCAGCCGTTTTGGTTACAAACCCGGCGACGGCGTCTCGGTGGAACAGGCCATCAACCAGGCCCTCAAGGCACCCCGGGGGGCGTCCCGCCAGCACCTGACCTGGTCGGAGGTGACGGACCGGATCCTGGCACCTGCAGAATTCGATGACACCCGGATATCGCCATGACTGCCTACGAGAAGCCAGGTTTGTTCCCCCTGTTGCCACTGGCGGGTTACCCGGTTGCGGCACTGACCACGGACCAGCTCAAGGCTCAGCTGATCCGGGACCTGGATCAGGGCCGGCGGCGGATGTTGTTCTTCGTGAACACCAACTTCGTCAATCAGTGCACAGCCCTGAAGGCCGCCTTGACTTCCCCCGAGGTGATCCTGGTGAACGACGGGGTCGGGATGGACCTTGCCAGCATACTGATCCACCGGCGGCGCTATCCGGACAACCTGAATGGAACGGATTTTGTGCCGGCGCTGCTGGACGCCCTGGTTGAACGCCGCCGGGAAGGTGGTGAGGGTGGGGAAGCGCCCCGGGTATTCCTGCTGGGCGCGAAACCGGGGGTTGCCCGTCAGGCCGCACAGGTACTGGAAGCCCGCGGTGTGGCTGTTGTCGGTGCGCTGGATGGTTACCAGGAGTCGGCGGACAACGATCGCGTGTTGGCGGAGATGAATGCCGGGGGAGCCGATATCGTACTGGTGGCGACCGGCAATCCGCGCCAGGAAACCTGGATACTTGAAAATGCCCCCCGGCTGGAGGCCCGGCTGTTCATTGGCGTGGGGGCACTGCTGGACTTCCTGGCCGGGGACAAGCCCCGGGCACCGGAAACCATTCGTCGCATGCGGCTGGAGTGGCTTTACCGGCTTAGCCTGGAACCCCGCAGGCTGGCCCGCCGCTATACGGTGGATATCGGTCGTTTTCTGGTTCGCTGTATCAGGGAACACCGGACCTAGCCTGGCGTCCCTCCATTAATTCAGAGCGTGAGATCCAGCCCGACCTTGACGATGGTGGCATCGAACTCCCGGTCATCCACGGGTGAGCTGCGGTCGACCCAGGTACTGCGGAAGTAGAATTCCAGGGCATCGGTCATCTGGTAACGGGCAATCAACGGGTTCAGCACCTGAACCCGTTCAGACCGTGCCTCGCGACGTGAGTTTGCCTCGAAGTCATTGTTTGCCCAGGAGTAGCCGGTGCTCAGCAGGATCTTGGGGGTGGCCTGCCATTCAGCGTCCAGGTAGATGCGTTCAATCTCGGACGGGCTGTTTGAGCGTTCACCGATGGGCGGCTCGGTGTACTGGATGCCGGTGGTCAGTTTGGTCTTGTAGGTGGGCTTCCAGCGCCCTTCCACCAGTGCATAGCCCCCGGAGCCGTCGTTGGCTTCACCGTCCCGCTCGAAGACCCCCAGGCGCCCCTCAAGTTGGGTCTTGGGGCTGACGATCCAGTTGGTCTCGAATTCCACGGTGGTGTAGTCGTAGTCAAGGTCGTCGCCCTGGGGAATGTCACCCGGGCGAGCGCGGTCCTGGTTGGGGTATTCCCGTTGACCGCCGATCAGGTTGAGGCCAGCGCTGGAATTCCGGTCACTGGTATACAGCACGCCGATGGAGGCCTGCTCGTCGATATAGTCCAGGGCCGTCTGGCTGTCGTTGGAGTGCTCCTGCTCGGACCGACGGGCCCTGAGAGGAATATTCCAGTGGGGGCCCAGGGAATACACGACCCCGCCGCTGATCACCTCGTCGGTAAGGATATCCTTGCCCTCGAATTCGGCGCGATCCACCAGGTTTTCGCTGTAGTTCCAGGACAGGTAGGGTTTCAGCTTGCTGCCGATAGTGCCCTGCCACCCGACACCGCCGGACCAGGTAGTGGTGTCCAGTTCGTCCCGTTCACCGAACTCGTCCCGGGTCACGGCGGCCCTGGCGTTGAAGTGCTGCCGGCTGAGGGTCTGGTTCAGGCGGATGCCGGCAGTTCCCGTGGTGATGTGCTCCGGGTCATTGTCCGGTACGCGGTCATAGTTGCTGTCGCGGGTATGGCCGAGATCGGCATTGAACTGGAATCTGTCCGGTCGTTCGGCGTCCTGTGCCATTGCCGGTGCGGCCATTGCCGCCAGACCTGCCACCAGAATCGTGAGGCAAGGTGCGGTTACCGTCGGGAGAGCAGGGAAGGGGATTGGCATATTCATCCGTGTACCCATGGGAAAGTCCTTTACCTGGCGAAATATCGGTCCGCTGGATGTCTGTCGCCGGACGTGGGGCTGTGCCAGGATACTGATTTCGCTCGAATCAAGTTACCCCATCCGTGTATCGAAGAAAAGCGTCCGCCACGTGTCCGGGATTACGGTTTGCCACCATCCGGTTAAGAAAGTGTCATGGGAGGTGAGCGCGGTTCAGGTCGACCGGGCGGATGTCCCTTCAATAGGCCTGCTGGCCCACGAAACCCCGGAAGGCGGTCCACCAAAGGATCTTGATATCGAGCCACAGTGACCAGTTACGGATGTACTCGAGGTCATAGGCAATCCTGCCCACCATTTTGTCCATGGTCTCGGTTTCACCCCGGAATCCGTTGACCTGGGCCAGCCCGGTAATGCCGGGTTTCACCTTGTGGCGAAGCATATAGCCCTGGATATGGCTGCGGTAGAACTCATTGTGTGCCACCGCATGGGGACGGGGGCCGATCAGTGACATGCTGCCACCGAGCACGTTAAAGAGCTGGGGCAACTCGTCCAGGGAGGTACGCCTCAGCATGGCACCGAAGGGTGTGATGCGGGGGTCGCCCCGTTTGGCCTGGGGAACATCGGGACCATCTTCACAGACTTTCATGGACCGGAATTTCCAGACCTTGATCTTCTCCCCCCGGACACCGTATCGGGTCTGCTTGAAGAACACCGGTCCCCGGGAATCAAGCTTGACGCCGATGGCGATGGCCAGCATGGGAATGGCGACGATGGCCAGGATCGCCAGGCTGGCAGCCAGGTCGAAAAGGCGCTTGGTCCAGGCCTGATCCGCCAGTGGTGAATCGTAGATACTGACCGCCGGAATGCCCTGGATGCCGGTCAGACGGGAATGCAGCAGGTCAAAGCTGAACACGTCCGGTATGAGGTAGGCGGATACTGTGGTATCGGCCAGGTCGTGCACCAGTTCACGGACACGGCGTTCCGCGGCCATGGGCAGGGTAATGAACACCATATCGAGTTCCCCGTTCCGGGCCGCCTGCTTGAGTTGCTCCAGGTTGCCGGAAACCTGGATCTGGTCATTGTCCAGGCGTCGGCTGCGGTCTTCGGTCAGCAACCGGTCATCGTAGTAGCCGGCAATCTGATAGCCCATCCAGGGCAGGTTCCGGATGGCGGTGGTGACCCGCTGGCCGAGCGATGTAGCACCGACAATGCCCACCCGTCGCTGGGCGGACTGTCGGCGGAAACGTGTCAGCACCAGCCGGCGCAGCCAGTGGCAGGCGATGATGGTGACGGGGGTGAGGGCAAGCCACAGGGCCACGGCGCGAATGTTGATACTGGCCATCAACTCCATGGCCACGGCGAAGGTGCCCAAAACCACGGCGGTACCTGCCCAGGCCAGGATGAGTCGGTGGGCGAGTGCCGGGGTGGAGAAGCCCTGCCAGAGGTGGTACACCTCATTGCTCTCCGCGAAGAACACGAAGGCGATGATGGCCAGTACACCCAGCCAGGTATAGGTATGGCTCCAGGTGGTATCCCAGAACTGGAGCACGCCCCAAAGCACGAAGATAACCAGCAGGCTGTCGAACGCACGAAAGAACGCCAGGATATTGGAGCGGTGCAGGCGAATAGAGGCTGTGGTCCCGGAAGCTGGCGGAAGCACAGTCGCCTTTTGCTCCTTTTGTTGACTGCCCATAAATCCCTCCATGAATATCCCTGGGTCACCAAACAGAACAAGGACGCATATGCCCTGCATTAAACGGGCCATAAAAGTCGGGGGAAACTGTCTTGGTGTGTTCTTAGGATTCTAAAAGAAAAAACGGGGCGAAAGACATGTCACGAGGATAGATATAAAAATAAAAGATAATTCTGTTTGCACCGGAATAAGGCAGTTATTTCAACGGTGCACAGCCATGCGGCACCTTCTTTTGTATGGTGTTTGGTGTTTGTTAAATTAATTTAAATTTCTGTTTTTAATGGATTTTAATGGAATGTTAATGGTGATTAATTAATTGTTTAACATTTATGCTTTCAGGGTTTTTGGTTTGCATTTCTATTTATTCAGGTTCCGAGTTTCTTTTTTGTTAAAACTGCATATATAAATGTCATGTATATTAAGTGGATTGATAGTCTGGCAGTATTTGAGAGCTTTACTGTGACTCGAAATTCATTTCGACGTATCGCTGTTTCTGTCGGGAGAGAAGGGCAGCCGTGGCTCGATGCCTGGGATGGGGAACCTGGGGCCCGTCTTCGTATCCCGCTGTTTCACCGTGTTTAAATTTGTAACCTGACGCCGGAATAAGCATATTTATGCTGGCTATTCTGTGATGTGTTGATACCTTTATGGTTAATTTCAGGAAATGTATACCAATTCTCCACGGGCAGAATGTCATGAGTAGTCAAAACCCTTCTGATAGCAACAACAACGATAAGACGGCGCCCGCTGAGGACGTGCCGACCAGTGTGGCCTCCGATGCCAGGGTGGTCAGCAAGCCAGGCGCCTCCAGATCCCGCAGCAAGGGCGCCGGCGGCAACACCCGGGTAGCCAGCCCGACACGGAAGCCTACTCGCCCTTCGGCCGGCAAAAAGTCGTCCACGGAACTCCAGGAACCATACATGTATTTCACAGAGAGGGATCTCGACCAGATCCTGGCCAATCTGGATCACCTGAGGGATTCGGTTTTCCCCCGGGTGTTTTCCGATAGCCAGAAAGAGGAAGGCAAACAGCAGTTCTTTCCGTCAGTCTGCCTGATCGGGCTGGGGCGTTGTGGTTCCAATATCGCTCTGGATGTGGCCGAGCTGGTGCATAGTGCCCGTTCCTACTACCTGCAGGAACTGGACAATGACGAACGTCGTAGCCGGGAGAAGGAAATCGGTCCCTTGCGGTGGATCCGCCAGAGCCTGAACCTGCCTCCGGCCAACAGCGTCAAGCCAGTGTTCCTGATTGAGCCTATGGTGATGCTGGGGGACCTGGACAAGGACATTGAGGGCCGTATCCGTTTCTCCCGGCGGGCCGACGAGAGCACGTTCCTGGAGGACTACAACAAGATGAAGATCATGGACCTGTCGGAGGTCCATGCCGGTGGTGCCGGTAATGCGCCGATCCTGGGGCAGTATCTGGCGCGGATCATCCTGAACAAGGATACCGACCATTTCTCCAATGAGGACTGGAAGTTCATCCATTCCTACCTGATCGATTCCTGTGGCATCAAGGCGAACCAGTCACGGCTGTATTTCTACATCTTCAGTGCCGGTGGCGGTACCGGTTCCGGCATGGCGTCGGAGTTCGGGCTGGCGCAGCAGTATTCCTACATGCGCAAGACCTTCGACCCGAAGCTGGAAGACCGGGAGATGGAGAACCGCGACCATTCCTTCGTGTTCGAGCCCATCTTCACCAGTGGCATCTGTATCCTGCCCAATATCCAGGACAACCGGGTGGAGATGTCGGAAGCGTTGCACATCAACGCCGGTCGCCTGCTGTGCAAGTACCTGGCGGAGGAGTGGGACTTTTCCTACAACTTCGACGTGGACCAGACGCGCGATGCCGACATGATGCACCGCATCCGGCCCTGGAACGCCATGATGCTGATTTCCAATGACATCATGCGTTATGCCGAACAGCAGGACGAGGGCAAGATCCGCGATGTGGACGTCAACGCCATGGAGAAGTATGCCAACCAGTACATCTCCCAGCAGATCTTCAACATCCTCACCGCACAGGCGGTGACCACCGACTACGACGAGGATTACTTCCGTCGTGCCGGTGTGGACATTGGCGAGACCATCCGACTGGATGCCAACGACCTGTTCATGAGTCTGGCCGGCCCGGTGGCGGTGGCCTACGCGGAATCGGTGGTGCCCACGGATGCCCATGCCACGGAATTCCGCAGCATTAACGAGGACTCGCGGCTGGATATCGATGACCTGTTCTACCGCTCCATCGACCTGCCACACTTCAATAAGGTCACGGAGGCGATCGAGGGCGTGAGCCTGCTGCCCATCGAGGCAGGCCGGTACCGCCAGGCGCTTAAGCAGTACAAGGAGTCCGGTTACGACGCCAGCCATCTCAAGGATCTGCACTTCTTCAAGAACTGCTCGTCCATCGTGTCCATCGTGTCGTTGCCGAAGGACTACAAGCTGTCCTACATGGACCTGAACCGCCTCAAGACACACCTGAATGCGCTGTTCCCCAACACCACGCTGAAACGCTACGCGCTGGTGATCGGAGCCTCCGCCAACCTGTCCCTGACCACCCTGGTGGTGAAGAGCCCCTGCCTGAGCGACGACTTCCTGACCCTGATTGTCGCCTACATCAAGCGCTGCTTCGCCAATGACAGCGCTCGTTACGACGACAGTCTGGATGAGGCCATGCTGGACTTTATCCGGTCGCCGGAGTTGGATGAGGAGCTGGTGGACAGCATGCTCAATGAGTTTGAGAATCCGGCCAAGATCCTGGATACCAACTGGTATGCCATCAAACCCATGTACGAGAAGAAGTACCGGGAGATGTGCCACGACCAGAACAATTTCGTGTCTATCAACGACATCCGGCTTAGCCGGGACAACGTCAAGAAGGCCATCAAGTACCTGCGGGAGATCTACCGTCACCGCATCAGCAAGACGCGGATGATCAGTCTTAATGATGGAAATGGCGGTGAAGGCTTCACTCTGTCTGGAGATGAGTGATGCCCGGGACCCGGTAACAGGCTGGTAAAAAAAGGCCGGGATTCCGCCGCAAACCTGGAATCGGCGGGCCCCGACCGGAAAGTCCAAGCGTCGTAGGTATAAAGGTCGGCCCTTTCCCCCTGGGAAAGGGCCTTTTTACGTCACCCGATAAGGTTATACAGGAACACCACGGCGATGCCCGCCGGGGTCAGGTACTTCAGCACGACCATGAAGGCCTTGTAGGCACTGCCCTGCAGGCCGATATCCTCCGCCAGTCCTTCCCGTTTCATGGCCCAGCCGGCGAACAGTGCAATGGCCAGCCCGCCCAGGGGCATCATCAGATTGGAGACCAGGAAGTCCAGCAGGTCGAATACGGTCTTGCCCTCGAAGAAGGCGATAAAGCCCAGCGGATGGACGCCTTCCCACACGTTGAAGGACAACACGGTCCCGATGCCGATAAACCAGATGGCCAGCCCGCCGCCGAGGGCGCTCCTGGCCCGGCTGATGCCTTTGTGTTCTTCCAGCCATTCCACCACCGGTTCCAGCATGGAGATGGCGGAGGTGATGGCCGCCACCAGCAGCAGGGCGAAGAAGACGGTGCCGAAGAGTGCCCCACCGCTCATCTGGCCGAAGGCCAGGGGCAGGGTGACGAAGATCAGTCCCGGGCCGGCGCCGGGTTCCAGGCCGTTGGCGAAGACCAGCGGGAAGATGGCCAGGCCAGCCAGCAGGGCGACGCTGGTGTCCAGCACGGCGATGGTCATGGCGGTGCGGGCGATGTTGACGTTCTTTGGCAGGTAGGAGCCGTAGGCCATGAGTACGCCGATACCGATGCTCAGGGTGAAGGCAGCGTGGCCCAGGGCGGTGAGCACACCGGCGGTGGTGAGCCGGCTGAAGTCCGGCGAGAACATGAAACTGACGCCCTGGCCGAAACTGCCGCTGTTCATGGCGTAGAAGACCATGACAATCAACAGGATGAACAGCAGCGGCATGAGGGTGTTGACGGCTTTTTCCAGGCCGGAGCGGATGCCTCGGCCGACGATGAAGATGACGACGGCCATGAAGATGGCGTGCCACAGCAGCAGTTCCCAGGGGTTGGCGAGCAGGGCGCCGAACTGGCCGCCGATGGCTTCGGCGTCGGCACCGGTGAAGAGGCCGGCGGCGGCCTTGCCGATGTAGACCAGGGCCCAGCCGCCAATGACGGCGTAGAAGGAGAGCACCAGGAAGGAGGCGATGACCCCGTTCCAGCCGATGGCGCGCCAGCCCCTGGCGGTGCCTTCGGTTTCGGTGAGGGTGCGCATGGTGGCGACGGGGCTCTGGCCGCCGCGACGGCCGATCATGGTTTCGGCGATGAGTACGGGTACACCGATAAGGAAGATGCATGCCAGGTAGATGAGTACGAAGGCGCCACCGCCGTTTTCGCCAGTGATGTAGGGGAATTTCCAGATGTTGCCCAGGCCGACGGCGGAGCCGGCGGCGGCCAGGATGAAGGCGAGTCTGGAGGACCAGAGGTTGTTGGCCTGCTGGTGTGGTTGGGTCGTTTGGGTCATTGGGTTCTCCGCTTACTTGTTTTTGTCGGAATTTGTTGTCGGGCTCTCGTTTTGTAGGTCTTCTTGTCCGTGCTGGCAGCGGGACCAGGATGCTTTTCCAGGACACGCCGTGAATCCATCCATGGAGGCTCTTCGAAAACGTCCCTGTTTTCGAAGGTCCTGGAAAAGCATCCCGGACCCACTGCTTCAGACCTTGGAGCTGCCCGCTAAGGTTCTCTCGAATTTTTTAGGGATACTGTCAGAAGGATTTACAAAACACTCCTGATGGCTTCCGCGACTCGCGGCAGCACCTTGTCGTTCAGCCCCGCCACATTCACCCGGCTGGAATCCAGCATGTAGATGCCGTGGTCTTCCCGCAGTGTCTGCACCTGGTCCGGGCTGATGCTGAGGAACGAGAACATGCCCCGCTGCCGCGCGATGAAGCTGAAGTCGCCGGCCGGGGCCAGGGCTTCGGCAAAGGCGTGGCGCAGGTGGAGGATGCGATCGCACATGCCGTTCAGTTCGTTCTGCCACTGCAGGCGCAGGTCACTGTCTCCCAGTATGGTTTCCACGATCGCGGCGCCGTGGGCCGGGGGCATGGAGTAGTGGGAGCGGATGACGCTCAGCAGTTGGCTGGTGGCGGCCTGGTTGATGCTCGCGGTTGCCGAGATCAGCATCAGGGCACCGGTTCGTTCCCGGTAGAGGCCGAAGTTCTTGGAGCAGGAGGCGGCCACCAGCATTTCCGGTACCTGACTGGCCAGGTGGCGGAGGCCGGCGGCGTCTTGCTCCAGACCATCGCCCAGGCCCTGGTAGGCCATGTCCACGAAGGGCAGCAGACCCTTGCGTTGGATCAGGTCGGTCACGCTCTTCCACTGCTCGAGACTCAGATCGGCCCCGGAGGGGTTGTGGCAGCAACCGTGGAGCAGTACCACGTCGCCGGCCTGTGCCCCTTCCAGGCTTTCCAGCATGGCGGCGAAGTCTACCTGTAATGTGTCGCGATTCAGGTAGGGATATTCGCGGATGGCGAGTCCGGCGCCGCCCAGCAGGGGCAGGTGGTTGGCCCAGGTGGGGGTGCTGACCCAGACGGTGGTGTCGGGCTTGCACAGGCGCAGGAATTCCGCCGCCATGCGCAGGGCGCCGCAGCCGCCGGGGGTCTGGACCACGGAGGTGCGCTGGTCACGGATAAGGTTGTTGTCTGCGCTCAGGATCAGATTTGTCATTGCGTCGTTGTAGCCGGCGGAGCCCGCCGGGCCGACGTAGCTCTTGGTGGTTTCACCGTCCAGCATCCGCCGTTCTGCTTCGTGGACGGCGGCCATGATGGGGGTGTTGCCGGCGTCGTCCTTGTAGACGCCGATGCCCAGGTCCACCTTGTGCGGGCGCGGGTCGTCCCGGAAGGTCTGCATCAGTTGCAGGATCGGGTCCTGGGGCAGGGGCTTGAGCGCTTCAAACATGGTCTGCCTCCTTTTCATCAGTCTGGTCATCGGCCTGATGAGTGCGGATCAGGGTGGGGCGACCGGTGTCCAGGGCCTTGTAGAGTTGTGCCTGCTTTTCGCCGATGGCTTCTGCCGCCTGTTCCCGCACCGGGCCATAGCCCCGCACGTCTGCCGGCAGTTCCGCCAGTTGCAGGAAGGTGTCGTAGTTGCTGGCGTTCAGTTCTTTTATGATTCGCTCTACCAGCCCCTGATAGTCCCGCAGCAGGGTCCGGTCCAGCTTGCGGTCGGCGGAGTAGCGGAACGGGTCGATGGCGGTGCCCCGCAGTCCCCGGAATTTCGCCAGCAATCGGAACGCCCGGAACATCCAGGGGCCGAACTTGCGTTTCTTCGGGCGGCCCTGGGCGTCGGTACCCTTGTTCATGATCGGCGGGGCCAGGTGGAAGTGAACCTGGAAGTCGCCTTCGAAGGTGTCGTTCACTTCCTTCATGAAGTCGGTTTCCGCAAACAGGCGGGCCACTTCGTATTCGTCCTTGTAGGCCATGAAGCGGTAGAGCTGCTGGGCCACGGCCCGGGTCAGCAGGCCGTTGGTGTGGCCCAGGCTTTCCTCGGCCTTACGCACATTGGCGACGCTGGCCCGGTACTGGTCCGCCCAGCGGCGGTTCTGGTAATCCACCAGGTGGTGGTAGCGGGTGTCGATGAGCTGGTCCAGGGTGGGTTCCGGCTTTACTTCAACGGCCTCAACCTGATTGTCTTCCAGCAGGTTGGTGATGGCCGGCAGGTCGACGGCGGCCAGGCGGCCCCAGCCGAAGGCTTCCCTGTTACGTTCGACGGCTACACCGTTGAGCTCGATGGCTTTCATCAGCGCGGCTTCGGACAGGGGCAGCAGGCCTTTCTGCCAGGCGAAGCCGAGCATCATGACGTTGGAGAACACGGTGTCGCCCATCAGCCTGTCAGCGATGCCGTTGGCGTCCAGGCGGGCGAAGTGGTCGTCGCCGACGGCGTTGCGGAGGATATCCAGGCGTTTGTCCGCCTGCATGTCCGCGTCCCGGTAGAGCACGTAGTCGGCGGTGGGCAGTTCCGCCTCGTTGGCCACCACGCGGGTGTGGTCGGGCCGCAGTACGCTCAGGGCTTTCTGGGAACTGGCCACCACCAGGTCACAGGCGATGACGGCGTCGGCCTGGCCGTTGCTGGTACGGACCTGGTGCAGCCGGTCCGGGGAAGGCGCCATGCGCACGTAGCTGAGCACGGTGCCGCCTTTCTGGGCGAAGCCCATAAAGTCCAGTACCGACGCACCTTTCGACTCCAGGTGGGCCGCCATGGTGATGAGCTGGCCCACGGTGACCACGCCGGTGCCGCCAACACCACCCACCAGCAGGTCGTAGGAGCCGGCCATGGCGGGAAGTTCCGGGGCAGGCACGTCGGCCAGCTTGCGGGTCAGTACCGAGCCGGTGTCCATGCCCCGGCTCTTGCGTAGCTGGCCGCCCTCGATGGTCACGAAGCTGGGGCAGAAGCCGTTGACGCAGGAGTAGTCCTTGTTGCAGGACGACTGGTCAATCCTGCGCTTGCGGCCCAGTTCCGTCTTGCGGGGCACCACTGACAGGCAGTTGGACTGGACCGAGCAGTCACCGCAGCCTTCGCACACATGGTGGTTGATAAAGGCCCGTTTGGCGGGATCCGGGAACTGCTTGCGCTTACGGCGACGGCGCTTCTCGGCGGCGCAGGTCTGGTCGTAGATCAGTACGGTACAGCCGGGGATATCCCGCAGTTCCCGCTGGACCTGGTCCAGTTCACTGCGGTCATGGAAGGTGACGTCCTTCGGGAAGCGGTCCTTGTGACCGTCGTACTTCTCCGGTTCATCACTGAGTACCACCACCCGTTTGACACCCTCGGAGGCCACCTGCTGGGCGATGGCGTCAACGGTAATCTGGCCGTCCACCGGCTGGCCGCCGGTCATCGCCACGGCGTCGTTGAACAGGATCTTGTAGGTAATGTTGATGCCGGCAGCCACCGCCTGCCGTATGGCCATGGAGCCGGAGTGGAAATAGGTGCCTTCCCCCAGGTTCTGGAACACATGGGGGTTGCCGGTGTAGCGGCTCTTGCCGATCCAGTTGACGCCTTCACCGCCCATCTGGATCAGGGATTCGGTGTTACGGCCCATCCACGAGGCCATGAAGTGGCAGCCGATGCCGGCCAGGGCCTTGCTGCCTTCCGGTACCTTGGTGGAGGTGTTATGGGGACAGCCGGAGCAGAAATAGGGCAGGCGTTTGACTCCGCCGGGGTCCTGGGCGGTGGTCATGGTGTTGATGGCCATCAGCCGCTCGTTGAAGTCGATGTCGAAGAACCGGCCCAGGCGGGCGGCCAGGAAACCGGCCACCAGCTTGGGGCTGAGCTCTCCCACGTAGGGGATCAGTGGCTGGCCCAGTTCGTCCTGTTTGCCGGTGATCAGCACCTCGCCAGGGCGGTCCGGCTCGGACATATACTCCTTGATCTGGCTCTCGATGATGCCGCGCTTTTCCTCGATCACCAGCACTTCCTGCTTGCCGTGGACGAAGTCCAGCACGCCCTTGCGCTCCAGGGGCCAGACCATACCGATCTTGTAGATGTCCAGGCCCATGTCCCGGGCCTTGTCTTCATCGATACCCAGCAGATCCAGGGCTTCCAGCAGGTCCAGGTGGCCCTTGCCGGTGGTGACGATGCCGAAGCGGGCGTCGCGGTTGTTATACAGGCAGCGGTCGATGGGGTTGGCCCGGGCGAAGGCCTGCACGGCGGCCAGTTTGTGTTCAATGCGGGTTTCCAGTTGCGGCCCGGGCAGGTCCGGCCAGCGGTAATGGAGGCCGTCCGCCGGTGGCGTGAAGTCGTCCGGAGTCACGAACTCGGGCAGCGGTGGCAGTTCCACCGAGGCGGCGCTTTCCACCGTTTCGGAAATCGCCTTGAAGCCCACCCAGCAGCCGCTGAAACGGGACAGGGCATAGCCCCAGAGGCCGAATTCCAGGTACTCGGCGATGTTGGCCGGGTTGATGGTGGGCATGAAGAAACTCATGAACGCCACATCGGACTGGTGAGGCATGGAGGAGGACACACAGCCGTGGTCATCCCCGGCCACCACCAGCACGCCGCCGTGGGGCGAGCTGCCATAGGTGGTGCCGTGCTTGAGGGCATCACCGGCCCGGTCTACGCCGGGGCCCTTGCCGTACCAGAGGCCGAATACGCCATCCACCTGGCGATCGTCGTCGGTTTCCACCTGCTGGGTGCCCAGCATGATGGTGGCCGCCAGGTCCTCGTTGATGGCGGGAACGAAGTCGATCCGATTCTGTTCCAGCAGGTCACCCGCCTGCCACAGGGCCTGGTCATAGGCCCCCAGGGGCGAGCCCCGGTAGCCGCTGACCATGCCGGCGGTGTTAAGGCCCTGCCTGCGGTCCAGGGCGGCCTGCATCAGCGGAATGCGAACCAGGGCCTGGGTGCCGGTGAGGAATACGCGACCGGACTCCCGCAGGTAGCGGTCCTCCAGCTTGTAGTCGTCCAGTTGTGGAGTATCCGGATGAAGGATATCGGGTTGACGGGTATCGGTGGACATGGCGCCCTCCTTTTGTTGATTTTATGAACAAAAGTCTAAAGGGGGACGCGCTAAATGTGTTTGCTTTTTGAACATCGCTGACGGGTATTTGCGAAATAAAACGCAGTGATCAACAATAAAAACGAAAGACTCTTTGATAAAAATCAGGTGTTACCAAATGAAACAGGTTGAGCTCGATAAACTGGACCGCCGCATTCTGGACGTACTCCAGCAGGATGGCCGTATCAGCAACCAGTCGCTGGCGGAACAGGTCGGGCTGTCACCGGCCGCCTGCTGGCGGCGGGTTCGTGGGCTGGAGGAGGCTGGGGTGGTTACCGGCTATAGCGCCCGGCTCGATCCCGAGGCCATGGGTCAGGGGCTGTGTGTACTGGTGAACCTGTCCCTGCAACGGCACACCATCGACAGCACGGCGGAAATCGAGCGGGAGGTGAGCAGTTACCCGGAAGTGCTCCAGTGCTTTGCGGTGACCGGCAATGCGGATTTTGTGCTTCGGGTGGTGGTGCCGGACATGGCCAGCTATGACCGTTTCCTCAATGAAAAAATATTTACCCTGCAGGGCATTGCCCAGGTCAATTCCAACTTTGCATTGCGGGAGATCAAAAATACCCAGATGCTGCCTGTGAACGTTTCTGCAGAATAGGTTTCCGGACCTCATGCAGGTAGATATATCCGTTCAGGGTATAATGATGAGTATTAAATGTTGGTCAGGAAGCCGCTGATTTCTTGAGTTCTTCCACCACAGCGCCAATGGTTGAAGTGCGTTACCCAAACTCATGTTGCGTTGGCACCCCATCCTGGTGGCCAATCCTAAGGAGGGAACGATGCTTTACTGGGCTGTTGTCTGTCTGATCATTGCCATTATTGCCGGGGTCCTTGGCTTTGGCGGTATTGCCGGAACTGCCGCAGGCATTGCCAAGATCCTTTTCTTCATCTTCCTGGTGTTGCTGGTGATTTCTCTGGTAGCCAACGCAATGAAGGGGCGTAAGCCCTGACGTGCGGGTTCTCAGGTAAGCCAATTCGGTCAGGCCGGCTCTTGCCGGCCTTTTTTGTGTCCGGCACATCATGGCCATATGACATGTGTACATTTTCCAGCTATACGTCTTTAAACCGTCAGGGAAACATCAAGGATCAGACACCCGACGGTAAAACCTGCTCTCTATGGTGACAGACAGCCGGGCAATCAGGCCCGGTCATACAACCAGAACAGAGAGAGACGTATGAAACAGACCAATCCCGCACAACTGCCTGAACAGTCCCGATCGGATTCGCTGAGCCTCAATCGTCGTTCCCTCCTGAAAAGCAGCCTGCTGGGCGCTGCCGGCCTGGCCTTTGGTGGTCTCGCCAGTCGCGACCTGCGCGCCGCCAGCCTGCCGTACAGTCCAGATTACGGCCCCCTGTCCCTGAAGGCCGATGAAACCACCGGCCTGTACCTGCTGGCCCTGCCGGAAGGTTTCCGTTACCAGAGCTTTGGCTGGACCGGCGACACCATGTCCGACGGCATCGTTACCCCGGGCGCCCACGACGGCATGGGTGTGGTGGCCGCCAAGGGCAACACGGTCACCATGATCCGCAACCACGAGATCCGTGGTGTCGGTGACCCGTTCACCCGTCTTGCCTATGACCCGCGCACACCGGGCGGCAACACCACACTGACCTTTGATACCTACCAGGGCAAGTGGCTCGACAGCTATGCAGCGCTGTCCGGTACCTCCACCAACTGCGCCGGCGGGCCCACCCCCTGGGGCAGCTGGCTGACCTGTGAGGAGACTACCCTGGGGCCGGAGACCGAAGCCGGCGTCAAGACCCACGGCTGGGTGTTCGAGGTGCCCGCGTTCGGTCGCCCGTCCGCTGAACCCCTCAAGGGGCTTGGCCGTTTCGTCCACGAGGCGGTGGCGGTGGATCCGGTGACCAGCATTGTCTACGAGACCGAGGATCGCGGTACCTCCGGTTTCTACCGCTTTATTCCCAACACCCACGGTCGCCTGCAGGACGGCGGCAAGCTGCAGATGCTGAAGGTGTTGGGCGAGGATCAGGCCAACCTGGCAGAGGGGTACCCTAACGACACCACCTGGCAGGTGGAGTGGGTCGACATCGACAACCCGGAAAAGGCCCACGAGGACGGCACCACCAACAGCCTGGGTGTGTACAGCCAGGGTCGTGCCAAGGGCGGTGCCCGTTTCGAGCGTGGCGAGGGCTGCTGGTACGATAGCGGCTATGTCTACTTCGTCTCCACCTCCGGTGGTGATGCCGGGCAGGGACAGATCTTCGAGTACGACCCCCGCAGCGAAACCCTGCGCCTGGTGTTCGAGAGCCCGGCCGCCGACGTCCTTAACTCGCCGGATAACATCGCGGTCAGCCCCCGTGGCGGCATCATCCTGTGCGAGGACGGCAGCCGTCCCAAGCAGATGCTCCATGGCCTGACCCGTGACGGCCAGATCTTCCCGTTCGCCGAGAACAACGTGATCCTCGCCGGTGAGAAGAACGGTATCTCCGGTAACTACACCGGTCGCGAGTGGTGTGGCGCCACCTTCTACAACCAGTGGCTGTTCGTGAACATCCAGACCCCGGGCATCACCTTTGCCATCACCGGCCCGTGGGACAACGGCGCCCTCTGATCGACTTCACAAGGAAAAGGATCGACGTCATGAAACAATGGATCGCAGCAATGACCCTGGCACTGGCCCCGCTCAGCGCCTCTTCCGCCATCATCTATGAAGGCGCACTGGACGACGGTGCTGTCTACAGTGGGAGCCTGGAATCCGAATCCGGCTGGTCCGAATCCAACGGTTCCTGGGTGGATTTCTGGTCCTTTGATGGTACCGCTGGCGAAAGCATCAGCCTGTTTGCCGGCAGCGACACCACCGATGTGGCCTTCTCGCTGTACACCGGTACGCCGGACAGCTTTTCCCAGCCGTTCTACTTCAACAATGCCGGTGACTGGGACCTGTTATCCCTGGTGACCCTGTCATCCACCGCCGGCAATGAATCCCTGATGGATTTCATCCTGCCGGAAACCGGTACCTTCACCCTGGCCCTCGGTGGTGAGGTGCCTCCCTACCTGGCCGACGGTGAGGGCACCTGGAACTATGATGTCCAGCTCACCCGTTCCGCGGCTGTCTCCGCGCCGGGCTCCCTGGGGCTGCTGGCCCTGGGGCTGTTGGGGCTGGGTGCCATGCGAGCCCGTCAGGCCTGATCCTGCCGTACACGCTACCCGTCTGCCGGGTCGGGTAGTTTTCTGCGCGGCAGGCTGCAATGGCCTGCCGTGTACAGCTTTTCTCCTCTGGCGTATCCTGTGACTCGATCAGGGCTGACCGGAACCGGAGTTGTCAGCGTCCTGTCCGGGCGAGGTCTCTCTGTCGTCCCGCCGAATCAGAAACCAATGGAACCGGGTGTCTATGAGCGTAAGTATCGTTCTCGTACTGGCCAGTATTGGCGTCGCATCTCTCTTCTGTCAGTGGCTGGCCTGGCGGCTGCGGATGCCGGCGATCCTGTTCCTGCTTGCTGGAGGCATTGCCGCCGGCCCGGTACTGGGCTGGCTGCAACCGGAACCGCTGTTCGGTGACCTGCTGTTTCCAATGATTTCCCTGGCGGTTGCGGTGATCCTGTTCGAGGGCAGCCTGACCCTCAAGTATGACGAGATCAAGGGCCATGGCCGCATGGTCCGCAACCTGGTGCCGGTGGGGTCGGTGGTTACCGCCATCATCGGTACCCTGGCAGCCCGGTGGATCCTCGATGTGTCCTGGGAGGTGGCGCTGCTGTTCGGGGCCATTTCCATTGTCACCGGTCCGACGGTCATCGCGCCGCTGCTGCGATCGGTACGGCCCAAGCAGAACCTGGCCAATATCCTGCGCTGGGAGGGCATCATCATCGACCCGGTGGGGGCGCTGCTGGCGGTTCTGGTGTTCGAGGCCATCATCTCCTGGGGACAGGGTAATGTGTTCTGGCACTCAGTCTATATCTTCGGCAAGACTGTGGTCGTGGGTATGGTGTTCGGTGCCGTGGCCGGCTGGCTCAATGGCGTTGCACTGCGCAAGCATCTGCTGCCCCATTACCTTCACAACGCCGGCACCCTGACGTTCATGCTCGGGGTCTATGCCCTGTCCAATGAACTGGCCCATGAATCCGGCCTGCTCACGGTCACGGTGATGGGTATCTGGATGGCCAACATGAAGATGGTGCCAATCGACGACATCCTGGAATTCAAGGAATCCCTCAGTGTCCTGCTGATTTCTGCCCTGTTCATCATCCTGGCGGCGCGGGTGGATTTCGCCGCCATTGCCGAGCTTGGCTGGGGGCTGGTGGCGGTACTGGCGATCCTCATGTTGGTGGCCCGCCCACTCAGCATCGTTCTGTCGGCCATCGGCACCAGACTGAACTGGCGGGAGCAGGCCTTCCTGAGCTGGATTGCCCCCCGGGGCATTGTTGCCGCAGCGGTATCGGCACTGTTTGCCTTCCAGCTTGAGAACCAGGGCTACGAGGACGCCAGCACCCTGGTGCCGCTGGTGTTCATGCTGATTATTGCCACCGTGACCATCCAGAGCCTCACCGCACGACCGGTGGCCAAGGCCCTGGGTGTGGCGGAGCCCGCCGCTTTCGGATTCCTGATCCTGGGAGCCAACAGTGGGGCCCGGGCCATCGCCCTGGCGCTGCAGAAGAATGAGATTCCCGTGGTACTGACGGACACCAACTGGGAGAACGTGCGACAGGCGCGGATGGATGGGCTGAAGGTGTACTTCGGTAATCCCACGTCCGAGCATGCCTCCACCCACCTGGACCTGACCGGGGTGGGCAAGCTGCTGGTGATTTCTCCCTACAAGCAACTCAATTCACTGGCCACCTACCACTTCCTGGACTGGTTCGGCGCCAACAGTGTGTACAGCCTTCCGGAAGGAGAGCAGGACTCCAAGGCCAGCCACCAGACTGCCGAGAAAATCCAGCAGACCCGTGGCCTGTTCAACGATCTTTCCTATCCCAAACTCGCCAGCCTGATGAGCCGTGGCTATACGGTGAAGACCACCCAGTTGAGCGAGAACTTCACCTATGACAATTTCCTGGCGCAGCATGACGGCGAGGCCCGGCTACTGTTCGTGATCAATGACAAGGACAGGATCCACCCGATCCTGGCTGGCGAGAAGGTGGCTCCTGAAACCGACTGGCAGCTCATCAGCCTGGTGCCGCCCAAGGCCGCCAGGGACCGCAAGGCCGAGGATGAATCCTCGCAGGAGAAATCCGGTACCGCCTGACCGACCAACCTGGCGACATCCAACGACAATAACCTGGAGTAGACAACGTGATCGATACCCTCAAGACCTGGCACCAACTGATGCAGAACCGTGACGTCAACGGACTGGATGACCTGCTGGCTGATGATGCCGTGTTCCATTCGCCTGTGGTGCATACCCCACAGGAAGGCAAGGCCATCACCAGAGAGTACCTGGCGGCGGCGTTTTACGTGCTGGGCAACGATCAGTTCGAGTACCTGCGGGAGATTGTCGACGGCAACAACGCCGTGCTGGAATTCCGCACCGAACTGGATGGCATCGTGATCAACGGTATCGACATGATCCAGTGGGATGACGAAGGGCGCATCCGTGACTTCAAGGTGATGGTGCGCCCCCTGAAGGCGGTCAACAAACTGCATGAGAAGATGGCGGCAATGCTCGAGGCCCGCAAGGGCGGCTGAGAGGAAAGGGGAGGGCCCGGCTTGCCGGGCCCCACGCTTACATCCTGTCGAGCTCAAACATCTGATTGGTGTTGCCGCTGATACAGGTCCACTGCATCAGGTTGGCGCCTGCATCCTGGGAGAAACCGTCCACATCCAGGCATTTCTCGCTGTGTTTCGGGATGATCCGCCAGCGGCCGGTACCGGCACTCTGGAAGCGGAACAGTTGGTTATCGTTGCCCAGCCAGTCCCAGATCATCACATTGGCACCGTTTTCCGTGGACACGCCGGATATATCCAGCGCCTTGTCGGGACCGTGGGACGGTGCGATGCGATAGTAGCCACCGCTGATGTGGGTGACGTTCCACTTCTGGCAGACATTGTCCAGCCAGTTCCACTGCTGGATATTGGTGCCGGCGCTGGTATCGCACATGGCCAGGTCCATGGCCTGGCCGCTATGCACCGGCGTGATGCGGAAGGTGCCGTCGTCGATATTGGTGCTGCCACCGTTGTCATCACCGGGGTCTGATGGCGGTGTCCCGACACGGGCGCACCCCGACACGTTGATGCTGGAGCTGTTGGTGCGCACCAACTGGCAGTTGGGGTTGCCGTTGCTCACCGAGCCGCTGAGGACGTGGGTGTTGCTGGCGTCTTCCAGGAAGATCCCCTGGGCCGTACTGTTGGCGATATCCACATGGCGCACGGTGGTGCCGTTGCTGCCGGACACACTGAAGAAGCCGCGGCCGGAGTTACGGGAGTAGACGCTCTCCACCTCGACGTTGGGGCCATTGTTATTGGCGACCCGGAAGGTGGCGTAACCGCCGCCCTGATTGTTGCGGTTGCCCCTCACCACACCCACGGTGCCGTTGCGGGAATCGTTGAGCAGCAGGCCGGAACCGCCGCTGTTGTTGACCGTCACGTCGCCAATGTTGAAACCATCCACGCCGTAGGTCTCGACACCGTGGGTACGGGAACCCTCCACCCGGATATTGCCACTGATGGTCAGGTTGCGGGCCGGGCCCGTGGAGGCATCCACCCGGATGCCCAGACCCACCGGATTACTGATGTTCAGGTCCATGGTGATGTTGTGCAGGGTGACGTTGGAACAGCCCCGGAACCACATGCCATAGCGGGGATTGCCCTCCACATTCAGGTTGCGCACCGTGACGCCGTTGCGACGATCGCAGTAGACCGGCACCACCAGTTCACCACCGTTGGCGGTGATGGTATTGCCGTGGAAGTCGAGCACGGTACCATCCCGTGGTCGTATGCCATACACTTCGCCCCCATCGGAACCGGAACTGCCCGAGGTGCGGACGTTCACGGTGCCGGGGCCCATATTGTTGATCGCGGCATTCACCGCATCGATCATGCGGGTACCGGTATAGACATTGTTGCCGTCCACCGACGCACGCCAGTAGAAACCGCTGCGCTGGACTTCGGCATCGGCCAGGGCGGTGAGAGGAAAGGCGGCCAGGATGGCAAGGGCGATGACCCCGCCGCGCATGGCTGTTGGCATTGAAAGCATAGCGAGTACTCCGGGTTGTCAGGGCCGTCCGGTAGGTCTGGTAACAACGCTGGAGAAACCAGTTTTCCTCAATCACAGGCTCGTCGGGCATCGACAACCCTGTGCTGCGGACGACTGCCGGCCCCTTGGATTATTGTTTTACTGCGGTTGGTTAGCCTGGTGTCCCGTTTGGTCGGCGAACTAACCAAACGGGACACTAACCTGGGCGTGGAGGTCGGCTGCATCACCTGAATCCCGCCATGTCGGGAGCGGGCGTTTGTCTGGTTGATTGATGGCTTCCTGGTTCTCAAACTCACGGATCGTAATCTGGAGATCTTCTTGACGACTCAGCGCCTGGCGGCCCGGGATTTCTGCAGTGTCTGCCATGGTGGGCCCCTGGCGGAGTTCGCCCGTGTGGGTGATCGTCTGTACCGTCGTTGTGGGCAATGCCGGGCCACGGTCATGGACCCGGATGGATGGCTGTCGGAACAGGACGAGGCGGAAGTGTATCGGCTTCACGACAATGCCGTGGACGATCCGGGGTACCGTCGTTTCCTGGACAAACTGGCCACGCCGCTACTAGGCAGGCTGTCGCCAGGGCAACATGGACTGGATTTCGGCTGCGGCCCGGGGCCGGCACTGGCGGCCATGCTGGAGGAGCGGGGGCTGACGGTCACCGGCTATGACCCGGTGTTCTTCCCGGACGCTGGGGTGCTGGCGCGGCAATGGGATTTCATTACCTGCACGGAGGTGGTTGAACACCTGCGTGACCCCTGGGGCGTCTTCCGGCAACTCGATGGGATGCTCAGACCCGGAGGCACGCTGGGGGTGATGACCTGCTTCCAGACTGACGATAGCCGGTTCGTGAACTGGCACTACCGCCGGGATCCCACCCATATCGTGTTCTACCGGGAAGAGACGCTGCACTGGCTGGCCGATCGGTTCGGCTGGTTGCTGGAAATCCCCCGCAAGGATGTCGCACTGTTCCGCAAGACGTGACACTCCGTAATCCCTGAAACCCTGTATCCAACTGTAAACAGCGCCTGTCGTGAAAGTGGGCGCGTTATAACTTGATGCCGGGGTTTCAAAGACTTGCGGAAGCCTCTGTTTCGTAAGAAATATTAAAATTGTAAAGTCCTGCTACCGTGGGGCTGAAATCATGGATTGGTTGTAATCATCCGGTTTAGCATGACGGCACAAAACCGGCACCCGACACCATTGAGCCCCATGCCATACATCTCATTCAGTACACGCCAGACCCTTCCGGTCATCATTGCACTAATGACAACGGTGGGGCTGTGTGCACCGTTGATGGCGGACAGCGCATCCACTGGTGTCGATGCCGGGCAGCACCAGCGCACCATGGGACTGCTGCAACAGAGCCTGGCGTGGGTACGGCGCGGTCAGGAGGCGACGGCAACATCCGGGGCGACGCCTGAATCTGCGCCCGTGACCGTGGCTACCCGTACGGATGCTTCCACTGCCGCCATTCCCATCTCATCCAGTGCGGCCAGGGACCAGTGGATCGGCGAGAAGTTCTTTCTGCGGGGTGAAGACCATGAGGCCGAGCAGAGCGACCGGGTCCGGGTGGGGTTCGAGACGGACCGGGTTCCCGGACTCAGCAATAACCTGTCCGTGGACGGCAACTGGTCCACCTCCCAGCGGCCTGGCGACAGCACCATGGACATGGGCCTGACCTGGCAGGTGCCCATGGGAGACAACCACCTGGAATTTCGGGGCCGCATCCACGAATACGAGAACGAGGTGGACGACGGTGACGTCAAGCGGTTTGGGGGCTCCCGGCAGACCCTGGAAATCGACCTGGCCCGTAACCTGTACCGTGGTGACAGTGCCAGCCTGGATGCGCGGGTTGTTACCACTGACGTCACCAGGCGCTGGTATCAGGATGGCGACCTGAGTGATGAAGCCCGGCGCAGCTATTCCCTGTTGCGTCTCGATGGCCAGGTGGAACGGTACCTGCCGTTGCTGGATACCTACGGTGATCTCGGTTTTTCCGTTGAGGGCTGTGTGGCACTCACGGACGGTGTCGAGCAGGAATCCTGCGGGGAAGGGCTGGGAACCTTCCAGCGCTATAACCTGAGCGCCAACCTCCGGCGCCAGTGGCTGAACATGGACTGGGCGCTCCAGGGGGAATACCAGTTCACCCCCAATGAACTGCCTTCCTGGCGCCACCTGGAGGTGGGTCCGGGCATGATGCACGGGTTTGGCGGCCAGGCCCTGCGGGGCCGGGAAGGGGGCTGGCTGCGACTGGATAGCGAAACCCGCAGCCGACCGTTCTGGTCCCCCATGGACCTGTACACCAACATCCGCTTCTCACTACTTCGGGGGTGGACCGAAGCCGCGGTGGAACCTCACCTGACCAGTCGGGCCAGCGTGGCGGAGGTGTTCTGGCGAATCAGTGGTGAGCACCTTTCCGGCGGGCTCCGGGCTGGCACCCTGCTGGACACTGCCGGGCCCGACGTGGTGACCACCCATGTGCCGGATGTGTCCGTCGACCTGACCTGGACACTCTAGTATTCCTTCTGTGGCTCCTGCTCCGCCTTTGTGTCGTATCACTTACAAAGACGTCACTTGCTGCCCGGTCCGGGTGGAGTTACAAACAGGGATGTCATGTTTGTTCGGGGCGGCGTCTGCCCCTTTTACCAAAACACACCCAGGGAACCCCACGTATGCTACGTCCGCTCGCAGGACTGCTGTGCATCTGCCTGGTGGCGTCGAAGGCTACCGCTGCTGAGTCCTTCGGTTTCTCGGATGTGGCCGCAAAGGCCCGGGACCTGGCTCAGCAGGGGTGGAGTGCGCCTGCCGGTATACCGGATTTTCTCAGGGAGATCGAATACAGTCGCTACCAGGAGATCCGTTTCCGGGAGGACCGTAACCTCTGGCGCGATTCCGACTCGTCCTTCCAGGTGATGCTGACACCGGCCGGCAAGCATTTTACCCACGCCGTGGTGCTGAATGAGATCCGTGACGGCGAGGTCCGGCCGATTCCTTTTGCCCGTGACAATTTTTCCTACCCCAGCGAGGAGTTCGCCAAGCGAATTCCTGCGGATCTGGGGTACGCCGGTTTCCGTTTGACCTACCCCCTGCGTGGGCCGGATATCAACAACCAGTTCCTGTCCTTTGCCGGTGCCAGTTATTTCCGGGGTGTGGGGCGCAACGACGGCTTTGGTCTGTCCGCCCGCGGGGTCGCCATCGATACCGGGCTCTCCAGTGGTGAGGAATTCCCCTCGTTCATCGAGTTCTGGCTGGAAAAACCGGAGGGAGGGACCGAAGAGATGGTGCTCTATGCCCTGCTGGATGGCCCCAGCCTGACCGGCGCCTACCGGTTCACCGTCCGGCCAGGTGATGCGCTGGAGGTGGACGTACAGGCCCAGCTGTTTTTCAGGAACCAGGTGGACCTGGCGGGCTATGCCCCCCTGACGAGCATGTTCTACTACGGCGAGAACACGCTCCGTCCCGTGGGGGAGTGGCGGCCCCAAGCCCATGATTCCGATGGCCTGCTGGTGGCGGACGGCGACTCCGGGGAGTGGCTTTGGCGTCCGCTTATCAATCCGGCCTCGCTGCGCATGAGTTACCTCAGGGCCAATAACCCGAAGGGGTTCGGGCTGATCCAGAGGGACCGGGACTTCCGTGATTTCCAGGATCTGGAGGCACGCTATGAACGTCGGCCCAGCGCCTGGGTTGAACCCCGGGGTGACTGGGGCAAAGGCAATGTGGTGCTGGTGGAAATACCCACCCGTTCGGAAGTGAATGACAACATTGTTGCCTTCTGGGCGCCGGAGGAATCTCCCGGTGCGGGCGACAGCGTGGAACTGGCCTATACCCTGACGTTCGGACCGCCGGAAATCACCGGAAATCCCACCGGCGCGGCCATACATACCTTCGTGGGTGATGGCAACCGTATCGGGGGAGGCGACCAGGAGGGGGCCTACCGGATCCTGGTGGATTTTGCCGGTGGCGCCCTGGACAAGACCGATCCCGGGGCGGACGTGGTCAGCCATGTCAGTGCGGGTGGTGATACCAGGGTGCTGGAGCACTTCGTGGAGTATTCGGAGCCGACCGGGCAATGGCGCCTGTCGATGCTGGTGAAGCCGCCCCCGGATCAGACACTGGACCTGAGGGCCTTCCTTTCCAGAGATGGGGAACCACTGACCGAAACCTGGACCTATGAATTGCCGCCGGGGCTTGATTTACGGTCCCAGTAACGGGAGCCGGACCAGGTTGTTGGAGACAGGTGTTGGAGAGACAGGAGAGAGCTGTGGAGAAAACCATTTGTCAGTACGCTCTCGATCGCGTGATGCTTTACCTGCAGAACTACGGGGTGAAACCGTCTCCCGAGGTCTGTCGGCGGGCACTGGCCCTGATCGACGATTGCCTGGAAGATGCCGGTAGCGCAGCCTGCGATGGCCCCGGGGGGCTGCCGGGCGGGGTTCTGGCCATGGTGTTCGACCGGCTGCCGGAGGCGTTCAGCCTTCCGGCGCTGGACCTGCCTGTCCAGCGCCCACCCATTCGTCGAGGGAGCATCGGTTATGGGCCTCCCGTATGAACTGAAAACGGTGTCTTCAGCGGCATCAGTTGGCGGACAGTGGCAGTTGGTAGCAACGGTCAGGCGGTTTCTGCTGGCGGTGCTGGTGCTGGGGCAGACCCTGGTGGCCACCTGGTTGATGCTGCGGGTATTGCCTTACCATGGGGGCACGTGGGTAGAGATCGGTCTGGCAGGCCTGTTTGCGGTTCTCTACGCCTGGATCGCCGTTGGTTTCTGGACCGCGGTTTACGGTTTTGTGCTCAGGCTGGCAGGCGGTGACCGCTGGTCACTGGCCCGTCGACATGATGAGCGGGAGCTGGCGGCGACCCCCCTGACAAGGACCGCCGTGGTCATGCCTATTTACCATGAACCGGTGCAGCGAACACTGCGGGGGCTGCGGGCTATCTACCGGGATCTGGAACGGGCCGGACAGATTGAGCACTTCGAGTTCTATATCCTGTCGGACAGCCGCGATCCGGAGGTGTGGCTGGAAGAACAGGCCGCCTGGCAGGGCCTGTGCAACGAACTCAATGCCAATGGTCGCCTGTTCTATCGTCGCCGTACGGTTAACCTGAACTACAAGAGCGGCAACGTGGCGGACTTCCTGCGCCGCTGGGGCCGTCGCAGCCGTTACACCGTGGTGCTGGACGCGGACAGCCTGATGGGCGGCGATACGCTGATCCGGATGGTTCGCCTGATGGAACTTGAACCCCGGGTGGGGATCCTCCAGACGGCCCCCGGTGTGGTGCGGGGGCGTTCCCTGTTTGCCCGCATCCAGCAGTTCGCCAACCGGCTATACTCCCCCCTCTTTGCCACCGGCCTCGCTGGCATCCAGATGGGCGATGCTGCCTTCTGGGGGCATAATGCCATCCTGCGTACCGATGCGTTCATGGCCCATTGCGGCCTGCGCAAGTTGCCCGGAGCCGGCCTGTTTAGAGGGCCGATCCTGAGCCATGATTTCGTCGAGGCGGCGTTAATGGGACGGTCGGGCTACGAGGTGTGGCTGGAGCCGTCCCTGGTCGCCAGTTACGAAGAGTCACCACCGAGCCTGGCGGACGAGCTGTCCCGGGATCGTCGCTGGTCCAAGGGCAACCTGCAGCACCTGTGGATCATGTTGCGGGCCCCTGGGTTGCGGTTTGCCCACCGGATGGCGTTTTTCAATGGCATCATGGGATACCTGTCCTCGCCCCTGTGGTTGCTGTTCCTGGTGTTGACCACTGTGGAGGCAGCCCAGCTTGCCCTGATGCCCATCGACTATTTTCCGGACGATCAGCCGGGGCTGTTTCCGTTGTGGCCCGAATGGAGCCCCGGGCTGGCCCTGACCCTTGCCCTGACCACGGTCACCATGCTGTTTGCGCCCAAGCTGATCGCCTGGCTCGATGCCCTGGTCCATCGCCGGGCCCGGTCCTTTGGTGGGGCCTTCAGAACCCTGTTGAGCGTGGTGATGGAGGCGGTGGTGTCGGTGCTGCTGGCGCCTATCAAGATGCTGTCCCATTCGGCCTACGTCCTGGGTGCGTTGTTCAATCTCTCCCTCAGTTGGGCGGGGCAGAACCGGACCGAAGAAACCCGCTGGCGCGAAGCCCTGGTCTCCCAGGCCCCGGGCATGGCCGTCGGCCTGGCCTGGTCGGCTTTTGCCTGGTACCTGGACCCGCTGTTTTTCCTGTGGTCATTGCCGGTGGCCGTACCCCTGGTGCTGTCTGCCCCGACGGCGGTATGGCTCAGCCGGATGAGGGCGGGGCAGTGCCTGCGGCGGCTCGGCATCCTGTGCACACCTGAGGAAACGGCGCCCTGCCTCCTGCTCCAGGATACTGCCGATGAAGAGTCATTGCTGCCTCCCCTGGGCCAGTTGACCCGATTTGAGGAGGCGGTACTGTTGCCGGCGGTCAATGCCATGCACTGCAGCCTGGCGCGCAGCCATCCGGGCCGGCTGCGGCGGGAAACCCTGCAGACACTGGCCCGGCGATGCCTTGATCGCGGACCCGGAGCCCTCGACCGCGCGGAACTGAGCCAACTTTGCCGTGACAGCGATACCCTGGCCTGGCTCCACCATGCGGCCTGGCGGTCCGACCCGGATACCTGGTGGGGGCGGAAGCTTGCCCAGGCCGTGGCGTCGTGATGTCTCCCTTACGGCTCCTCATCCAGCAGGTCGACCACCAGCCGGTCTTCCTCGTAGGTGTCGGGGCGGTACCGTACAAGGCCATCGGGGTCTGCTTCGGCGGTCCAGTAGGCCATGACCAGGGGAATACGGGCCGGCAGGGAAAGGTTCCGGGTCTTGCCCGAGGAGCGGGCGTTGCTCAATTGCCGTCGGGTGCTCTCCGAGGCTTCCCGGAACAGTCGCTCGCTCAGTTGCACCGCATTCTCGACCCGCACGCAGCCGGAGCTGTAGAACCGGTCCGGCGTGTCGAACAGC
The DNA here is from genome assembly GCF_045449715.1 of Marinobacter shunpengi. Lineage (NCBI taxonomy): Bacteria > Pseudomonadati > Pseudomonadota > Gammaproteobacteria > Pseudomonadales > Marinobacteraceae > Marinobacter > Marinobacter shunpengi. The sequence goes on along the minus strand of NZ_JBJJLA010000011.1, from coordinate 6,200 downwards.
CAGCGGGAAGGGGTGTCGTGCAGGTAGACTGCAAAGGGGTTGGGGAACCGGATGGCCACTTCGCCGAGGGCGTTGCCGGGGCCGGCGGCCTGCCTGAGCATCAGGTTGCCGGGCTGGCTCCAGTCCACCTGGTCCGGATCCAGCGGAGTACCGCTGCGATCCAGTACGGTCAGCCGGTTGCGCCAGAGGTAGTCGGGGTCGGCCTGGATCGCCGGCAGGGTGTCCTCATAGAACACGGTGGGCGGAATGGTCCAGGTGGGGTTAACGGTGATGTGGCTGATGGCTGAGGTGAGTGCCGGGGTTTTCCGCTCTGGCCGGCCGACCTGGGTGTTGCCGTGCCAGACCTCCGCGCCATCCCGGATCAACTGGACGCGGGCACCGGCAATATCCACCAGCACCATGTCACTGGTGAGGTAGGGGGCAATCCAGCGCAGTCGCTCCAGGTTGGCCCGGGTGCGGGCCTTCCACGCCCCCGGCGCCAGGTTCAGTGCTTCCAGGGTGGCTTTGCCCACCAGCCCGTCGTCGTCCAGGCCGTGGTCGCGCTGGAAGGCTTTTACGGCCCGGGTAATGTGCTGGTCAAAGCGGGTTTGTTCCGGCGGCATCGCCGCCGGATCGGAAGGAGTCGCCGGCCCGGGCAGGTAGCCCTGGGCGTTCAGGCGGGCGACGAGGGCGTCCACCCTGGGACCACTGTCGTCCTGCCTGAGCGTGGGGCCCGGCGGCACCGGTGGCCAGCTCTCCGGCAAGTGGCGGTATTGCTCCCGGTAGGCGGTGCGCAGGTTCTGGTACCGCTCAATGGACGGACGTGACCGCTGATAGGCCTGCCGCAGGCCGTTGCGGTGGTAGAAATCACGGTGGATGTCGATGGCAAACTGCTCGGCATCCGGGTGTTTGGGCGCCTGATGCCACATCAGGCCTAACTCCTGCGGGTCCAGCCGGCCCCGGGTCAGGTCTGACAGGGACCACGCCAGGGCGAGGGTTGCCAGCTCGGCCTGGCAGGGGGTGGGCGGCATGTCGGCCGGTAACTGGTCGGCAATCCGTGCCAGGTTGGACAGCTGGTAGTTCTGTGGATTCAGGCCGTCAAACCTGAGCCGGTCCAGTTCCCGCAGTAGCCGTTGCCATTGCAGGCGGTCACGCCAGCGTTCGGTATGGGGCTGGATGTTGGCCAGCTCACTGGCAGCCTGTTCTACAAAGGCCGGTGGATCCGGCGCTGCCGGGCAACCCGCCCGGAGGCTTTGTGCCTGGCCGGGGCCGGCGAGGATCAGCCACAGGCCGACGGCGCCGAGGGTCTGGACCACGGAGTGACGTAATTGTGCCCCTGGGCTCGAGTCCCGCATACCGAGCGTCCTCCAGCAGCCGTTCCAGCGGCTGTCGCTGTGCGCAGAAAGTGTTGCAGTTTGTATGGATTTTGTACAATTCGACCCATTTCCCACATTATTCCCGGGAATTTATTGCACAATAGTGACCATTGAATCGCCGGCACGGCAACATCAGAATCCCCCGACCATGGCATGAGGAATGGTAAATGGTAGTCAGAGGCCTGAAACGCGCTCTGTTGGTATCGGTTTGTGCGCTTTCGTTCAGCCTGCCTTCAATCACCAGTCTAGCAGCGGTCACCGAGGACAGCCTGTTTTCCGGGCTGGCCGATTCCGCTCCCAACCTTAATCCCGAGGTGCTTCGCTACGCCCTTATGGCCACCCAGTGTGCCGTTCGCCATGGCGAAAGCTATCCGGACAGGCTGGCGGTGATTGATTTCTCATTGCCTTCCAGTCAGAAACGGTTATGGATATTCGACCTGCGGCAGCGCAGCCTGATCATCCGCGACCTGGTCGCCCATGGCCGTAACTCCGGTGACCTGGAATCCACGCGCTTCTCCAACGTGGAAGGCAGTTACCAGTCAAGCATCGGTCTGTTCCGGGCGGCGGAGAGCTATCGGGGCAAGCATGGCTATTCACTGCGCCTGGATGGGCTTGAGCCGGGGTTCAATGACCACGCGCGCGAGCGGGCTATCGTGATCCATGGCGCCGACTATGTGGACCCGTCCTGGATCGACACCTATGGCCGTATCGGACGCAGCCTGGGCTGCCCGGCAGTACGGGAGGAAATCAGCCATCAGGTAGTGGATTCCCTGAAGGGCGGGCAACTGGTCTTCAAGTACTATCCCGACGAGGAATGGCTCAGCCGTTCCGGCCTGCTGAACTGTGGTGATGCCACGGTGGCGGGCGCGTCGTCCGGCACCCCGGGCGACAAACACGGGTCCTGAGAGTCACTTGGGAATGGCCGGGTCTTTTACGCCCCGGTCGGTTCTCGGCTATTCTGATTGCTCCAATGACAATACAGGAATGGCAGGAGAACCCTTTCATGTCAGACAATTCCCCTCAAGGCCCCCTGGCGGGCAAACGTATCCTGGTCACCCAGGCCGACGCCTTTATGGGCCCCGTGCTGTGCGACGTGCTGCGGGAGCAGGGCGCCACCGTTATTGCCAGCCATGATGATATTACCGACCCCGAGACCCCGCAACGGATTGTCAGCGAAGCTGGCCCGATCGATACCCTGGTGGCCAACCTGGCCGTACCGGCGCCCTCCACCCGGGTAGGGGATGTGTCCGAGGATGAGTGGCGTGATACCTTCGCCGCGCTGGTGGATCCGTTGCCGCGCTTTATCCAGGCGTTACTTCCCGGGATGCGTGACCAGGGCCATGGCCGGGTGCTGGTCATGGGCAGCGCATCGGCCCTGCGGGGTATGAAACGGGCGTCCACCTACAGTGCGGCCCGTGGCGCGCAGATGGCCTGGGTGCAGGCGGTTGGCGTCGAGCTGGCACCGGAGAACATCCAGGTTAACCTGATTGCCCAGAATTTCGTGGACAATCCCACCTATTTCCCTCCCGAGATCCAGGAGAACCCGAAGTTTCAGGATCGACTGAAGCGCGAGGTGCCCCTCGGACGCCTCGTTGGCGCCAGGGAGGACGCCCAGTTTGCCGCCTACCTGTGCAGCGATGCCGCGAGCTGCTTCGTGGGCCAGGTGTTCCCGGTCTGTGGTGGCTGGGTCAACCGATAACACGATACCGGCACGCTGGCCCAGGCCGGCGGGTCCGGATTGTTGATTCAGCAGGACTGGGAGGCGTTCATGGAAACCGGTATCGTGCTGACGGGCGGTGGCGCCCGTGCCGCCTATCAGGTGGGTGTGCTCAGGGGTATCTCGGATATGTATCCGGACTGGGAGAACCCGTTCGGAGTGATCGTCGGTACCTCGGCGGGGGCCATCAATGCCGCGTCCATGGCTGGCGGCAGTTCCATATTCCGGCACAATATCAGTCATCTGGAGGGGCTCTGGTCGGAAATTACCGTTAACCGGATCTACAAGAGCCAGACGCTGGAGATCTTCCGCAATATGACCGGTGTTGCCCGGAGGCTGTTCATGGGGCAACTGGACGGTTCTCCCGTGGCCCTGCTCAATAACAGTCCCCTGCGGGCCATGCTTGAGGAGGAGCTGGACTTCGGGGCCATATCGGCCGCCATCGATGACGGCCGTCTATCGGCCCTGGGTGTCAACGCCTGCGGTTATTCCACCGGCCAGAACGTGTGTTTCTTCCAGGGCAAGGACAGCCTGAAAAGCTGGACGGTGGGCCAGCGTGCCGGCGCACGCACGCACCTGGGGCTGGACCATGTGATGGCATCCACGGCCATTCCCACGGTGTTTCCGCCGGTGCAGATCAACCGGGAGTACTTCGGCGACGGGGTGACCCGGCAGATGGCCCATGTCAGCCCGGCGCTGCGGCTGGGGGCCGACCGGGTGCTGGTGATTGGGGTCAGCGCCAACAGCATGTGCCCCACCGAACGACCGGAACCACCGGGCACCCCCACGTTCTCGCAGGTGATAGCCCAGGTGTTCAACGGCATGTTCCTGGACACGCTGGACTACGATATCGACCGTCTCAGGCTGATCAACCGACTGCTGGAACTGATTCCGGAGGAGAAGCAGAAGGAGCTGGATTTCCGGCCCGTCAACCTGCTGGAAATTTCTCCCAGCCAGCAGATCAATGCCATCGCGGAGAAGTACCTGGACGGGATGCCACTGGTGCTGCGTAACCTGGTGGGCGCCTCGGACCGGCATCATGGCACTGCCGCCAGCCTGGCCAGCTACCTGCTGTTCGACCCCCGCTTCTGCCAGGAACTGATCAGTCTGGGTTACCACGACGCGCAGCAGCACGCCAACCAGATCAACCGTTTCTTCCACGAGCAGCCAGTATCTGGACAGGAGGAGGGCTGAAATCAGCCCCGTCAGAAGGTGGAAAAGCCGGTGGCCTCCATGAAACGGTATTGCCAGTACCGGAACCGTGACTCGTCGGCATTGGCGGAGTAGGGCAGGCTGAATACCGGTGTCGATCCCGGTCCGTTCATCCACAGGCGGTCGAACAGTTCGGTCGCCGTGACCATGACTGGGGTATCGGCGGTGCCGGTGACCAGCATTGAGGTCTCCAGGTTGTAGTTGTCGATATTGCGGCGGGTCAGGTTGGCTGACCCCAGCAGCAGCCGCGCCAGCCCCTGGCTGTCCCGCAACATCAGCAGCTTGTTGTGGCACTGTTCGCCGTCGGTATTGCACCAGCGTACCTCGATATCCGCCTGGTGCAGCTCGAACGCCACCTGGCGGTTGGGTATGCCGTTCTTGGCGTGGCCAAAGGCATCCTGGTTCTGGTCCAGCAGGATCCTCAGGGTGGCTCCGCGGTTATGGGCTGCCTTCAACGCTTCAACGGTGCCCCGATGGGACAGGTAGAACATGGCCAGGTCGAGCCGGTCACCCTGGCCAGCGCGGTCGATCAGGTCGATGGCGGCTTCCCGGATGGCGGCTTCGGTCAGTACCTGGCCGTGCAGGTCGGCCCCGTCCGCCTCCGGGGGATAGATCTTCCCGGGCAGAGACCAGTCGGGGACCGTTACCCCGGAAAGGGCCATGACTGCCTCCTCCGTGGCCAGCAGGTCCAGGGCGGCGGGGCCGGTGAAGGTGATGGCCGTGTTCCAGTGGCGGCTGCTGCCGTCGTGGGGGTTGGCGGAGGTGACCAGGCCTCGGAGCTGGTCGCCCTCATCCACCACCAGGGTCTTGCGGTGGTTGGCCTTGAAATTGAGCAGGGCGAGATAGCTGCGGAGGGTCACCTTGCCATCCTCGAAGGCATTGGGCAGCCAGCCACCGTCCGGGTTGTTGCCGAACCACTGGCAGCATGCCCGCCACAGGGCGGACCAGGTGGGATTGGAATCCCGCAACGGACGCAGATTGGTTTCCACCAGGGTGATTCCTGCCTGCCGGAGCCGTTCAAAGTGAGGCTGGCGCATACCACCGTAGACCGTATTCAGCGGATCAGTGATCACCACCACATCCAGCTCCGGCACCGCCTGCTTGCGCTCCACCAGTGCCTGGGTGAGTTTGTCGGCAAGGGGTTCGAAGCTGCTGTCCGGAGCGCTGTTATTGAACAGGAACATGTCGATGACAATCATCCGCCGGGCCTGGGCAATCAGGTCGAAGACTTCCCGGAAGATGCCCTGGCTCTGGAAATGACCGCCAGCGGGGGTACGCCAGCTCACATCCGGAATCAGCCGGGCGTCGTAGAGTGGACGGCTTGGCGCAGTCCTGGACAGGCCTGCCGGCATGGGTTTGAACGTGTTATAAAGACCTGTTGCCAGCAACAACGTAAATATAACGGCAGCCACAAGCTTGAACGAGATCAGGTGCATCCCTGCGGGGTCTCCTGTTTCGGGTAATATCCGATTATTTATGAGAGCAGTATAAACAAACCAAATAAAAAGGGTTTTCCATATGATAGGTTACGTTACTATCGGTGTCAGTGACATGGGGCGGGCCAAGGCCTTCTACAGCGACCTGCTGGCGGACCTGGGTGCGAGTGTCCTGATGGACATGGAGCGTATCGCGTTTCTGGGCAAGAGTATGGGCAAACCCATGCTGGCCGTCTGCACGCCCTATGACAAGGAGCCAAACCACCCGGGCAACGGCAACATGGTGGCCATCAATCCGGGTTCCAAGGAGATGGTGGACAAGCTGTACCACAAGGCGATTGAACTGGGTGCCACCTGCGATGGTGAGCCCGGCCAGCGTATCCCCGACCGTTTCTACGGTGCCTATATCCGGGATCACGATGGCAACAAGGTGGCCTTCTTCCACTTTGGCTGAGTTGGCGTAGCAGGGGGAAGCGCCGC